>JAPUEC010000095.1 GCA_027492775.1 Rhodocyclaceae bacterium
CCTGGCTCAAGGCCAGCTTCGGCGAAGAGTTTCACGATTTCGCCGGCTCCGTCGTGGTGCACGCCATGGGCGGCTGGATTGCCCTGCCCGCCGTGCTCCTGCTCGGCGCCCGCCATGGCCGCTACACCAAGACCGGCGGCATCTCCGCCCACCCGCCCTCATCCATCCCCTTCCTGGCGCTGGGTGCGTGGATTCTGGCCGTGGGCTGGTTCGGCTTCAATGTCATGAGCGCCCAGACCATCGACAAAATCTCCGGCCTGGTGGCGCTCAACTCGCTCATGGCCATGGTCGGTGGAACGCTGGTGGCGCTCTTCCTCAGCCGCAACGATCCCGGCTTCGTCCACAACGGCCCGCTCGCCGGCCTGGTGGCCGTCTGCGCCGGCTCGGACGTCATGCATCCGATCGGCGCACTGGCGGTCGGCGGCATCGCCGGCGCGCTTTTCGTCATCATGTTCACGCTCACGCAAAACCGCTGGAAGATCGACGACGTGCTCGGCGTCTGGCCCCTGCACGGCCTCTGCGGCGCCTGGGGCGGCATCGCCGCCGGCATCTTCGGTTCCAAGTCCCTGGGCGGCGCCGGCGGCATCGCCTTCATGCCGCAACTCCTCATGACCCTGCTCGCCATCGCCATCGCCCTCGCCGGCGGCACCATCGTCTACGGCGCGCTCAAGGCCATGTTCGGCATCCGGCTAAGCCAGGAAGAGGAATACAACGGCGCCGACCTCTCCATCCACAAGATCACCTCGACGCCGGAGCGCGATCCGAATTGGTGATGAGTGTTGGTAACGAGTCGGTCGGGCAGGCATGAAGCCTGCGGACAGATGGACAAAGCCCGGCAATCGCCGGGCTTTGTTCTTTTGGGTTTTATGCTTTTCGGGTAAGGCCGCCGTTGAAATGATGTTCTAGATAAGGCAACAATTCTACTTACCTGCTATTCAGCGTACTATCCATTGATTGCATCACGGTGTGACGAAATAGATACGGGCGAGCCTGCTGGAGCTAGAAAACTATAGACGTAATGAGCGACATACCACCCACCCCCACCGAATTCAATATTTATTGCGATGAGAGCCGGCATACCTCTGACCCATCAGATCGGTATGCTGTAATCGGTGCGTTATGTTGCCCCCGTGACACGAAGCGCGAACTTGTTCACGAGATACACCGCCTACGAGCGCTGCATAAAACGCAGGGGGAGATAGGCTGGAGCAAAGTTTCTCCCAATCGATTAGAGTTCTACCTCGCTATCCAAAGGTTGTTTCTGAATCGGCCTGAATTTAGCTTCAGGTGCATCGTTGCTGATCGAACGACGCTTGATCATGAAAAGTACAACGACGGCAGCGCTGAAATCGGCTTCTACAAGCTCTACTACCAGCTGTTGGTACATTGGTTGGACCCCGGCGAAAATTATCGCATCTTCCTAGACTGGCAGCAGAACAGTGACAGGGGGCGCTTCATCACCCTGCGTGACGTCCTCATGCGCAAGCTGACAGGCAGGGCCAAGATCGAGTGCCTGGAACCCGTCGAGTCCCAGACCCAGCCTTTAGTTCAAATGACCGATCTCCTGATCGGCGCGGTTGGTTATCAGTGGAATAATCGCCAAGGCAGTAACGCCAAACTCAAGTTCTGCGAAGCTCTCGCACAGGGGCTTGGCAAAAGATCGCTGCATTTCGCCACAGGGCCAAACGAAGCCAAGTTCAACGTATTTAAGTGGTGCGGGAGGCAGTAGTGCCGCATGAACCACTGTGGCCCTTTTTGCTGTTCGAAGGGCTGACCGACGATGAATTAATCGAGGCTTACCGACGGGTGTATTTGGAGACATATGTCTACGAACCTGACGGATCGAAGCGAATCTTCCAAGATTGGACGAAGGCACAGGTCAATTTTTCGGCACACGCCTTCAATCATGCATTCTCATCCACCTCAGGCTACCGAGAAGGCTTAGACCACGATGCTTTTTCGGTGAGTCGAGCCAAGCGAATGCTCTGGATCAAGGAAGTCTTGGCTGGTAAAAAGGGCACAGTGCAACGTTATAACCAGTTGAAAACGGATAGCCGTGGCCGCGCTAAGAAACGGCGCACATTCGTGGTGTGCGAAGAGCGGTATGTAGTGGTTTTGGATAACCCGGATAAGCCGGGGAAGCCTTTTCAATTTGTCACCGCCTTTGCCTCTTCAGACCACGACTACCTGACCAGATGCAAGGAAGCGGGCGCTCTGCTAGAAACGCGGAAAGACGGGAAGTAGAAAAGAAAATGCCCCAGTCTTAACGGCGACTGAGGCGCAGCCACGCTCCAAAGCCTTAGGCAAAGGGGCTATGTAAGTTTAGCTAACTAAGCAGTTAATAGCAACGCTATTATCTCCCGAACCATCCAATGGCAGTCTTAACGTTCTGAAACGGCCAATTGAGTTAGTCGAAGTTAGCTTTGGCCGAGAAGCTATCAGCGTCCTAACCAACAAGGCTGTCAGAAACATCCGGCCGGCCCCTAAGCCGCCCTACCCACCAACTCCCCCGAAAAATACCGCCGCGGCTCCACGCCTAGCGTCCTCTTGAACATGGCCGTGAAGGCGCTGGCGCTGCGGTAGCCGAGCTTTTCCGCCACCAAGGCGACGGGCACGCCGTTGGCGAGGTGGCCGAGCGCTTCGACCAGGCGCGCCTGTTGGCGCCATTGGCGAAAGCTCATGCCGGTGGCGCGCTGGAATTGGCGGGCGAGGGTGCGGCTGCTGGTGGCTTGCTGTTCGGCCAGGGTTTCCAGGGTTTCGCGGCTGTCCGGGTTGTCGACCAGTTCTTCGCAGAGTCGGTGGAGGCGGGCTTCGCCGGGCATGGGCAGGTGCAGCGCCGGGATTTTGAGGAAACGCAGTTCGCTCAGCACCAAGGCGGCGATCTGGCCGGCGCGGCCGGCGCGGTCGTAGGCCAGCGGTTCGTCGATCAGGGCAAGGATGAGGGCGCGCAGCAGCGGGCTGACTTCGATCAGGCAGCAACTGTCGGGCAGGCCGGGGGCGGCGTCGGGGCGGATGTAGAGGGTCCGCATTTCCACCGCGCCCAGCATGCTGACCCGATGCGTGGTGTTGGCGGGAATCCAGACGCCGCGCACCGGCGGCACCACCCAGCACCCGGCGTCGGTTTCCACGCGCATGACGCCGCTGCCGGCATAGACCAGTTGCGCCCGGGGATGGCTGTGCGCGGGCGTGGCGCCGCTCTGGTAGTTGCGCGCTTTGGCGGTGACCGGATGCGGCAGGGTCTGGTGCTCGTCGTCATGGCAGCCCATGGCGGCGCCGGGTGTTGTCCAATTCACGATATTTTTTGTCCAGACATGCGATGAGCGGTCATTTTAGACTGTTTATCCAGAAATCGAGATTGGCCCATGGAAAAGACCCTCACCGCCGAAACCAGCCTTACGTCGCCGCCACCGGCCGATGCGCTCAATGCCACCACCTACCCGGTGATCGCCGCCATCAGCTTTTCGCACCTGCTGAACGACATGATGCAGTCGGTGCTGCTCGCCATTTACCCGCTGCTGAAACTGGGCCTCAACCTCTCCTTCGGCCAGATCGGCATGATCACACTGGCCTACCAGCTCACCGCCTCCCTGCTGCAGCCTTTAATCGGCCTTTATACCGACCACCGACCGAAGCCGTATTCGCTGCCGGTGGGCATGGGCTTCACTCTGGTCGGGCTGCTCTCGCTCTCGCAGGCGGGCAGTTTCAGCGCGGTGCTGGTTTCGGCGATGCTGATCGGCATCGGCTCCTCGGTTTTCCACCCGGAATCTTCGCGCGTCGCCCGCATGGCGGCGGGCAGCCGGCCCGGCCTTTCGCAATCGCTGTTCCAGATCGGCGGCAATCTCGGTTCGGCCATCGGCCCGCTGCTGGCGGCGCTCATCATCGTGCCGCACGGGCAGAGCAGCGCTGCCTGGTTTTCGTTGTTCGCCTTGATCGGGGTGGTCGTGCTGAGCTTCGTCGGGCGCTGGTCCAGCCAGCACGTCGCCAATTTCCGCAAGCGCATGAAGGCGCACGCCGGCAACGGGCTGACGCGCCGCCAGATCGGCTGGTCGCTCGCCATCCTCGGCCTGCTCGTCTTCTCCAAGTTCTTCTACATGTCCAGCCTCAGCAGCTATTACACCTTCTACCTGATCAGCAAATTCGGCCTGACGGTGACGCAGGCGCAGCTTTACCTCTTCGTCTTTCTCTTCGCCGTGGCGGCGGGCACCTTGGTCGGCGGCCCGATCGGTGACCGCATCGGCCGCAAGCGCGTGATCTGGGGTTCCATCCTCGGCGTTGCGCCCTTCACGCTCCTGCTGCCGCATGTCGGTATCTTCTGGACCGGCGTGCTTTCGGTGGTGATCGGGTTGATCCTCTCCTCCGCCTTTTCGGCGATTCTGGTCTATGCGCAGGAATTGCTGCCGGGCAAGGTGGGCGCCATCTCGGGCCTCTTTTTTGGCTTCGCCTTCGGCATGGGCGGCATCGGCGCTGCCCTGCTGGGGCAACTGGCGGATGCGACGAGTATCACGACGGTCTATCGGGTGTGCGCTTACCTGCCGCTGATCGGCGTGCTGACGGTGTTTTTGCCGGCGATAGAGAAGAAGTAGGCGGCCGCGAGGCGCTGTCTTTTGCGGCGCTCGCCGCCATCGGCGAGCGGCGGTTGCATCCAAGCAAAGGGGAGCCGGCGGCTCCCTTTTTGCTGCCTACGCTCATGAACCGATCACCCTTCGCCGGTCTAACCGAACAGCGTGATTCTTAATTTTCCGCAGATGGCGGCGCGGGCGGCGTTGCAATCGACGCCCGGCGCAACCATTTGATCCCATCCAAGGAGCTTTCATGACCAAAGCCAAAGCCTACGCCGCGCAGGATGCCCAAAGCGCGCTTGCCCCCTTCGAAATCGAACGCCGCGCGCCGCGCCCGGACGATATACAGATCGAGATCCTCTATTGCGGCGTCTGCCACTCCGACCTGCACACCGCTCGCAACGAATGGAAGAACACGCTCTATCCCTCGGTGCCGGGCCATGAGATCGTCGGCCGTGTGGTGGCGGTGGGCAGCGCGGTGAAGAACTTCAAGGTGGGCGACCTCGCCGGCGTCGGCTGCATGGTGGATAGCTGCGGGCACTGCGCCCCTTGCGCGGAAGGCGAGGAGCAGTATTGCGAGAACGGCTTCACCGGCACCTACAACGGCCCGGTCTTCGGCGGCGAGAACACCTATGGCGGCTATTCGCAGACCATCGTCGTCAAGGAATCCTTCGCCCTGCAAATCAAGCACGAGCTCAAGGACCTCGCCGCCGTGGCGCCGCTGCTCTGCGCGGGCATCACCACCTATTCGCCGCTGCGCCACTGGAAGGTGGGGCCGGGGATGAAGGTCGGCATCGTCGGCCTGGGTGGGCTCGGGCACATGGCGGTGAAGATCGCCCACGCCATGGGGGCGCATGTGGTGCTATTCACCACCTCGAAAAGCAAGGTGGAGGACGGCAAGCGACTGGGCGCCGACGAGGTCTGCATCTCCACCGACCGCGAGCAGATGAAGGCGCGCACGGCGACGCTGGATTTCATCCTCAACACCGTCGCGGCGCCGCACCAGTTGGACGTCTATCTGCAGCTCTTGAAGCGGGACGGCACGATGACCCTGGTCGGCGCGCCGGCGGACCCGCATCCTTCCTCCGAGGTATTCAACCTCATTTTCAAGCGCCGCAGCCTGGCCGGCTCGCTCATCGGCGGCATCCGCGAGACGCAGGAAATGCTGGATTTCTGCGCCGAGCATGGCCTGGTCTCGGATATCGAGATGATCCCCATGGATTACATCAACACCGCCTACGAGCGCATGCTGAAGAGCGACGTCAAATACCGCTTCGTGATCGACATGGCGACCATTTGAGCGCCCGACCCCGGCGCGGCTGCCACCGCGGCGGGGCGCGGACGGAGAAACATCACGCCTCCGGTTCGTGGCAAACGACGCAGAGCTTGTTGCCGTCGGGGTCCCGGAAATAGGCGCCGTAGTAGTGCTCGTGATAGTGCGGCCTCAGTCCGGGTGCGCCTTCCGAGCGGCCGCCGTGGGCGAGGGCGATGGCATGGGCTTCGTCGACGACCTTTCGGTTTTTCGCCAGTAAGGCCACCATTTGCCCGTTGCCCGGCGCGTGCGGCTGGCCATCGTAGGGCTTGCCGATGAGGAAGAGCGGCCGCGGTTCCGGTGCGGACTGCCAGCCCGCCCAGGGCTTGGCGGGGTCGCAGAAGCGCGCTTCGACTTCGAGGCATTCCATCAAACGGCTGTAGAAAGCGAAGGCGCGATCGAAGTCGCTGATGCCAATGTAGATGTGAGAAAACATGGCGGTCTCCGGCGAAAGGCGAGGCGATCAGTACGGCGTTCCGTCCTTGTGGATGAACACCCATTTTCCGTTTTCGAGGCGCGCGGCGATGTCGTTGTCCGGATAGGTGGCCTCATCGTCCGCCGAGCGGTCGCCGACTTCGAGATAGACGACGTCCTCGTCGGATTGATTGACGAGTTGATGGGCATTGCCTGTCCCGGCCTTGAAACCGGCGCACATGCCGGGCGCGAGCGGGGTGGGGCCGTTGTCGTCGATGAGCGTCGGGTGGCCGGTTAGGATGTAGATGAATTCGTCCTGCCGCGTATGCGCATGGCGCAGGGCGGAAGCCTGCCCGGGCGGCAGGGTGGTGAGATTGACGCCGAAATTCGTAAGGCCGAAGCACTCGCCGAGCGGGCGCTTCACCCTTCCCCGCATCCAGGTGGCGAACGGCTCGGGGTAGTTCGAGGGTTTTTGCCGGGGCGGGAGTTCGGCGGCAACGACAGCCGCCGGCGGCGTGTTTTGAGTCATGAGAGATCTCCAAGCGTAAACATCCAGCGGCATACATCGCCAGCATATGACCGAGCCTTGCGCATCGAATTCAAACCCTTCGGCGATGCGCCTGTCCGACTTGCCTGATGACGGCCTGACGCCATGTTGGGGGCAGCCAATCTTGCAATCATCCGAGGCTCCCCGCAACCAGCGGTGCGGTCCACACCGTAGTTCAGTTCGCTGCCGGCACGCGGCGCGGCGTGGGTTGCTCCTGATCCAGCATGTATTCGCGGACCAGTTCCCGGGCGCGATGCAGGCGGCTCTTGATGGCCCCTTGCGGCTCATCCAGGCGCGCGGCAATCTCGGCGATGGTCAGCTCCTCGAAATCGCGCAGTAGGACGACCTCGAGATAATGCGCCGGGAGCGATTCCAGCGCATTGGCGAGATCGAGGCGCAAGGCTTCGTCAGTGCGCTGCGCCAGCAATTGCTCGGCGGCCTCTTCCGGCAGCGGGTCGTGGCGGAACATCATGCGTTCGAGTTTGCGGCATTCGCGCTTGATGACGGTAAAGAGCCAGCCGCTGAAGGCGGCGGCCGCCTTCAGGGCTTTGACCTTGCGCGAGACGATGAGCAGCGATTCCTGCACCGCATCGTCGATGTCGCTGACCTGGCAGTGCTTGTAGGCATAGCGCCGGGCATCGGCCTGGCAGACGGCCAGCAGACGGGAGATGGCAGCGGGGTCGCCGGTCTGGGCCGACAAGATCAGGTTCTCGCGCTCCACTCCGCCTTGCACCATTGCTCAATGCTCCTGTTTTGACTTGCGCCCGACCAGGGCGCACATCGGACAAAAACCCACCAGCCCCGTCATGGCCAGCATCGCGCCCATGATTCCCATGCCGACGGCGAGGCCGGAACCGCCCCAGTTGGCAACAGCATAGCCCAAAGCCAGCAATCCCATAACGACGCGCATCGCGCGCTCCCAACCCGGCACGTTTTTTACATAGAACATGGTGATCTCCTAATGGTTAGAGGACAGTCCTCGCCAACTAAGAGGCGGGCAGGCGGCAAAACGGTGCGCAGCGGAGAAAACATTTTGTCTTGGCGCATCGATGACCCTCGGTTCGACGGTGCGACCCTCGGCTCAAAAGCGCGTGGTGAGTACCGTCAGCCAATCCGGCGAGTGGCTGACCATCCAGGCTTCGAATTGCTTATCGGCGCCGCTCAAGATCAATCCGGCGATGGCGAGCATGATGAAGCCCATCAGGGTCTTGCCGCCCTTGCCGGCCAGCATCAGCCGGCCGCGCAACCGGCCCATGGCGCCGCGCGATACCTGTGCCAGCGCCACCACCGGCAGCGCCGCACCGATGCCGAACAAGCCCATCAGCAGCGCAACCTGTGGCAGATGCGAGCCCTGGCTGGCGAGCACGATGGCGGCGCCCAGGGTCGGCCCGACACAGGGGCTCCAGACCACGCCCAGCACCAGTCCTATGACGAACTGGCCGCGCAGCCCCTCCGGTTGAATCCGGCTCAACAGACGGCCGCCGGCATCCCCGAACCCGGAAGTGGCGGTGGCAAACCGCTGCTGCAAACGTGCGGACAACAACACCAGGCCAAGCACGGCGAGCACCGCCGCGCCGGCATTGCGGAAGACGCCGGCCTCGACGTTGAGCGCCGTTCCCGCCCAGGCGAGCAGGGTACCCAGCGTGGCATAGGAGATGGCGAGGCCGCCGGCCAGCGCCAGCGGAGCGCGCGGATGAGCGTTGGCGGCCGAGGCGAGCAGTATAGGGATGAGCGGCAGCACGCATGGCGACAAGGTGGAAAGCAGCCCGGCCAGCAAGCCGAACGCGTAGGCGCCGACACTGAAATCCATTACTTCACGGTCCGGGCGATGAGCGCCTCCAGGCCGGAGCGTGTCGTATCGCCCACCGAACGGCCGACCTCCGCCGTCCCCTTGAAACCGACCAGCGTGCTCTGCATGTTGACCTTGAAACGCTTCAATGCGGCTTTGTCGCTATCGAAATCGACCGCCAGCAAGGTCACGTCCCGATAGGCGGGTTCCTTCATCAGGCTTTCGATAATGGGTTTTTGCGCCTTGCAGGTCGGGCACCAGGGCGCGCTCACATCCACGACCACCGGCTTGCCGGCGTTGGTGAGCTGGTCGAATTCCTGGGGCGTGTAGGGCTTGATGTCTCCCGCCCGAGCAAGAGAGGCCAGTGCGGCGAGAGCGACGGCGGCGGCGATGGTGACGCAGATTTTCATGATGACTCCTTGGTGAATGGCCGGATTCAGTATTTGGCCGGTTTAAATGCTTTTTGCTCCTCGCCGACGATGGTAACCATCCAGCCCGCAATGAAGCGGGCCTGATGGCCTGCCCTTCATTCCATCGACGAAGAGATTCGGATCTGCCTGCTCGATCACACCGACTAAGAGGCGGCGAAGCGTAAAAACGGTTCGCTAAAAAATATTTTTATTGAAGCGAACCGGTTTGATGCGCCCCCGCCTCTTTGTGGGGAAGTCCGTTGCGGGCTTCAAATCAACGATCAACCCCAAGGAGTCATCATGAAAGCAGCCCACAAATTCGCCACCATCGCCGCCCTGACCGCCGCCACATTGGCGTTGCCGGCCGCCGCCGAAGACGTACCAGGCTCGGCGAAATGCCAGCCCAAGGCCGAAATGCCGAAGTGCGGCGCCAAATGTGCCGGCAAGTGCGGCCCGAAACAGCCCTCGAAAAAGCAGAAATGCCACGCCGGCGAATGTGCCCCCAAATGCGGGCCGAAGTGCGGTCCCAAGAGCTGATGGGCATGGCGGGCGCCAACCGGATCAGTGACGACGACGCCGGAAGCGCCGCGCCCGCCGCAGGTTCGCGCTTACTGCGGGTATATGCGGCGTTGGCCGGGCGGGGAGAACATCTTTTCGAAGGCCTGTTGCAAGGCGAACAACCTCGCCAATGGGCGCATTACCCGGAAGACGATGCCATCGACGCCGACAACGGCTATCAATGGTTTTACCACTCACACGCACCGGAAGACCGGCCCGGCGGAGCGGAGCACGGCCATATCCATTTGTTCGCGCGGCAGAAGCGCTGGTCGGGGCGGACCCGCTCGCGAAGGGATCGCGAGTTCGCTCAGTTCCCCGGCCGCCCCGTGCGGCCGGGAGCCACCCGCCATTTGCTGAGCATCGATTTCAACGCCAAGGGAATCCCGGTCAGTCTTTTTACCGTCAATAGCTGGGTCACCGGCGACTTGATGCTGAACGCCGACACCACCGCCAAGCTGCTCAAAACCATGGTTCTACGGACCGACTATCCCGCGATCGATGCGGTGATCGAATCCGTCGTAGCGCTCTACCTAACTGAAATCCGGGAACTGCTCCACCGCCGCGATCAAGTGCTGTTCGGGCATACGGGCGCGGACGTGCTTGCCGACGAGGCGCTGGAAGTGTTGTCGAAAATGACGATCGACATTGACGCCAAGCTCAGAGGGCTTGATGTCAGGTTGAAATGACGGCACCGTAGAGCATGTCCGTTGTCCAAGCCTCGCGGCATGACGGCCACATCGTTGGCCGATGCTGCATTCGGCACCGCGACGGCCGACTGAACTTGATTGATCTTTTTTTACGGGCCTCTCCTTGAACCTCTGCCTTTTCTCCGACCTCCACCTCGAAATCGCCCCCTGGGAGCCGCCCGCCAGCGCTCGCGAGGCGGATGTGGTGGTGCTGGCGGGCGACATCCATCGCCACACCCACGGCATCGATTGGGCGCAGGCGACTTTCAGCCAGCCGGTCGTCTATGTGGTCGGCAACCACGAGTACTACCGGGCGCATCTCGGCCTGCTGGCGGAGTTGCGGCGGCGGGCGGCGGGGAGCAACGTGCATCTGCTGGAACGCGACGAAGTAGTCATCGACGGCACGCGCTTTCTCGGCTGCACGCTCTGGTCGGACTTTTGCCTGCACGGCGAAGGCGAAGCGGTGACGCAAGCCATGGCCGATGGCAAGAAGGGCATCCGCGACTTTTCGGTGATCGCCGCCCATGGCGGCGCCTCGCTTGAGCCGGAAGACATCGCCCGCATCCACCAGACCTCCGTGGCTTGGCTGCGCAAGAAGCTCGCCGAACCCTTCGCCGGCAAGACGGTGGTGGTGACGCACTTTGGGCCGCACCGGGCCTGCGTACCGGAACGCTTCGAGGGCAGCGCGCTGTCGCCCTATTTCGTCAGCGACCTTGCTCCGCTCATGGAGGAAGGCGGCATCGACGTCTGGATGCACGGCCATACGCATTGGAGTATCGATCTCAATGCTGACGGCGGTTGCCGGTTGGTCAGCAATCAGCGTGGTTATCCCGGAGAAGCCGGAACGACCGGATTCCGGCCGGAGCTGGTGATTCAGATCTGAGGCGGATTCGCCGTCAGCCGGCGGATGGCGTCGAATCGGCCGGCGGCTGGCGCTGCGCCTTCATGAAATAGGCGGCGATCACCGCCAACACGAATACGGCGGTGAGCAGCGCGAACGCTTGCGCATAAGCGACGTAGACGCCCGGCACGCCGACGCCGTGCACCGATTCGCGCCACTCGATGAAGACGGCGATGATGGCCACGCCCATGACCCCGCCCAATTGCCGCGCATAGCTGATCACCACCGACGACTGCCCGAGCTGATGCGCTTCCACGTGGCGCAAGGTGGCGAGGTTGAGCGCCGGCAGGATGAGCCCGAGGCCGATGCGGCCGATGATGGTGGCGATGATGATTTCGCGGTAGAGGATGCTTCCGCCGGCGATGGAGAAAATCAGGAACGACCCACCAAAAACCACCAGCCCGGCGAAGGTGACCCACTTGGGCGAGTAGCGGTCCGCCATCCGGCCCGCGAGCGGCAGCGTCAGCACCAGGGCGATGCCGGAAGGCAGCAGCGCCATGCCGGCGTCGCCGGCGGTGTAGGCGAGGGCATTCTGGAGAAAGACCGGGATGATGTAGGTGGAGGCGTAGAGGCCGAACCCGTAGGAAAAGGAAACGATGGTGCCCAAGGCGAAGGTGCGCTGGCAGAAGAGCCGCAATTCGATGATGGGCGCCCGGCTGCGGCGGCAATGCCGGACGAAGAGCAAGGCCGCGACGAGCGCCGCGCTGCCCTGGCCGAGGGTCCATGGCGACAGCGGGCCGCTGTGCTGCAGGCTGGAAACGCCTTCGATGAGCGAGATGGTGGTCAGGGTGAGCCAGCCCAATCCTAGCCAGTCGAACGGCTTTTTGATGATTTCGCGCGGTCGCGGCAGGAGGTAGATCGCCGCGACCGCGGCCGCGGCGGCGAAAGGCAGGCCGAGCAGAAAAATCGCCTCCCAGCCGAAACGGTCGAGCAGCACGCCGCCCAGCGCCGGTGCAATTGCCGGCGTTAAGGCAATGCTGAAGGTGAGGATGCCCGAGGCCCGCCCCTGGGTATCGGGCGGAAAGAGGCGCATCAGCGCCAGCACGCCCATCGGCTGGAGCACGCCGGCAGCGGCGCCTTGAACGATGCGGGCGAGGACGACGAGCGGGAAAGTCGGGGCGAAGAAGCCGGCAACGCTGGCGACGGTGAGCGTGGCCAGCGCCAACAGGAAGACGCAGCGAAAACCGAGGCGATCCAGCAGCCAGGAAGTCGGCAGCATGGCGACCGTCATGGCCGTCATGAACCCGGTCATCGCCCACTGCACCTTGTCCTGCCCGAGCCCGAACTGCCGCGTCAGCGCCGGGACCGCGACATTGAAGCTGGAGGTGCACAGCACGCCCGCCACCGTGCCGACGCCGATGATGAAGAGCGCCATCCATTTATAGTTTTTTCCATACCGCTCGCAAAGGACGTCGAACGTGGCGGCTTGGGGACGCGGAAACATGAGTGGGAAGGCGAGGGAGGGAGAACCGATTATAGGGCAGGGCGGGCGACCTGCCGGGCCAAGCCCGCCCGCCGGCTTGCTTAACCGCTCGGGGGATCGAGCAACTGCACCGAATAGACGCCCCACGGGCATTGGCCAAAGCGGCTGGCAAGCGGCCGTGACGCCAGCTCGGGAACCCGATCCGCGTCGCAGACCGCCCAGAGCGGGCCGAGGCCACCCAGCGGCAGGGGAACGCCATCCATGGCGGTGGCGACGATAAGCCCGAGGCGGCGGACATCCGCCAGGCTCAATTCAACCGCGTAGCCGTCGATGGCGCGCAGCGAAATGCGGTGGCGGTCGCTTTTCGCCGCGCCGGCGGCTTCGAGCACCTGCATTAGCGGCGGGCCGCTGAGCGCATGGCGCTTGGCGTCGTATTCGAGGGTGGGGCGGATGGTGGCTGGCGCCATCGCTGCAAGTTCGGCGGCGGAAAACGTCCTCGCCTGGCGAAAGCTGACGCCATGCTTGTGCATCAACTGGTCCAGGGCATCGTCCATGGCGCCGCGGTTGGGCTTGGCGATGTCGCCGGAAACGGTGAGCAGGACGGGACAGGCGTCGCGCCGCGGGGCCGCGCGCGCCGGCTCGATGGTGGCAAGCGCCGGGGCGGCGAGGGCGGCCTGGAGGAAGGCGCGTTTATCCATGGGTGATCCCCTCGACCGGCCAACCGCCGCGCGAAACCGCCATGCCGTCGCCGCGCCTCATGCGGCGTGCTTCTTCACCCAGGCGACGTACTGGTCCATCCAGCCTTGTACGAAGGGCTTGCTCGCCGCGCCGATGTCGCCGTTTTCATCGAACAGGTCTTCCTTGGCCTGAATGAAGGCTTCCGGCTGACCCAACGTGGGCATGTCGAGATAGGCGAGGATGTTGCGCAGGTGCTGCTGCGCCAGCGCCGTGCCGATGGCGCCGACCGAAACGCCGATGACGCCCGCCGGCTTGCCCTTCCAGGCGCTCTGGCCGTAGGGGCGAGAAGCATGGTCGAGGGCGTTCTTGAGCACGCCGGGGATCGAACGGTTGTATTCCGGGGTGACGAAAATCACGCCTTGCGCCGCCAGGATTTCGGATTTGAGGCGTTTGACCGATTCGGCCGGGTTGGCGTCGTCGTCCTGGTTGTATAGCGGCAGATCGCCGATTTCGAGACGCTTGAAGGAGAACTCGGCTGGCGCCAGCCGGATGAGCGCATCGGCGAACTTGCGATTGAAGGATTCGCGGCGAAGGCTGCCGACGACGACGGCGATTTGGATCTGGGGCACGATGTTCTCCTTTGGCGATGCCGGACTTGGTTCGACCGGGCTTGCCCGGCGAGGTTCGAAAGCGCAAAACGGCGTCGCGAATCGGGCGGCGGGAGAATGGGAAATGCTCCCTTGACAAGCGAGCCATGTCTTGTATAACTACACTATTCGAAGACGATGGCATTTCCGCCGCCGCCGGGATGGCGACGACCGATCGCAAGACAACCGGAATCCCTTATGGCCCTGCCGTTATGTAGAACCGATCTGAATCGCCAGTCGACGTTTGGCTTCACTTGCAACCGTTGCCTGCATTGCTGCCGGCACAAGAAGATCCAGTTGAACCCCTACGAAATCGCGCGCCTGGCCGCCAACCGAGGAATTTCCACCACCGAATTCATCGCGCGCCACACGACCTGCGCGGGAACAGTTCTGCAAACCAAACCGGACGGCACCTGCACTTTTCTCGGCGCCAATGGCTGCGGCGTGCATGCCGACCGGCCGCTGGTTTGCCGCCTCTATCCGCTCGGCCGCTATGTCGATTTCTCCGGGGCGGAGAGTTTCGCCCAGATCGAGCAGGACGAGCATTGCCGCGGCATCCTCGGCGAGGATGGGGTCATCGCGGACTACCTCGAGGATCAGGGCGCGGCGGCCTTCATGCAAGCCGCAGACCGTTACCTGCAACTGCTCTGGAAGCTGCTGGCGATGGTCCAGGAGCGCGAACTCGCATCTTCGGAAGCCAATGCCGTCATCGCTGCCGCCCGCGGCATCGCCGACGGCGAAACGGAAGCGGCGCCGGTTCCCTGGATGGACATGGATCCGGTCGTCGCGGAGCACTGCAAGCGCAAGGGGATACCGGTACCCGGCGATCCCGATGCCAAGATGGCGCTGCACATCGAAGCGGTCCTCGCCTGGGCCGCATGATCTTTTAAGAGGGAGAACGTTATGGATGGAACCGCAAAGAAATCGCTCGTGAATCACACAACGGCAGGCCCTTCGCTCAAGAAAACCCTGGGCGTCGCCGCCATGGCCGCGTCGCTGGGTGTCGCCCTCGGGGTTCCCGTCAGCGACGTATTGGCCGCCGACCAGCGCTTCGCCACCACGCCCGACGCCGCGCCGGGCAAGGCGCTGACTTCCGAGCAGCTCAAAATGTCGAAGCAGGACAAGTTCTCGACGCAGATCAAGGACAAGCAATCGACCCAGATCAAGGATGCGCAGTCAGCGCAATTCAAGGATAAGCAGTCGGTGCAGATCAAGGACAAACAATCGGCTCAGATCAAGGACAAGCAATCCGCCCAGATCAAGATCGACAGTGCCGCGCAGCAAAAGGGAATGTTGAAATAGGCGGGTTCGCGGGCCTGTTCTGGGGCTTTCTTGCTCCGCCAGTGCCGCGAATCCCATTGAAAAAGCCCGGTTCGCCGGGCTTTTTTTCGCAATAAGACCGCTCTTCGGCGCCGCTATTTTTGCGCCAGCAGCCTGACCAGCCCGATGAAGTCGTCCTCTTGCAATCCCGCTGCGATGCCGCGCTCGTAGGTGTCCTTGAGGCTGGTCGTCTGGTCGAGGGTCAGGGCAAGCTCACCCGCAGTCTCCAGCGCCAGGCGCAGGTCCTTGGCCATGTGCTTGACCGAGAACTGCGGCTGATAGTCGGCCGCACGCAGTTTCGGCTCCTTGAGATCGGCGATGCCGGAGTGCGAGACGTTCATCCCCAGTGAACTGAAAAAGACATCGTCGGAAATGCCCGCCGCCCGGACCAGGCTCAGGCTCTCGCACAACATCTGGGCGACGCCGGCGACGTTCATGTTCATCGCCAGCTTGAGCGTCGACGCCGAGCCCAGCGGCCCGATGTGCAGGCAGGCCTTGGAGATGGTGGCAAGAATGGGACGGGCCTTTTCCACCAGTTCCGGCGTGCCGCCGAGGTAATAGACGGTCTGGCGCTGCTCGGCCGCCGGCTTGCTGCCGGTGAAGGGGGCTTCGACGAAAAGACCGCCCGCCGCTTCCACCTGCTGGGCGAAGATCTTGGTCCATTTCGGGGAGATGGTGCTGGATTGGATGATCATCTGGCCCGGCTGGAGGCCGGGAAGGATCTGGTCCAGCACCGATTGCACGGCCGGCGGATCGGCAACGACGATGAAGATCGCCTCGGCGCCGGCCACCGCATCGACGATCGACGGGCAAAAATTGGGAAATTCCTTCGGCGTCCGGTTCCAGCAACGCACCTCGTGCCCATCGGCCATCAGGTTCTTCGCCCAGATGCCGCCAATGATTCCCAGCCCTAAAACCGCAATTTTCATCATCTCTCCTGTAGAACGGCAACGCCGTCCGAATGCTGTGCAGATGCCATTATCTGCGCTTCAAGGGGTTTTGCCAGCCCACCGGTGCTAGGGCGTGTTCTCAATTGGCGGGTGGATCGCATTCTGCCGGGTGCGTGGGCCGGCTAGGCGCGCGTCGCCGCGAATGTTCATTCCCTTCGCAAGGCGCGCAACAACGCCGGCACCGCACACCGGCAGAACCCGAAGAGCGAGCGCTTGGCAGGCCGCCGGGCGGCGTTGCCGCTCGCTAATGTAGAATGGCTACACCGCGCTCGCGAGCGCCTTGC
>JAPUEC010000096.1 GCA_027492775.1 Rhodocyclaceae bacterium
GTCAGTTGGGATTGGACTCTAAAGTCAGGCGCTACTCAATTTCGGGGGGACGTCGTTGCGACAATTGCTTTGCAGGCAATTTGGATTGGATGACTGGGGTGTCGTTAGCTATTAAAAAGCAGTCCCAGCAACGTTGGGAGAGTTTCCCAGAGATACTATTGGGAACGCTCGTGCACGGGCTTGAAAACTGCCGGTACTCGCCTTATCTTGATATCCATGGCCGAACGGACATCGGTCGGACGCTAGCCCGCTTTTCCACCGCTTGCCGCTGAGCGGGAAAGAGTGGCAGGACGTCCTCCCCCAACCATGCGCTGACTGTCTCGTGTCAGGGCAGATCAGGTCTCTCCATGATCCCGTTCGAGTCCCATCCCATGACCCCCCTCCATAAAGCCCTCGCGGCGCTGGCTGCGCTTGGGCTGTTCGGTATCGGCATCATGTTTTCTATCGTGATCATTCCCATCATGGTCTTGATGGGCGCGGCCGGCCTGGGTTACTTCTACTGGAAGACTCGTGCGCTGCGAAAAGTCATGGCGCAAGCCGCGAGCGAGCACCAGGTGATTGAAGGTGAAGCGGTGGTCATCCACGAACATGAGGAAAACGCTGGCCGCTTGCCTGAGCATCAGGGTGGTCCGCGCGAAGCGGCCGATCGGTAGGCCGGTACCCAGGGGCGATTGGTTCTAAGACGCCGTGCCGATCCGCTCGATTTCCGCATGGCGGGGGCAGGTCGTCAGATGATCGTTGACCATCCCGCACGACTGCATGAAAGCGTAGCAGATGGTCGATCCGACGAACTTGAAGCCGGCTTTCGTCAGCGCCTTGCTCATCGTATCCGACTCGGCCGTCCGGGCCGGCACCTCGGCCATCGAACCCCGGCGATTCCGAAGCGGAACGCCGTCGACGAAACTCCATAAAAATTCGCTGAACGATTGCCCATCGGCCGTCAGCGCGAGGTAAGCCTTGGCATTCTGGATAGCGGCCGCCACCTTCAAGCGATTGCGGACGATACCGGGATCGGCGAGTAGCGCTGCCACCTTGGCCTCGTCGTAGCCGGCGATGATCGCCGGATCGAAATCATCGAAAGCGTGCCGGTAGTGGTCCCGCTTCTTGAGAATGGTCGCCCAGGACAACCCGGCCTGCGCGCCTTCGAGCAGCAAGAGCCCGAACAAGGCGCGGTCATCGCGGAGCGGCACGCCCCATTCCTCATCGTGGTATTGACGATAGAGATCGAAACCTTCGCACCAAGGGCAGCGTTGCATGGTTGCGTTCCTATGAATTTGGGATATTAAAAAGGGATAAATTCGGCGACAATAGCTACTTCTCGGAATACAACTAATAGGTGGTCTTATGCGTTACATCCTTAGTTTTCTGCTTTTCTTTCCCTTAATGGCTGTGGGACAAGCGAATAAAAATATTGGCGAAGAATTACGGAAGCTCGCATGGCAACATGGCCCCACTGAAGGCCGTATCGCGCATAAAGCGACCATCAAAGTTCCAGAGGACTATCTGTTTCTGGATTCGCAAAATACACGACGCTTCCTTGAGCTAAACGGCAATCCTCCAAGAGATAATCACTTCCTATTTGCTCCTACCTCCCTTAAGTGGTTTGCGGTTTTTTCCTTCAATCCTTCCGGTTACATCAAGGACGATGAAAAAATCGACGCCAATGAATTGCTAAAGTCCTTGAAAGAGGGTGATGTCCCGGGCAATGAGGAACGTAAGCGGTTGGGTATGGCAGCGATCTATACGGATGGTTGGGCAGTGACCCCTCATTACGACCAGCAAACCAAACGGCTTGAATGGGGCGTTCGCCTGAAAGCGCAGAATGGCGAGTTGCTGTCCAACTACACGAGCCGCCTGCTGGGAAGAACTGGCGTAATGAGCGCGGTCCTCGTGACTGATCTGGATACGCTACCGGAAAACGTGCAATCCTTCAAAACTGCACTCCAAGAATTCAATTTTATATCGGGGGAGAAGTACTCGGAATTCAAGCAGGGCGACAAGATTGCCGAATATGGGTTAGGAGCACTTATTCTGGGCGGTGCGGCTGCCGTTGCTACCAAGAAGGGATTTTGGGCCGTTCTAGGAGGATTCTTTGCGGCTTTCTGGAAGATTATTGCGGCTGCAGGTGTCGCCGCCTTGGCTGGGATCGGGAAGTTTTTCAGTCGTAATAAGGAATAAATGAGCTTGAGCACGGAGGCCTTGCTCTTCGTAGCAATCCTCGGCTTATACCTATATGACTCCTCGTTACTCCTCTATTGCAACGAGGTGATCCTTACGCCTTCCGGCGTTGAGGATTGGCATATAGGTTTTGGATCTAGCAACATGGGTGTCGGTGGAAGAGAGCTCTTCATACCGAATCCATTGTTGATCCACCGTCCGATGTTTAGGCTGTCCTGGTCGTTTGAACATGCTGACTCGGAACAAGCGATCACTATCCCAAGATCGCTATTTTCGCCATTAGAGCCAATGGTGTGGGCTATTGCTATCGGGCTGCTAGTCTTTCTGCCTCTCGGCTTTTTTACCCGGCTGGGCGATCTGGGATTGTTATTAGCGGTGCTGCTTATATACGGAAATATAGTGATCGCCTTGGTTTGGGCATGGCTCAACCGAAAAAAAATGCAATTGCCTATGCATCGGTTCGTTGGTATGACTTTCGAGTTTTTTGTATGCCCTCCCTTCGCGTTGAACATGATCCGGCATCTGTCACTACAGATGCCTGTGGCCGGAAGCGCCGTGGCGGTCGCTCGACGTCTGCAACGCATGCATTCCTGGGATCAGACGCGAGCTATCTTGTTAACTCGACTTGAGTCCGAGTTGACACTTGAAGAACCCGGCTCTGAACGCTACCAACGCGTACTGCAACGCAAAGAAAGCCTGCTCGCCGAAAGGAAGCCATGTCAGGAATAGAGATTGTCGTTGTACTTTTCGGTTTGTTTCTTGGCTACTGGGTGGTTTCCAAATTCACCCCTAATCACCTGTCCGCGCAGAAGCCATCTGATGTCGATCGGCCGCATCAATCCGAACTTGATCCTCACCGTGTACTACCTCCTGCCTGGCACGAGGTTCTTAATGTTTCTCCGTCTGCGACGGTTGAAGACATACGTCGGGCCTACGAGGTCATGAAGGGCCGATATCAACCCGACAAAGTGGTTGCATTGGGCGATGAGCTGATAGCGCTTGCGGAGCGGAAGTCAACGGAGATCACAGGCGCCTACATAGAGGCCATGAGGCTGCGAGGCGTGGATCCGTGAAAACGATCCTTGCTCTGCTTCTCACAGGCAAGATCGGTTCGGTCATTACCTCGGGTGGCTCGATGCTGTTGTCGATATTTGTCTACGCGATGGTCTATGGCTGGAAGTACGCCGTGGGCTTTGTGGCGCTGCTATTGGCCCATGAGAGCGGACATTTTTTAGCGGCGAAACAGCGCGGAATGAAAGTCGGGGCACCAACCTTTATTCCCTTTGTGGGAGCATGGATTGAATTGAAAGAACAGCCGATGGATGCGGAGACGGAGGCGTTCATCGGTCTAGCCGGGCCGATGCTCGGCAGTAGCGCGGCTTTTCTTTGTTACGTTGCTGGCCACATTAGCGGCAACAATCTTTTGTTGGCGATTTCTTATGCTGGCTTCATGTTGAATTTATTCAACATGATTCCGATCACACCGCTCGATGGTGGACGCATCGTCGCCGCCATTTCACCAAAGATCTGGCTTTTTGGCGCGCCGTTGTTGATTGGCGTGTTCTTGTGGAAGCCGAGTCCTTTGCTAATTTTGATTGCCCTCGTGGCAGGGCCGCAAATTTGGAAGGTGCTGCGCAATAAAGAAGAACTTTCCTCTCTGTATTACCGAACTCCCGCCCCTATACGTATTCAATATACCTTTCAATATTTGCTGCTTGCTGGATTCCTTGGCGTCATGGCATACGACGTACATCAAGGGCTGCAATAAGTTCTTCCTACGCGACAGACTACGAGGCACATTTGGCCGGTTTAGCTCGAAAATTCTCGGCCCAATCAACGGCATAGGAAATCCATTCCGTAAGGCTGATTACTTCATGTCAGGGCGGACTGTATTTGGTAAAAATTCCGCCAGCCAGGCTAGCAGAGGCGGATTTCTGGCCGGCTCACGCAAGTGAGAGTGCCAACCGCAGGCGTCACCAGCGCAACAGCCGTTCCCCGAGCGTTGCACCGACCGCGGTCGGAATCGCCATCCCCAGCACATACCAGACGCCGATGAACGGCGTTTCCACCTCCGGGCAATGCAGGCAATAAACCAGCGCCGCCGTAGCGCCGGCGAGCAGTCCGGCGGCGAAACCGGCGAAGCACGGCCGCGTCGGCGCCATCCCACGCATGGCCCACATGACGCCGGCGAACACGGGGATGGAAAGCATGGCGATCAGGAGTGGGCAGGATTTCCAGGTTTCGCCGAACACGAGGGCGGGGCGCTGTTGCGGCCCGGCATCGAACAGAGCGATGCCGGCGATGGCCCAGAGCACGACGATGGGCGCCGCGATCGCCAGCGGCACCGCATTCAGTGGTGCGCCCGGCCGCGACAGGCGGAGGGCGGCGAAGAGGCTGGCGACCAGCAGGCTGGCGACGAAGCCGATCTTGATCCAGATCGGCGGCTGCGATAGGGCCTCGATCAGGTCCGGACGAATCCGCAGGAAAAGCAGCAATAGCAGAAAGGCGCCGACCGCGCCTCCGCCCAAGGCCAGGGCGTAGCGGCGTTCGGCCGCATGCGGTTCGACGGCGACGGCGCCGCTGGCGAGCAGGGTGACGAGTTCTTCGGTTTTCATCGGGCCCCCCGGATTTTTGCGGCCAGCAGCTTGAGGCCGCGATGCACGCCGATTTTGACGGCGGATTCGGACATACCGGTGATTTCGGCCGATTCCTTCACCGACAGGCCTTCCAGCTTGGTGTGGACGATGGGCAGACGCTGGCGGTCGGGCAATTCGTCCAGCAGCTTGTGCAGGTCGCGCCGCGCTTCGGCCGCCTCGGCATCGGCGGAGGAAAAGAGATCGTCGGCTTCTTCCAGCGGCTCGCTCAGGCGGTCGATGGCGCGCCGGCGCAGCAGATCGGCCAGCTTGTAGCGGGCGATGGCCTGCACCCAGGCCGAAAGCGGCTGGCCGCGGTCGTAAGTGTGGCGATTGTTATGGACCGCCAGTAGCGCTTCCTGCACGAGATCCTCCACGTCGTCCGGCAGGCGGGCCAGGCGCTTGCGCAGGAAAGCGCGCAGATGCGCGCTCAACTCCCGCAGAAAGGTCTGGTACGCCGCATTGTCCCCCGCCAGCCCAGCGACGAAGAGGCCCTTGAGGCGTTCTTCCCTGGCGCGAAAACCTTCTTCTCTATCTGTTCGTTGCATGGAGGCCTTTGGTTACAGGAGCCGCAAAAAAATCCTGCCGCTGGCGAATGACGAAAGATTTTGCCCGAGTGTGTAACCGATCGCCAGCCGACCGCGAACTACCTTGCACAACGCTCGGCAATGCCTCTCCTGAATCGCATGCCGAGCCCGATCAACCGGTGACATGAGCGAAAGGGCGGCGATGAGCCAGGATTCCGACCCGATTCACCCTGCATGGTTGCGCCTGACGCATTGGCTCAATGCCATTGCGGTCGTCATCCTGATGATGAGCGGCTGGCGCATCTACAACGCCTCGCCGTTCATGGGCTTCGTCATTCCCAAGAACGCGACGCTGGGCGGCTGGCTGGGCGGCGCCATCCAGTGGCATTTCGCCGCCATGTGGCTGCTGGCAGGCAATGGTCTGATCTACCTCGCCTGCAATGTGATCAGCGGGCGGCTGTGGAGAAAATTTCTGCCGCTTTCGCCTCGCGCCTTAATTGCCGACGCCTTGGCGGCGCTCCGGGGCAGGCTGGCGCATGACGATCTGCGCCATTACAACGCCGTCCAGCGTGCCGCCTATCTGTTCGTGATCGTCGATGTGATCCTGCTCGTGCTCTCCGGGCTGGTGCTCTGGAAGTCGGTCCAGTTTCCCCTACTGCGCGAACTGCTGGGCGGCTACGAAGCGGCGCGGCGGGTGCATTTCGTCGCTATGGCGGCGATGGCAGCCTTCGTCGGCGTCCATCTGGTGATGGTGGCGCTGGTGCCGAAAACCTTGCTGGCGATGATTCGCGGGCGCTGAGGGGTCATGAACATGATGAAGAAACCCTCTAACTCGACCTGGCAGAGCGAGGCCCTGCTCAATGATGTGCGCCGCGACCTGGCGCGTCGCATCGAGCAACCCGCCCGCCGGGCCTTCCTGCAACGCTCCCTGAGCCTCGGCGGCCTGTCGCTCCTGAGCGGCTGCGCCATCGTCGATGAAGGCGGCATCGAAACTGCGCTGACTAAAATCTCGCAATTCAACGACAAGGTGCAGGGCTGGTTGTTCGATCCTAACCGGTTGGCGCCGACCTACCCGGAATCGATGATCACCCGCCCCTTCCCCTTCAATGCCTTCTATGGCGAGGATGAGGTGCCGGAGGTCGAGGAGGAAGATTTCCGCCTCGAAGTCACCGGCCTGGTCAGCGACAAGCATGCCTGGACCCTGGCCGAACTGCGCGCCATGCCGCAGACCGATCAGGTCACGCGCCATATCTGCGTCGAGGGCTGGAGCGCCATCGGCAAATGGGGCGGCGTGCCCTTCGCCAGTTTTCTGCGGCGCGTCGGCGCCGATCTCAGCGCCAAGTACGTCGGCTTCAAGTGCGCCGACGATTACTACACCAGCATCGACATGCCGACGGCGCTGCACCCGCAAACCCTGCTCGCGCTCACCTACGACGGCCAGACTTTGCCGGCGCGCTACGGTTTTCCGATGAAACTGCGCATGCCGACCAAGCTCGGCTACAAGAACCCCAAGCACATCCAGGCCATTTTCGTCACCAACACCTACCCCGGGGGCTACTGGGAAGACCAGGGGTACAACTGGTTCGGAGGCAGCTGAGTCGCCCGGCTCAGCGCCCTGAAATCGCGGCAATCCTGCCGTTTTAACCCGCAATGGAGAAAACACCATGAAAAAAATCGCAACCACCCTTTTGTCTCTCTGCCTGCTCGCCGGCGGCTCGGCTTTCGCCATGGACGGCAAGGACGCCATGTCCAAGGAAGATGGCATGAGCAAGGGGAGCATGGCCAAGGACGACATGGCCATGGACAAGACGAAAAAGGAACACAAACACAAGATGAAAAAGGACGCCATGAAGAAGGACGAGATGTCCAAAGACGGAATGGCGAAGGACACCATGGGCAAGGATGCGATGTCCAAGGACGGAATGTTCAAGGATGAAATGAAGAAGTAGCGCCGGGCGGATTCGGCCAGCGCGGTTCGTTCGCCTGCCGGCCGGATTTGCTTCCCGCGCTTGATCGCCGGCGACGCAACCGTTCGCCGGCGGTCGTCCGCGTCGCTTCAATAGGAGGAGTTCGTCATGAACCTTTTTTCAAGCGCCTTCGGGCGGATCGCCGGTGCCGCGTTGGCGCTCGTCCTGCTTTCTTCGGCGCACGCCGCGCCAGCCGTGCCAAAGCCGGGCGCCGAACCTTTGCAGACCGCCGTCTTCGCTGGCGGTTGCTTTTGGGGCGTCGATGCCGTGTTCAAGCATGTGAAGGGTGTTGCCGAAGTGGAGTCCGGCTATGCCGGCGGGCAGCCAGGCACCGCCCGCTATGAAGCGGTCAGCGCCGGCAACACCGGCCATGCCGAAGCGGTGCGCGTGCGCTTCGATCCGGCGCAAGTCTCCTATCAGCAACTGCTTCAGGTCTTCTTCAACGTCGCCCACGACCCCACCCAGCTCAATCGCCAGGGGCCCGACGTCGGCAGCCAGTATCGTTCGGCGGTGTTCTTCACCAGCCCGGAACAGCAGAAAGCGGTGCAGGGCTACATCGCGCAACTGACCGCGAACCACGCCTTTCCCAAACCCATCGTGACGGAAGTGACACCGCTGACGCAATTCCATGTGGCCGAGAAATACCACCAGAACTACCTGGCGACGCATCTCCAGCAACCCTATATCGTCATCAACGATCTGCCCAAACTGGATCAACTGCGCCAGCGTTTCCCGGCCCTGCATCGATGAGCGCTCGGGTGCCCGCTTCCTGAATAGGCAAAGCGGCAAGAAATCGGGCACTTTTCATGGCTTGCGCCCTCTACCCGTGATTGGTTGGAGAGCGGACATGACGAGCAAGAACACGATTTGCCTCTGGTTCAACGGCACGGCATTGGAAGCCGCGCAGTTCTATGCCGAAACCTTTCCGGACAGCGCCGTGGGAGCAATCCAACGTGCCCCGGGCGACTTTCCCGACGGAAAGCAGGGCGACGTCTTGGTCGTCGAATTCACCGTGATCGGCATTCCCTGCATCGGGCTGAACGGTGGCCCGGCATTTCAGCACAGCGAGGCGTTTTCCTTCCAGGTGGCGACCGACGACCAGGCCGAAACCGACCGCTTGTGGAATGCGATTGTCGGCAACGGCGGCCAGGAAAGCGCGTGCGGCTGGTGCAAGGATAAGTGGGGCCTGTCGTGGCAGATCACCCCGCGCGCCCTGATCGCCGCAATCGCCGACCCTGATCGCGCCGCCGCCAAGCGCGCTTTCGAGGCGATGATGCAGATGGGAAAAATCGACATCGCCACCATTGAAGCCGCCCGGCGCGGGTGACGCTTCGATCCTTCCTTTTTGATCGACGCTGGCGGAAGAAGTGAGCGGTGAGGCTTATTCGCTTTTCCGGCACCATGCTTCGCGCCACGCCTCGAAGCTGAATACGGGGAAACACGCTTTCAAGTCGATTTGAACCTTACCTGCCCGGCTTGGGGTCCAACGGCTTTGCCAAAAACGAAGTTTAGCGGTGGGTCCAAATGGGAAAAATGGAGTTTGCTTTCGATAACAGCTACGCGCGCGAGTTGCCGGGTTTCTACGTCGCTTGTGCGCCGGCGCCGGCGCCTGATGCGCAGTTGGTGTATTTCAACCAGGGACTCGCCGAGGAACTTGGCCTCGATCTCGGGGCTTGCGACCCAGCGACCCTGGCTGCCATTTTCTCCGGCAATTGCCTGCCGGAAGGCGCGGTCCCGATTTCGCAAGCCTATGCCGGGCACCAGTTCGGCCACTTCGTCCCCCAACTGGGCGATGGTCGGGCGCTGTTGATCGGCGAAGTCATTGATCGGCGCGGCAACCGCCGCGACATCGCCTTCAAGGGTTCCGGGCGTACGCCGTTCTCCCGTCGCGGCGACGGCAAGGCGGCACTCGGGCCGATGCTGCGCGAAGTGCTGATCGGAGAAGCGATGCACGCGCTCGGCATTCCCACCACCCGTTCCCTCGCCGTGGTCGGCACCGGCGAACCGGTCTACCGCGACAAACCCTTGCCGGGCGCGATTTTGACGCGGGTTGCCGCCAGCCATCTTCGTGTCGGCACCTTCGAATACTTTGCGGCGCGCGGCGAAGGCGAACGTGTACGACAACTGGTCGATTACGCCATCGCCCGGCATTACCCGGAACTACTGGCGGCGGAAGCGCGCCCCTTGGAATTCCTGCGCGCGGTGGCGCGGCGGCAGGCGGCGCTGGTGGCGCAATGGATGGGCGTCGGCTTCATCCACGGCGTCATGAATACCGACAATATGAGCATCGCCGGCGAAACCATCGACTACGGCCCCTGCGCCTTCATGGAGGCTTACGATCCCGGCGCGGTGTTCAGTTCCATCGACGAGCGCGGGCGCTACGCCTATGGCAATCAGCCCGCCATTGCCCAATGGAATCTGGCCCGGCTGGCCGAAACCCTGCTGCCCCTGTTCGCGGATGACGCATCGCGCGCCATCGCCCTCGCCTCGGAGGTGATCGATGGTTTCCCCGATCTCTACCATTGCCACTGGCTGAAGGGCATGCGGGCGAAACTCGGGTTGGCAGAATCTGTGGCGGATGGGGAGCGCGCCGATACGGCGCTGGTGGAAGCGTGGCTCGCCTTGCTGGCGGCGAACCAAGTCGATTTCACGTTGGCCTGGAGGCGACTGGCTGAGGCCGCGGAAGGCAACCCGGCGCCCTTGCGGGACTTGTTTGAAGATCACGCCGGACTCGAAACCTGGCTTGCCGAGTGGCGGGCGCGTTGCGCCGCCGAGGACGGCGCACCGGCATCGGATGAAACCGGCGGGGCTTCCCAGGCGAGGGCGAAGCGTATGCGCGACGTCAATCCCTGGATCATTCCGCGCAACCATCGCGTCGAAGAAGCGCTCGAAGCGGCTTCCGACGACGGCAATCTCGAACCCTTCGAACAGTTGCTGCATGCGCTCGACCGGCCTTTCGATGAGCAAGCCGGACTGGGGCACTACGCCGAACCTGCGCCGAGCGCTTTCACCGGTTGCTATCGCACCTTCTGCGGCACCTGACCCGTCTCAGTTTCGAGTGCGGGTGGGGATCCGCCACACCGCGATGACGCCGATGCCCGCCAGGGCCAACGTCGCCCACTGCAGCGCCGGGCGCCCGGTCATCAGCCAGACCGAGACGCCGACCGTGCTTAGCATGATGGCGCTGGCGATCCACTTGATTCGGACAGGCAGCGAACGGTGCTGCTCCCAATCTCTCACCATCGGACCGAAGATGCGGTTACTGACCAGGCGCGCATGCAGGGCCGGCGAGGCCTTGGCGAAGCAGGCAGCGGCCACGAGCACGAAGGGCGTGGTCGGCAATCCCGGCAGCACAATGCCGAGGATGCCCAGCGCCAATGCGAGAACACCGGCGAGGATCAATAATGGGCGTTTAACCACGGGTTAAGCTGTTTTCCTTATCGGCTTGAACGATCGCAATGGCCTGCATTCCGGCTGGGGAGATCTCATGCGAGCGCCAGCGTCGCCGCCGCTTTGGCGTGCATGGCGGTCGTGTCGAACAGCGGAACCGGCGAATCCTCGGGCCCGACCAGCAAGGCTATCTCCGTACAGGCGAGAATGACGCCTTCAGCGCCGCGTCCGGCCAGCGTTTCGAAAATCCTTTGATAGGCCGCGCGGGATTCCGGCAGCGTTTTCCCCAGGCAAAGCTCTTCGTAGATGATGCGATGGGCGATTTGCCGATCTTCGGCTTCCGGGATCACGACTTCGAGCCCGTGGCCCTCGAGCCGGGCGCGGTAAAAATTCTCTTCCATGGTGAATCGGGTGCCGATCAAACCGATCTTTCGAATGCGTTCGCGCTTGATGGCCGAGGCCGTCGGGTCGACGATATGGCAGAGCGGAATGGCCACGGCCGCTTCGATGGCACTCGCCACCCGGTGCATGGTGTTGGTGCATAACACGATGAAATCGGCGCCCGCCAGCTCCACAGCGCGCGCCGCTTGCGCGAGGCGCTCGCCGGCGGTCGCCCAGTCGCCTGCCCGCTGCAACTGCTCGATGTCGTGAAAATCCACGCTGTAGAGCACCAGTTTCGCGGAGTGCAAGCCGCCAAGCTGCGCTTTGATGGATTCGTTGATTTGACGATAGTAGGGAATGGTCGATTCCCAGCTCATTCCGCCAATGAGGCCGATGGTCTTCAAGCTTATTCTCCAGAGAGCGATCCCGGTCAGCGCCGGGAGCGAAGCAATAAGGATAGACCGAGAGCTGCCCGCGATTGTTGCAGCGCCCTCCCGCCGCAGGCGGGTTAACCGCGCTGCTACAATCCGCCCATGCCCGATCCGACGCCCACAACCAAGCCAGCGCACACGCGCCTTGAAGACACCCAGGCGCTGCTCGCCGCCACCTTGCTGGTTTCGCTCGGCGTCTCGCTGGTGGGTAGCGCCAATCTCATCACCGGCGGCGCCGTGGGTCTCGCCTTCCTGCTGCATTACGCCACCGGCTTCGGGTTCGGCCCGCTTTTCTTCCTGATCAATCTGCCCTTTTACATCCTGGCGTGGAAGAAACTGGGGCGCGCCTTCGTTCTCAAGACCTTCAGCGCCGTGCTGCTGTTATCCGTCTTCGCGGAGTTAACGCCGCGCGTTCTCAACATCGGCCGGATCGATCCTTTCTACGCGGCGATCATCGGCGGCCTGCTCATGGGCGTGGGTATCCTCATCCTCTTCCGCCATCGCGCCAGCCTCGGCGGCCTCAATGTGCTGGTTCTCTACCTGCAGGAACGCTACGGCTGGCGCGCCGGTGTCGTTCAACTTGCCTTCGATGCGCTCATCCTGCTCGCCTCGATGCCCTTCATTTCACCGGCTGCAGTCGGCATTTCCCTGCTCGGCGCTGCGGTGCTGAACCTTTCGTTGGCGATCAACCACCGGCCGGGGCGGTACATGGCGATTTAAACCCTACAGGCTGCTCGGGCGGGGTTCAGGCGGTCTCAATCAGCGATGGGAGCCGTTTGCTATCCGTGATTGGCATGCTACGTCGCATGAGGTCGGGGCGACTTCAGCACTTTCGGCCGTAGCGATAGTCACCGTCCGGCGTTGGGAATCGCCGCCGTTAAAGTCCGTTATAGGCTTTAACCAGCCCGGCCACTTCAAGATTGCAGTGAGGGTCAGCGGGATTGCCCGCCCCTTCGAAAACACCAGCCGGGTCACCATCCTCCCGGTTCTGACTCATCTTGAATTTGCCTTCAAGGCGTTCAATAGGAATCTCAATTCCGATAATCGCCTTCATCTGACTAGCAATGAAATCCTCTGGGGCGTCACTAAGGGACCATGGCTCAGAACGCCGCCGCTCGTGATAGTCGGTCAGGTCATTCAGTTGCTTTCGCAGCCATGACGCATCGTCGATCGCTGCGGGCATCCCCCATGCCTGAACCATGGCGTAGTTCCAGGTCGGAACCACCTTGTGCGATTTGGCCTTGCTCAAATACCACGATGGCGTCACATAGCCCTCGGGCCCCTGAAATACCACCAGACACTGAGCCAGTCCCGACAGGTTCTTCCAATGCGGGTTGGCTTTCGCCATATGCGCACGCAGCACTCCATATCTTCCTTCGTCGGGATAAAGCAGAAACGGAATTGGAGAAGCTTGAATGCCACTTGCTCCGAAAGTCACAAGCAACCCCAGTGGATGAGCCTTCATCAATGCGTGAAGCTTGTCGGTGTGGTTTTCTTGAAAACTGCCGGGGTTATACATGGTCGGCGTACCTGGTGTTGAAATATATAAAGGCAAAAGGGCGGTCCGTCCGGATCGCCCTTCTTGCCTTGCTCATGCAGCCAACAGACCCTTGATCTGCTCCAGCGTGCTCGGATCGTCGATAGTGGTCAGGTCGCCGGGATCGCGGCCTTCCGCCAACGCTTGCAGCGAGCGGCGCAGCATCTTGCCGGAGCGCGTCTTGGGCAGGCCGGTGACGAAATGGACGCGCGAGGGCCGGGCGATGGCGCCGAGGTGGGTGTCGACCGCCTTCATCACTTCCGCTTCCAGTTCAGCCGCCAGTTCGCGCGTTTTCACCCGCGCTTGGTCCTTGACCACAGCGAAGGCCATGGGCATCTGGCCTTTGACCGGATCGGCGACGCCGACCACCGCCACTTCGGCGATGGCATTGTGCGATTGCACCGCCTCCTCGATTTCGCGCGTGCCGAGGCGGTGGCCGGCGACGTTGATGACGTCGTCGGTGCGGCCGAGAATGTAGTGATAGCCGGCCTCGTCGCGAATGCCCCAGTCGAATGAGCTGTACACCAGCGGTTCGCGGAAGAGGCTGAAGTAGGTGGAGACGAAGCGCTGGTCGTCGCCCCAGACGGTCGAGAGGCAGCCCGGCGGAAGCGGCGGAACGATGCCGACAATGCCCTTTTCGTTGGCATCGCAGACGGTGCCGTCCTCGCGGAAGATGCGCAGATCGAAGCCGTAGACGGGGAAGGAGGGCGAGCCGAACTTGATCGGCGTGTCCTCGACGCCGCGCACCGTGGCGAGAATCGGCCAGCCGGTTTCGGTCTGCCAGTAGTTGTCGATGACCGGGATCTTGAGCTCGCCGGCGATCCATTCATGGGTCGGCTGGTCGAGCGGTTCACCGGCGAGGAAGAAGCACTTGAGACTGGAAATGTCGTGCTTGTGCATAAAGGCCGGGTCCTGCTTCTTGAGCACGCGCGCCGCTGTCGGCGCCGAGAACATCACATTGACCTTGTATTTCTCGACGATCTGCCACCAGATGGCCGGGTCGGGCCGTAGCGGCGTCCCTTCGTACATGATGGTCGCCATGCCGGCGATGAGCGGGCCGTAGATGATGTAGGAGTGCCCGACCACCCAGCCGATGTCCGAGGTCGAGAACATGGTCTCGCCTTCGCCGCCGGTGAAGATGTGCTTCATCGAGGCGGCCATGGCGACGGCGTAGCCGCCGGTGTCGCGCTGCACGCCCTTGGGCTTGCCGGTGGTGCCGGAGGTGTAGAGGATGTAGGAGGGTTCGGAAGATTCGAGCCAGACGCAATCGACTTGCGCATCCCGATGCTGTTCGCGCAGGCTGGCGTAGTCGACGTCGCGGCCTTCGACGCGGTTGAAATCGGGGTCGAGCTTGCGGTCGATCATCAGCACCTTGCCCGGCTTGTGGGTGGCGAGGTCGATAGCGTTGTCGAGCAGATCCTTATAGAGCACCGCCTTGCCGTTGCGCATGCCGGCGTCGCTGGAAACGATGAGCACCGGCTTGGCGTCGTCGATGCGGCTGGCGAGCGAGACGGAGGCGAAGCCGCCGAACACCACCGAGTGGATGGCGCCGATGCGGGCGCAGGCGAGGATGGCGAAAGTGGCCTCGGCGATCATCGGCATGTAAATCAGTACGCGGTCGCCCTTCTTGACGCCCAAGGCTTGCATCATTGCCGCCATGCGCATCACTTCGGATTTCAACTCGGCGAAGCTGTAGGTCTTTTCGGTGTCGGTCTCGGTCGAGACGTAGATCAGCGCCGGATCGTTCGGCCGCTTGGCGGCATGACGGTCCACGGCGTTGTGGCAAAGATTGGTGCGCCCGCCGCCGAACCACTTGGCGAACGGCGGTCGGGAGTAATCGCAGACGCTGGTGAAGGGCGTTTCCCAGTCGACCAGTTCAGCCTGCTCGGCCCAGAAGGCGTCGCGCTGGTCGAGGGAACGGCGATAGAAGGCCTGGTATTTTTCCATTTGTCTCACTCTCGGGTTGGCGTTGGCGATACTTGTCGACCAGCGCTTGGTTTGGAACAAATGGCAGTGGGATCGTAATTATCCCGATGGGTTCCCCGTGACGAACGGTTTTATAAGGCCTGAACCACCAGCCAGTAGCGGGCGAATTTGCCCGCCGCCATAAACAGGCAGCAGGGAAGCCAATGCAGGCGCAGCCAGCCGGCGGCGAGACAGAGCGCATCTCCGATGATGGGCACCCAGGCGAAGAGCAGGATGGGGCTGCCCCAGCGCTCGACCTTCTCCTTGTGCGGCAGATTTTCCAGCTTTCGCCAGCGTGGCAACACCTTGCCGCACCACCAGGAAGTCATGCCGCCGGCGGTATTGCCGAGGGTGCAGAGGAGGAGTGCATTCGAGACTTCCTCCGGATGCAGGCGCAAAAAGGCCCAGAGCAAGGCTTCGGAACCGCCGGGGAGGATCGTGGCAGAAAGGAAACTCGCGAGCGCGAGCCCAGCCAGCCCGCTTTGCGCGGTGAAATTAAGCCACTCGGGATTGAACCAGTCGGGCATGGTTGGTCGGGGGAAGGGTTTTCAAAAAGGAATAGAATTCAGGGCTGTCCCCAGAATTCATATCGCCATGCATCCGGATTATCTCGAAAAAATTCTCAACGCCCAGGTCTACGACGTCGCGGTGGAAACGCCGCTCGAACTGGCGCCCAATCTTTCCGGCCGGGTCGGCAACCGGGTCCTGCTCAAGCGCGAGGACATGCAGCCCGTATTCTCCTTCAAGCTGCGGGGCGCCTACAACAAGATCGCCAGCCTGTCGGCGGAAAAGCTCAAGCGCGGCGTGATCTGCGCCTCGGCCGGCAACCACGCCCAGGGTGTGGCGCTCTCGGCGCAGAAAATCGGTTGCCGGGCGGTGATCGTCATGCCGACGACGACGCCGGCGATCAAGGTCGATGCCGTCCGTAAATATGGCGGCGAAGCGGTGCTTTTCGGCGATTCCTACGACGAAGCCTATGCCCACGCGCGTGAGCTGGAGAAGGCGGAGCGCCTGACCTTCGTCCATCCCTTCGACGATCCGGAAGTGATCGCCGGCCAGGGCACCATTGGCATGGAAATCCTGCGCCAGCATTCGCGCCACAGCGGCCCGATCCACGCGGTGTTCTGCTGTGTCGGCGGTGGCGGGTTGATCGCCGGAGTGGCCGCTTACATCAAGCGCCTGCGGCCGGAAATCAAGATCATCGGTGTTGAGGCGCGCGACGCCGACGCCATGGCGCGTTCGCTCGCCAAGGGCGAACGGGTGCAACTCGATCAGGTCGGCCTCTTCGCCGATGGCGCTGCGGTCAAGCGCGTGGGCGAAGAGACTTTCCGCCTCTGCAAGGAATACGTCGACGAAGTGGTGCTCGTCGACACC
>JAPUEC010000097.1 GCA_027492775.1 Rhodocyclaceae bacterium
TTTCTCGCCAACTCGGATTTTGTCGCTCGCCGCTTGCGCGAACGCTTCGGCATTGAATCGACGGTGATTTATCCGCCGTTCCGGAAGGAAGGCTTTCTGGTGGACAAGCCCGGCGACAAGGTGTTGATGATCAACCCCGATCCCGCCAAGGGCGGAGAAATCGCGATTGCGATTGCCGAAAAGCGCCCGGACGTCCGTTTCCGCATCCAGGAATGCTGGCCGAGCAACAAGAATCTGGTGTATCTCAAGGAGCGCGCCACGCGTTCCGGCAATGTCGATTGGTGTCCGGCGATCAAGAATGTCCGTGAAATCTACGCCGATGCGCGCCTGCTGCTGGCGCCGAGCCAATGCGAGGAAGCCTGGGGTCGTGTCGTCACCGAGGCGCAGTTCAGCGGCATTCCCGTACTCGCCAGCGACATCGGCGGTCTGCCCGAGGCGGTCGGACCGGGTGGGCGTCTGGTCGATCCCAAGGCCGATATCGACGTCTGGCTGCAAGCGTTTTCCGAAGTCTGGGACGACCAGGCGCATTGGGCCGAGCTTTCTGCGCGGGCGGCCGAGCACGCGAACGATCCTTGTTTTTCAATCGATTACTGCACCGATGCCATGTTATCCGTATGCCGGGATGTCATGCGCGTGCCGGGCAAGAGAGTGGGGTAGAACTTATGGACTTGCTGATTGCAATCAATACGCTTTTTCTGATTGCGCTGACCTTGATTGCGCTGTTGCTGTTGCGCAAAACGCGCCGCATCGATCAGCAGATGTGGGATTGGGAAGCGCGGCTTGGCCGCATGCTCCTGACCCAGTACCAGCAGCTCGAAGCGCGGGAAATCCTGCAGAAGATGCTGGGCTTGCCCGACAGCCTGCCCGGCACCCGCGGCTGGGCTGGCGCGCCCGATTTCCTGCTGGCCCTGGCCCATCATGCGCTTGAGCAAAAGCCGGAAACCATTGTCGAATGCAGTTCCGGCACCTCGACCGTGGTGCTGGCGCAATGCGCCCGCCTCAATGGCAAGGGCCATGTCTATAGCCTCGAGAGCGATGCGGAATTCGCCGAGCAGACCCGCCGCAACCTCGCCATGCAAGGGCTTTCGGATTGGGCGACGGTCTATCACGCGCCGCTCATGAATACCGAAGCCGGCGGACGCAGTGGCCAGTGGTACTCGATCGAAGGCTTGCCGCAACGGGCGATCGACCTGCTGGTGATCGACGGGCCGCCGGCGATCACCGATCCTTGCGTGCGTTTCTTCGCCGGCCCCAAACTGTTCGAGCGCATTTCGACCGGCGGCGCCGTATTCCTCGACGACGCGGACCGCGTCGGCGAAAAGCAGATCACATCGCGTTGGAAAGAGATGTTCCCGGCCTGGAAATTCGAATGCCTCCAGGCCGAGAAGGGCATCCTGAAAATCTCGGCGGGCGCTCCGGCCTGAGGGTCGCAGCTTTTGCCGAAGCCGAAGTACGGGGGTTCTCGACGCCGGTGCCATGCGCCGGCAAGCCAGGAGAATCAGGATGAAAGATCTCGTACACAACATTTTCAAGACCGCGGTGGAACCACTGCGGTCGGCACGGCGGCGGCAACGCGAATCGCAGCGAATGGCGTCGATGCTGCAATCGCAGAACGCCATTTTTCTCAAGTTTTCGCCGCCCGGGCATTTCTATTCCCCTATCCCCGACATCGAGGATATCCACTCCCATTCGGCGACGATCTTCGATCAATCCGAGAAGAAAATCGCCGGCGTCGAACTCAACGAGGCGACGCAACAGCGGCTTGCCCGAAGCTTCGCCGGGTTCTATGGCGAGCTTCCCTTCCCCGACCACAAAAGCGATACCGGCCGCTATTACTTCGACAACGACTACTTCAGCTACGGCGACGGCATCGCACTCTATTCGATGATGCGGCTGTTCAATCCGGCGCGGATCGTCGAGGTCGGCTCCGGCTATTCCTCATCGGCGATGCTCGATGTCGATGACCGCTTCTTCGGCGGCCGCATCGCCTTCACCTTCATCGATCCCTATCCCGAGCGGCTGCTCGGGCTCCTGACCGACGATGACCGCCAGCGCTGCGCCATTCTCCGAACATCGGTGCTGGACGTGCCGCTCGAGGTTTTTCACACCCTCGAGGAAAATGACATTCTGTTCATCGATTCATCGCATGTGGCGAAGACGCACAGCGACCTGCTGCACCTGTTGTTCCGGGTCCTGCCGGCCTTGAAACCAGGTGTCCTCATCCACTTCCACGACATTCTCTGGCCGTTCGAATACCCTGCCATCTGGCTCGATGATGGCCGGGCTTGGAACGAAGCCTATTTTCTCCGCGCTTTCCTGCAATACAACACGGCTTTCGAGATTCTCTATTTCAACGCCTTCATGGAAGCCCACCACGCCCCGTTTCTACGGGAACACCTGCCCGCCATGCTCAAGGTGCCTTCCTGCAAGGTGACGCCGGGAAATACTAGCCTTTGGCTGCGCAAAACCGCCTGATGCGGCTGTCGCCGATATTTACAGTTGGAGCGGCCCTGCGCCATGTTCGGCGGATAGCGCCTTGAATTGCTTGGCCTCTATCGACACGGCATCGATATTGCTTTTCTGGCGATCGAGAGAGGCGCGCCAAGCGCTCCCGGACATCGTGGTGCGATCGAAGCTCGCACCAACCCCAACAAGGAGATAAGCATGAAATCCTTCGGTCGAAATCTTGTCGCAATGGTTGTTCTCGTATTGGGCTTGAGCGGCGGTGCCGCCAACGCAGCGCTGGTTTCGCTCAATTCGTCGTTCGGCGCCAACTCGATTACCTTGGATACCTCCACCAACCTCGAATGGCTCGACCTCACGGTTTCACAAAACATGTCGACCGCCGCAGTGTCGGCGGCGCTGACGCCAGGGGGCGTGTTCGCCGGCTTCCGCTATGCCACCAATGCCGACCTCTGCGGCCTGGTGACCCCCTATTTCGGCAAATCCACCTGCGGCGAGGTCTTCGGCTTCAACCCGCTCGATTTCGGCAAGGCGCAAACGTTCATCGGTCTGGTCGGCGCGACGGCGGGTGACAGCACGCGCGGCCTGCTCAATCCCGACCCGGTCAATGGCCAGATTTTCGGCGCGCTCTTCTTCACCCGCCCGGCGTTCTCCGAAGCCGATGCCGACCTGCAGGCGGTGACCTACCCGCGTGCGGCCTTCGCCAACGAAGGCAGCTGGCTGGTGCGCGAGGCGGCGACAGTCCCCGAACCTTCCGGGCTACTGCTGATGGGATTGGCCCTGGTTGGTCTCTTTGCCGTTGGACGGGTTGCGCGGCGAGATGTATAGCCGTCCTCAAGCAGGAGTGGGTGCCAAAGCCGGGAAAGAGCCTCCCGGCTTTTCCATTGAAGCGGGCGAAATAACGAGCATCCAAGTCATCGAAACCTCGGAGGAAGCCATGAGCCCGGAACGCGTGACGGCGCGGGCGCGAGCCGGCCAGTTGCATGATCTGGCGGAACTGCTGACCAGCGAAGAGGATCTGGAATCCAACCTTGACGACGTGGCCCGGCTTGCCGCCGAAGCCGTCGGCGCGGCGACCTGCTCGACCATGCTGATTACGGAAGGCGAACGGGCGCCCCGGCTCAAACTGTGGGCCTCGACCGAGAAACTGCCGGATGAGGCGTGGAAAGAGGAGGAAAGCATCGTCGAGACCATCGCCGGCCTCGTCCTCTTTAGCGGAGAACCGGTCCTGATCGAGGATATTTCTCGCTCCGAATACGCGGCGCTTGGTCGCCGGCGCCTCGGCCAGGGGCCGAGCTGCATCGTCGTTCCGATTCCGGTGGGCGGCGAGCCGATCGGCATCATGAGCCTGACCAGCCCTCCCGAGCGCAGCGCCTTCACCACCGCCGATCTCACTTTCGCCCGCATCGTCGCCGCGCTGATCGGCAAATCGGTGCAGGTGACGCGCTTGCAGACCTTGGTGCGTTCCCGAGTGGCGCAACTGACCTTGGCGCGCCAGGAGAAGGAAGTGGCGCTCAGTCTCACCAACGGCAGCCTGCCGCCGGCGCGTCTGGCGAAGATGCTGGCCAAGGCGTTCTACAAGGATTTGGCCGCGGCCGGCTTCAATGTCGGGCAGATCGTCGAAGCAGCTTCGGAAATCATCGCCCAGATTTCCACCGACGTGGTGCGGCACAAGACCCGTATCACCCGCGAGAGAAAAAAGACCGAGAAATGACGGCTTGAATTCGGACGCTACTGCTGCGGTAGCGTCTGGGTGTTTGCCGCCAATTGGCGTTCAAGTCCGGGCGCTGCCTTGGGGGTCGGGTCGTTGAGCGCGGCCAGCCGTTCGCTTCCGGAAAGGCGCGTCAACCCGGCCACGCGTTCGAAGAATCGCCGCATGTCGCCGCCCTCGGCCGCCAGGAGCTTTTCGAAGGCGGGAACGAGATGGGTATAGACGGCGAGCGATGACAATTTCGCGTTGTTGAGATCGTGCGCGAACCAGGCGTCGTAGCCTGAATCGCCCCCCCAGCTCGCTTTCAATTCCGCATAGGCTTCGCGCATCTCGCCGATGGTTTTTGCCTTGGCGGCGCGCTTGGCTTCGACCGTCCGGTCCGAGCGATAGATTTCCGCCAGCTGGTCGCGATAACGCGTGGTCAGGTTCATGAATTGTTCGCGTTGGCGTTGATGTATCGCCAGCGCCTGACGCCGCTCGGGCGTGGCGGTGCGCAGCAGCCAGCGCCGCAAGCCTTCCTGCTCGACGGCGGTGGCGAAGGATTCGTTGAATACCGAATCCCCTTCCGCGAACGCCACCTGGTGCGCCAACTCATGGAAGATCAGGCGTGCCACCTCGACTTCCCCAAAGCGCAGAAAGGTATTGAGCACCGGGTCGCTGAAAAAGCCGAGGGTGGAGTAGGCTGGCACACCGCCGACGTAGGTATCGAAGCCCTGTTGCCGCAGTTGCGTCGCCAGACGCTCGGCGTCGCCGCGGTCGTAGAAGCCGCGATAGCTCACGCAGCCGACCACCGGCATGCACCACTGCTGCGGCCGCAACGAGAGTTCAGGCGCCGCGGTGACGTTCCAGACGACGAAGGGGCGGCCGAGATCGGCGTAATGGCGGTAACTCTCGTTGTCCGGCAGGCCCAGTTCCTTGCTGGCGAATTGACGAATCGCCTTGACCTGCGCCAATTGCTGCCGGAGTTTGGGGTCGGTCGCCGGGTCATCGACCAGCGCGTCGATGGAGCGCGCATGGTGCATTACCTCCAGATGTCCACTGACCGCCTGCGAGTAGTACGCGAGGCTGGAGCAGCCGCCCAGGAGAAGCGGTAGGAGGAGGCAGAAGAGAACTCTGGTCATGCTTACAATATCGGCGCCGTGGGCTATCGCTTAAGTGGTATTCAGGCCGTCGGCGCAAATATTCCGGGCGCTTGGCGGATGTTGGAACCGTCCGGTGCGGAGGAAGGCGGCCACTTGATCGGTGCAGGCGGCCGAGACCAGCATCTGCGAATGGGCCACGGGCAACAGAATGCTGTCTCGCGACCCGGGGATGCGGGTTTCGTCGAGGGTGACGACGCCATCGTTCGGTTGCGGCAAGTTGGGGATGACACGCCCCAAGCCGAGGCTGCGGTCGCCGGCGAGTACGCCGATTTCGACGTTGTCGCTCAGCACCGGCGGTGGTGCGGCGAGCCACTCCCGGATGGAGCGTCCGACCATGGCCGAAAGGCCGGCCGCGATCAGCGCCTTGGCCGCATGACTACCGCCGTAGGGCGAACCCATGAGCACGATGCGACCGATGCGGGGATCGGGACGCCGCGCCAGCATCGAGAGCACGATCAGCCCGCCGAGGCTGTGCCCGACGAGGTGGATGACCGGAGCTTCGATCTCCCCGACGAAGGTGGCGAGCGCCGCGGCATTTTCAGCCAGGCCGTGATGCAGCGAGCGATAGGAGAAGGTGCGCGCCGAAAATCCACGCCGCTCCAGCCCCCGCCGTTGGGGCAGAAAAACCAGCCCATGCATCCACAAGCCATGTACGAGAACGACGGGTTCAAGCGCTGTTTGCATCATCTATCCCCATGCCTTTGGTCATAGTAACACCCTGGGGCAACGCGCGGAATTGATGCGGATCAAGCTCGAAAGCCGCGCCAGTATTGAACTTGCGCTTTTACGCCGGTCTCTAACCTGCGACTGGAAAGCGGATGGCCGGCTTTCCCTGATCGGCATCCCTTACCAGCGGGCTATTTCGTCCGGCGGAACACCAACGGACGGAATCGCGAAATTCCACCCAACAGGAAAGGAACGATCATGCGTGGACAACTCTTGATGGCAGCAACACTGTGCGGCCTTATCACCGGATGTGCCGGTCCCGAAATGCGGAGCGACAACAGCCAGGGTACGTACATGAACAGTTCGAGCTATGGCACCACAGCGGGAACGAATTCTGCCGCAATGCCGAACGGACCTGATCTTCTGCAAGGGGCCGGCACTTCTTTGCAAGCGCCTTGAGCGGTAGCGGTCACGACTTTCGTCGGAGGGAACCCTATCCCTCGCGAACGGAGTCTTTTCTCGCCCGGATCGCCGTCAGAATGCCCCGGAGGATGTCAATGGGCGGCGGCGGGCAACCGGGGATGGCGACATCGACCGGAATAACGTTGGCAACCCTTCCACAGGTGGCGTAGTTCTCGCCGAACACGCCACCTGTGCATCCGCAGTCACCCACGGCGACGACCAGCTTCGGCGCTGGTGTGGCGTCATAGGTCCGCCGCAAGGCGGTTTCCATGTGCCGGGAAACCGGCCCGGTCACCAGCAGCATGTCCGCATGGCGCGGGCTGGCGACGAATTTGATCCCCATGCCTTCGAGGTTGTAGAGCGGATTGTTGAGCGCATGGATTTCCAGCTCGCAACCGTTGCAGGAGCCGGCGTCGACTTGGCGGATCGCCAATGCCTGGCCGAGAATCGCCAGGATCTCGCTCTGAATGGTCTGTGCCTCCTGAACCCAGGCATCTTCCGTTTCCGGCGGCGGCTCGGTGACGATGCCGGTTTTGGTGATGGATTTCAGGATGCGCCACATTACAGATCCTGCCCAGAATAGCTGAGGTTGAAGGATTTATTGATGAGCGGAAAGTCGGGAACGATGTTCCCGATCACCGCGTGCTCCAGCACCGGCCAATTCTGCCAGGAGGGATCGTGGCAGTGGCAGCGGAGGATGCGCCCGCCGGCGTCCATTTCCACCGCGACGAGAATTTCGCCGCGCCAGCCCTCCACCCAGCCGGCGCCGTAACCGGCGGGGCCGTGGCTATTAAATGGCGCCCGGATGGGCCCTTCCGGCAAGTGTTCGACGATGCCGCGCATCAGGCGCAGGGATTCGAACAGTTCCTCGAAGCGAACGACCACGCGCGCCGCGATGTCGCCGCCGCGATGGGTGCTGATGGCGAATTTCAATTGATCGTACGGGCACCAGGTAAAGTCGTTGCGCAGGTCGAACGCCATGCCGCTGGCGCGACCCGCCAAGCCCGTCAGGCCCAGTTTGGCGGCGAGCGGCGGTGTGACCCGGCCGGTGGTGACGAAGCGATCCTGCAAGCCGGCGTGTTCCTCGTAAACCGACTTGAGGTTGCGTACCCCGGCTTCGATTTCATCGCACTGGCGGCGCAGCCGGTCGCCAGCGGCGGCGTCGAGATCGATGGCGACGCCACCCGGGCGGATGGCATCCATCATGAAGCGGTGGCCGAAAACGTCCTTGTTGAGCCTCAGCCAGCGCTCCTTGAGCAGCGAAAATTGCGAGAGGCCGAAGGCAAAGGCAGCATCGTTGCCCAGGGCGCCGAGGTCGCCAAGATGGTTGGCGACCCGCTCCCGCTCGAGCAGCAAGGCGCGCAGCCACTTGGCGCGGTCGGGCAGGCGGCAGGCGACCAGCGTCTCGACCGCCATGCAGTAGGCCCAGGCATAAGCGACGGTCGAATCGCCGGAAATCCGGCCGGCGAGGACCGTGCCTTCCTCTGGCGCGAGGCCGACGAAGCGCTTTTCCACGCCCTTGTGAACGTAGCCGAGCCGTTCTTCGAGGCGCAGCACTTTCTCGCCGACGATGGAGAAACGGAAATGTCCCGGCTCGATGATGCCGGCGTGCACCGGCCCAACGGCGATTTCATGCACGCCGTCGCCTTCGACGGCGACAAAAGCGTAATCGTCCGGGGTTGGCGGGAATTTTTCGAACCCGGAGTTTTCATGGCGCAGGGGGAAGTAATCTTCCGGCCAGGCGCCATGCCGCAGCCAGGGGCGTTGGTCGGCGTGGCCCTGGGCGACCAACCCGAGCAGATCGTGGGTGGCGCGCTGCATGCGTCCGGCGGCGGGAAAATACGGGCTGATGCCGGGATAGGTCGGCGCCTCGGGCGGCAATGGCAATTCCACCCAGAGCAAGCCTTCCGCCAGGGCGTAGGCGGCGCAAATGGCGAAATTCCCGTCGACCGGCCGGCGGTCCGAGCCCCAGAGGCTGACCAGCCGTCCGCCTGCCACGGCGACCGCGGCTGCGGTTTCCAGCCACTGATCGGTCGATACCATCGCCCGATGAATGGGCAGCGGCGCCGGCAGGCGTTCGAGGTCGTAGTCGATGTCGAGCAAGCGCATGTCAGGCCTAGCCCCCAATCATCCTGGCCGCCTCTTGATACCAATGATTAAGGTAAGGCGGAATGTAAAGGCCGAGCATGAGCCCGAGCCCGAGATGAACGAATACCGGCAGCAGCGCGGGCGGGTGCGCCAGCGGCTTGGCATCGGTCTCGCCGAAAACCATGCCCTGCACCCGGCTGAAGATCGCGGCAAACGCCACGCCCAGCGCCAGGAGCAGCAGTGGCGTGCTCCAGGGCAGTTCGCGCATGGCGGTGGTGAGAATGAGAAATTCGCTGGCGAAGACGCCGAAGGGCGGCATGCCGAGAATGGCGAGCGAGCCGAGCATGAGTCCCCAGCCGACGGTGGGGCTGACTTTGATCAAGCCGCGGATGTTGTCCATGAGCTGGGTGCCGGCATTCTGCGCGGCATGGCCGACGGCGAAGAAAATGGCCGATTTGATCAGCGAATGCACGGTCATGTGCAGCAGGCCGGCGAAATTGGCGATCGGGCCGCCGAGCCCGAAGGCGAAAGTCATCAGGCCCATGTGCTCGATGGACGAGTAGGCGAACATGCGCTTGACGTCCTTTTGCCGGCTGAGAAAAAAGGCGGCCGCCACCACGGAAAGGAGGCCGAAGGCCACCATCATCTTGCCCGGCAGGCCGTTGTGCAGGGCGCCATCGGCCAACACCTTGCAGCGCAGGACGGCGTAGAGCGCAACGTTGAGGAGCAGCCCTGAAAGCACGGCGGAAATTGGTGTCGGGCCTTCGGCGTGGGCGTCGGGCAGCCAGTTATGCACCGGGACCAGACCGACCTTGGTGCCGTAGCCGAGCAGCAGAAAGACGAAGGCGAGCGAGAGGATGTTGCCGTCGAGCTGATCCTTGACCTCGGCCAGATGGGTCCACAACAGCGAGGATTCGCCGCTGCCGATGACGCGTTCCGCCGCCAGGTAGAGGAGGATGGTTCCGAGCAGGGCCTGGGCGATGCCGACGCCGCAAAGGATGAAGTATTTCCATGCCGCTTCAAGGCTGGCGGCGGTGCGATAGACGGAAACCAGCAGCACCGTCGCCAGCGTCGCCGCTTCCATCGCCACCCAGAGGATGCCCATGTTGTTGCTGGTCAGCGCCACCAGCATCATGCAATTGAAGAGCTGGTACATGCTGTGATAGAGCCGCATGCGATTGGGCGTCATCTTGCCGTGGTCGCGCTCGATGCGCATGTAAGGCCGCGAGAAGATCGAAGTGGTGAAACCGACGAAAGCGGTGAGCGCCACCAGGAAGACATTGAGCGCATCGACAAAAAACATTTCGTTCCAGGCGAGCAGCGGCCCGCCGGCGATGACGTTCTCGGTCAGCCACGCGGCCGCCAACAGCGTGCCCAGGCTGATGCCGACATTGACGTTGGGCGCGAAGTCTCGGTGCCCCCACAAACCTTGCAGCACGGCGCCGAGGAGGGGAATGGCGAGGATGAGGAAAAGCGGTTCCATGGCGCTAGGGCGTGTTCATGATCAGTCGGCGGATTGCGTTGAACCGGCAGGCGAGTGGCTGCCAGGCGCGAGGTGCAGGCAATGGCCATTCCCTTGCCAAGCCGAACAACGCCGCAGACGCCGCCTGCCGGTTTAACCCGGAGAGCGAGGGACCGGCAGGCCACGGGGCGGCGTTGCCGCTCGCTGGCGTGGAATGACCGCGCGGCGCTCGCGGGCGCCTTGCCTCGTAGCCTGCCAATCCCTCGCGCAACCGTCGCCTGGTCATGAACACGCCCTAGTCCTCCTTCAGCTTTTCGAGATGACGGATGTCCAGGCTGTCGAACTGCTCGCGGATCTGGAACATGAAGACACCGAGGATGAGGATGCCGACCAGCACGTCGAAGGCGATGCCGAGCTCAACGATCATCGGCATGCCGCTGGTGGCCGCGGCGGCGGCGAAGAAAAGGCCGTTTTCCATCGAGAGGAAGCCGATCACCTGCGGCACCGCCTTGGCGCGGGTGATCATCATCATGAACGAGAGCAGCACACAGGCGAGCGCGATGCCGAGGGTGCCGCTGGCAATGGAGGCGGAGAGCTTGGCGATGGGCAGTGCCAGGTTGAAGGCGAACACCACCAGCACGATGCCGATCAGCATGGTGGTTGGAATGTTGATCAGGGTTTCGACGTCCCAGCGCACATTGAGCCGGTCGATGACGCGGTGCAGGATGATGGGGATGAGCACGACCTTGAGCAGGAAGGTGATCACCGCCGAATAGTAAAGATGGTGCTGGCCGGTCAGATAGGCCACGATCGCGGTTGCCGCGACCAATGTGGCGCCCTGGAGGGTGAACAGGTGGATGAGCCGGACGATGCGGCGTTGCGAGATCATGGCGAAGGCCAGGATGAGCAGGATAACGGCGAGCAGGTTGATGCTTTGGGCCAGGAGTTCGCGCATTCAGGTCCCCAGCAGCACATGGACGAGCAGCGCGATCACCGCCAGCAGGAACGCGGTGGCGAGGAACTCGGGAACACGGAAAATGCGCATCTTGGCGCTGGCGGTTTCGATCAGCGCCAGGAGCATGCCGCCGACGGCGAGCTTCAGCAGTAGCGCCGGCAGCGCGAGGATGATCGCTGCCGGGGCGTCGGCCTCGGCGACACCCCAGGGGAAGAACAGCGTCAGGCCAATGCTGGAATAGGCGAAGAGTTTTAGCGCCACCGCCCACTCGATCAACGCCAGATGGCGGCCAGAGTATTCCAGGATCAGCGCCTCGTGGATCATGGTGAGTTCGAGGTGGGTCGCCGGGTTGTCGACCGGGATGCGGGCGTTTTCGGCGAGCGAAACCATGACGAAGGCGACGCCCGCCACCAGCATGCTCGGGTAGATGGCGAATTCCTTGTGGACCAGGGTTTCGGCGATGCTGGGGAGCGAGGTCGACTGGGTGATGAGCGAGGCAGTGAACAACACCATCAGCAGCGCCGGCTCGGCCAGGAAGCCGATGAGCATTTCGCGCCGGGCGCCGAGGGAGCCGAAGGCAGTGCCGATATCCATGGCCGCCAGCGAAATGAAGACCCGCGCCACGGCAAAGAGCCCGACCAGGGCGATGGCGTCGGCCGCCGGCGCCAGCGGCAGGTTGGTCGATAGTGTCGGCACGATGCCGCAGGCCAGCGCCATGCAGCCGAAGACGATATAGGGCGCGGCGCGGAAAAGCGGCGATGCCGATTCGGCGACGATCGATTCCTTGTGGAAAAGCTTGTGCAACATGCGATAGGGCTGCCACATACTGGGCGCCGTCCGGTTCTGCAGCCAGGCGCGGCAGACGTTGATCCAGCCCATGAGTAGCGGCGCGGCGGCCAGCGCCACCAGCAGTTCGAGCAGTTGGGAGAGGAAGCCGGAAGTGCTCATCAGCTTGCCACCACGACCAAAAGAACGATGAGGGTAAGGAAACTGTAGAGCAGGTAAATGGCGATGCGTCCCTGTTGCAGCCGCCCGACCTGCCCCGCCAGGTATTCGATGGCGCGGGCGATGGGCAGATAGAGCCAGTGCCAGATGTGGTCCTCGATCACCACCCGGTAGAAGGGGCGGTTATCGAACGGCGTGGGCAATTCGCGGTGCAGGCGGAAGAAGGGTGCGAAGATTTCGCGGATCGGCTGGCCGAAGCCCTCCGCCGTGTCCTGCATGCGCGCCGTCTGCTGCGGGAAGCCGCAATCCCAGGGCGGCGCGCGGCGGATACGGCCATGGTAGAAAATCCGGACCAGGATGACAGCCAAGGCAACGCCGATGGCGACGACGCCCAGGAAGATCAACGGACTGTAACTCGCCCGTTCGATCGAATCCGGCGCCAGCAGGAGCCAGCCGTTGGCGCGCACGGTCGTGGCCAGGCCGTGGTTGATCAGGAGCTGAGTGACGCGATCGATGATCTCGATGAAGGCGACGGGGAAAAGGCCGAGCAGGATCGTCCCCATCGCTAGCCAGATGAGCCCCAGGCGTTCGAGCCTTGATGCGTCGCGCGCTTTTTCGAGGCGTGCTTCACGCGGTTGGCCGAGGAAGATGACGCCGAAGAACTTCACCATGACATAACCGGCCAGCGCCGCCACCAGCGCGACCGCCGCGGCGACGAGCGGCACCAGCATGTTGAGGAAGCCGTTGGGGAGATTGGTGGTGAAAAGGAAACTCTGCAGCAGGAGCCATTCGGAAACGAAGCCCGAGAAGGGTGGCAGCCCCGAGCTGGCCAGAACGCCCACCAGGCACAGCCACGCGACCCAGGGCATGGAGCGCATCAGTCCGCCCAGCTTGCCGAGATTGCGCTCGCCCGTGGCATGCAGCACCGAGCCGGTACCGAGGAAGAGCAGGCTCTTGAAGAAAGCGTGGCTGGCGACATGGTAGAAAGCGGCGGTCAGCGCCAGCGCGGAGAGCGCGAACATGCCGTTCGCCTTGAACAGCAGGCCGAGCCCGATGCCGACGAATAGGAGGCCGATGTTCTCGATCGAGGAATAGGCCAGCAGGCGCTTCATGTCGGTCTGGACGGCGCTGAAGACGACGCCGAACAAGGCGGTGAACAATCCCAGCACCAGCAGGACGATGCCCCACCATCCCAGTTGCAGTTGCAGCAGATCGAAAGAGACGCGCAACAAGCCGTAGATGGCGGTCTTGAGCATGACCCCGCTCATCAGCGCCGAAACCGGGGAGGGGGCGGCCGGGTGCGCCTCGGGCAGCCAGACGTGGAGCGGGACGATGCCGGCCTTGGCGCCGAAGCCCAGCACCGCCAGCAGGAAGGCGGCGGAGGCCCAGAAGGGCGAAAGCGCCTGCAGGCGCATGTTGTCGAACGTGTAGTCGCCGGTATTAGCCTGCAGCACGCCGAAGCAGAGCAGGATGGCGATGGCGCCGATGTGGGCGATGAGCAGATAGAGATAACCCGCCTGGCGAATGCTGGCGACGCGGTGGTTGGCGGTGACGAGGAAGAAGGACGAGAGCGCCATCGTTTCCCACATCACCATGAAGACGTAGGCGTCGTCGGCCAGCGTCACCATCACCATGCTGGCGAGGAACAGATGGTATTCGAGGCAGAGGAGACCGGGTGGCGTTCCCTCGCCCTTGCGGAAGTAGCCCGCGGCGAAGGCCGAAATGCCGGTTCCGGCGCCGCCGATGATGATGATGAAAAAGGCGGAAAGGCTGTCCAGCCGCAGATGGAAGGGCAGGCCGGGCAAACCGAGGGGGAGGGTGGCGACTTCCGGGGGCGAAAAGATCGCCGTCAGCGCCACCGACAATAAGCAAAGTCCTACCAGGCAGCCGGCGGGAAAGAGGATGCGCGAGACAAGAAGTGTCCGGCGCAATGCGAATACGCCCAGAACCCCGATCGCCAGCCACGCGCAGACCAGAACCAGCATCCAGTCGAGACTGGTCACTTGGACCCCAGCCGCATGGTCTTAGCCGGTCGACAAATCATCATTGCCGACCGCCCCTTGTTTTCCGCTTGATCATAACCCTACGAGCCCCGCCCGCAGGCCGGCTCGAAGGTCCGGCGATGCATGGCGGATACTCGATATTCTACTCGAAGGCCGGGGCTCTCGGCGAGGTCAGGGCGCGGCGGGTCCTTCCTTGAGCAGCCATTGCAGGAAGTTGATGAAGGTCTGCTTGATGATTTCCTGCCTTTCCTCGATCAACTCTTCCCGCTCCTCTACCGGCAATGCTGGCGCAACCGTGCGCAGCAGGTTGATCTGGGTCTGGATCATGCGGGCGTTGTCCTGCTCGATGCGTCGCAGCGCCGTGACGTAGGGGTCGGCCGGGTCGGCATCGCCGGGGATGATCGGCGACATCTTCAGTTGCGAGAGCAGCGCATGGCCGAGCGCCAACCCCTGGTAGAACGCCCGCGGATCGAGGGCGGTGAGGCCGAAGAAACCCAGTTTCAACCGCCACTCGTTCCACAGCGGCGCGGCGATGGTGATCGATTCGGTATAGACGCGCGGATCGGTCACCCAGCGCGTCACCTTCGCCAGCAGAAGGATGGATTCCATCTCCTGGAAATACTGCGAGTGCAGCAACTGGTGTTCGGCGCCGATGAACGGGCGCAGTTCGACAGCGCTGAGGAACAGGGCGTTGGCGTTCTTGGCGGCGGTGATGAAGAGCGAAATCTTGGTTTGCACCGTCGGCGTGAAGCCGGTTTGCTGCAGCCGGTCGCGGACTGCGTCGAAAAGTTGTAGCTCCATGATCGCTTACCTTTTTTCTGGCGCGGTTTTGCTGCCGCTGGTTTTAGCGACGGTGGTCGCGGGCTTCGCTGCTTTGCTGGCGGCGGCTGTGGGCTTGGCCGCCGGCGCCGATTTTACGGGCCGGGGTTTTGCCGCAACTGCCGGCTTGGCGACTGCCTTTTTGGGAGCGGCCGTCGTCTTGGCCTTTATCTTTTGTGCGATTGGAGGCTTCTCGGCCTTCGCCGGCGTAACCGGTGGTGCGGAGTCCTTGTTCGCTTGCGTCCCTTTGCTCCGAGCAGGTTTGACGCGCGCAGCGGCGGCGATGGTCGCTGTCAACGATGGCTTTGCCGCAGGGGCAGGCGGAGTTTTCGCAGCCTTGGTTGGCGCGGCCTGTTTTATCGGCTTGGGCTTTGCGGGCTTGGCCGCTGCAGACTTGCTCTTGACCGGCTTCGCCTCGGCGGCTTTTGTCTCTGCAGCTTTCGTCTGGACGGGCTTTGTCTTGGATGGCGTGCCCTGATTGAGCTTTTTCCCAGCGGGTTCGCCCTTGACGGTCGCCGCTTTCGCCGGTTTTTCCTTGGCTGGCTTCGCGGGTTTGTCACCGGCAGCCTTGGCCGCCTTCACAGCGGACTTCGCTGTCGGCGTCTTCACCCGCTTGGGCGGACGCTCGACCGACTTTACGGCGGCCGGCACGTCGCCATCCGCAGGTAGCGGCGAGCGCCATTCTTCCGCGGGCGGTTGGTCGGCGGTGGAGACGAACACGGCGCGCATGTGATCGCCGATGCAGCGCGTGGCGACGACTTCGGATTGGGGGTCTTCGGAGGCCACCCACACCGACTTGTCGCCTCGCCAGGTGCCTTGCTCGACGCTGCGGACGAAGGTTTCGAGAATGCGCACGGTGATTTCCGGATATTCCAGCGTGAAGGCGTGGAACGCCTGCGGGACGATCATCAGGCGTGAGCTTTCGATGTGCTGGCGCAGAGTTTCATGGCAGAGGCGCGGCGTCAGGAAGTCGAATTCACCATTGAGAATGAGCGTCGGGCACTGGATTTTCGCCAGGTCCTGGGTAAAGGGCTGGAAATTGACGTAGGACTCCATCAGGTTCTGGATGGCGTAGGGGTCGTTGATGACGTAGCCGCGCCGCAGGTGCTCGGGCAAGTTGCCGCGGATCTGATCGATCCACTTCGAGCTGAAGTTCATCGGCAACAGCATCGCCTGGATGAGCGGGAACCCGGCCTGGGTGATGGCCATGTGGAACACCCGCCCCAGCATTTCAAGCTGGCCCGGCATTTCGCAGAAGGTGCTCATGGCGATCAAGCCCTTGACGCGCTCCGGGTAGTGGATGGTCGTGTGCAGGGCGACGACGCCGCCGTAGGAGATTCCCGCCAGATAGCAGCGCTTGATTTCCAGCGCGTCGAGCAATTGGCAGAGCAGCTTGGCGTGGTCCTCGAGCCGGATACCCAGCACTGGCTTCGACGACAATCCTTGCCCCAGCATGTCGTAGGTGAGGACGCGATAACCTTGCTTGGAAAGGCGTTCGCGATGATGAGTCCAAAGGGAGTTGGTCTGAGTGAGGCCGTTGAGGAAAACAATCACTTCCCCGCCTGGATTTCCCTGCAGACCGTAAT
>JAPUEC010000098.1 GCA_027492775.1 Rhodocyclaceae bacterium
CTGCTGGAAAGCAATACTGGGATACGCTGGCTCGCTCGCCGGAACGCCTGAATCCGCGATGCCGTGGTGAGGCCGTCGGCTTCGCGGTGCAAGAGCCCCCACCGGTCGGGGTGCGGCAGCGCTATCAACGCCGCTATTGGTTCAATTTCAGAAACTGGGATCAAACATCCAAGGGAGTATAAGAGTATGCGCTGGTCCGCTATAGCCGCCGGTATCGTCGGCGTTTGTCTGGTCGTTGGCACGACCGCCTCGCATGCCGCGAGGAAGGAAATCCGCACCGTGGATCAAGACGACCTCGAACTGAGGGATGTTTTCGTCAACAGAAGCGGCCCGGATCAGGAGGAGGCTTACAAATTAGGCCAACTCGGCGTCCTGCTTCCCAGTTACGGGCGGTCCCCCTTGTATCTCGCGTACCGGGCGATCATCGTGAGCCGCCCAACTCTAGAGAAGCAGAGCGCTCAGACGCCCAAGAAAACGTATGCCTACGATCCGCCGCCGACGGGCGGTCTGGCCGCATGGAAGGAACAGCGGCGCCTCGCCGGAGTGGCGGCCTTATCGCGCGATCCGGATCCCTATCGCAGCTTCCCGAGCCCGTTCTTCGGCAATTACCTCAATTGCGGAGACGGTGCATTCAAACTGGCCGCCGAAACGCTCCAGTCCTTGGCTGGGAAGGCCCAACTTAACCAGGCGGCGATCCATGAATGGGTGACGGTCCAGGACACCGTGTTTCAGTTATGCGGCGACCCCGCCCCAGGCGAAGCCGCACCCTCCTTTCCGAAGGAATTGCCTGCGAGCGCTCCGCAGTATCTGCGGCAGCTCCGCCAGTATCAGGTCGCCGCCGCTAATTTCTATGTGGGCAAGTATGGCGACGCACTCACCCTCTTCGACCTCATCGCCAAGGACAAGGCTCATCCGCTGCGCGTGTGGGCCAACCATTCGGCACTTCGTGCGCTGCTGCGGTCCGCCAGCATGGATTTCTCACTGGCGGGGCGTATTCGGGAAATCAAGGCCAGCGGTGAGGGCATCGATCTCCAGCGCGAGTCCCTGCGTGTCGCCGAAAACAAGCATCGGCAGAAGATGGCGCAGATTAACGCCCAAATCGCGACTCGCGCTAAGGCGATTCTCGCCGACAAAAGCCTGGCGTCCATCCATACGCCGGCCAGGAAAGTCGTTGTCCAGGCTGGACGCATGATCGTTCCCGACCAGTTGCTCAATGAAGCGAGTGTTGCCCTCGGTCGATTTGATAAGGATTTCGAATCAAGCGGAATGCTGCATGATTGGGCGTCGCTCGGCGACGAGCTCCTGGCTTACGGCCGCAATGCCGACCTCGACGCCAGGCTGCGGCAATCGCATGAGTATTTCGACTGGATTCGCACCATCCAGGGCTGCGCAGACAACCTGCGCTCTCCTAACTTTACCGGCCGTTGCGCCGAAGAGAACGCGCATGCTCTGGATAGATGGCGCCGCGCCAAGAGCCGCGCCTGGCTAGTGGCTGGCCTCGTCGGTGCGCAGGCATTCAGGCCCGAGATGGAACCACTGCTCGCCGCCAGTCGCTTGATAAAGCCCGACGCCGCGGAATTCCTCACGGTGCGCTATCACGCGGCGAGGCTCTTGCGCCTGGCCGGCCGACACGACGAGGCGAAGGCGTTGATCGACGAGGTGCTGGCACCTCCGACCTATCGGATCGCCTCCGGCGATGCGTCAAAGATGTCGGACGCAAACAATCTCTTCCGGCAGGAAAGGTTTGCGCTTGCCAAGGGCGAGGAGGAAGCGCTGCGCTACCTGATGCGAGACTCCCGCTGGCGGCTTGCCGCTGACGGTGACGGACTGCTCAACCGGCGGCTGGCCACCGATGATCTGCTTCGCCTCGCCCAGAACTCCGCCGTGGATGGCAAGCTGCGTAGTCAGCTTCTAATCGCCGCATGGTGGCGGGCCGATCTGCTCGAGCGTACCTCGGATGCGCAGGCGGCGGCCCGGCTGCTGCTCGCCGTTGAACCCCGGTTGAGCGGGGCACTCGGCGCCTATCTGAAAGCCGGTGACGCCGAAGAGCGGCACTTCCAAGTGGCTAAGGCCGCGTTGGAGTACCGCATCTCGCCCCAAGTGTACCGTTTTGCGGATAACTCCCCAGGACGCCGCAAACCCGCCGATGCAGCTGATTGGTGGTGCTCCTTTGACGACGAGGACTTCAAGAAGCGGGAGCAGATCCAGCGTACCCCTGCTGAGCGGCCGGAACTCGCAGCCAATCCGCCAGCCCAGGAAGCCGAAATCGCGAAGCTGAAGACCTTGGGAAGTGGCGCCGACTGGCTGGCGCGCGTGGCGCTCAAGCGCGTGAAGGCCAACGCCGATGATCCGTCCATCCGCCCGATGCTGGAAGCGGTGGTCGCCGCCGAGGAGCTTGATTGCGCTGGTCCCGAGTCAGACAGGCTCATCGCCGCGGCGAAGGAGGCCTTATCCAGGCTTGACCCCAAGCGCTATGGCGCCGTGGCCGCACCGGGCGAGCAATACATCGCCACCGTCAATGGGCGCGCCATACCCCGGGCGGCCTACCTCGCATTCATTGCCTCCCAGGTCAACAGCGGCCGTACGGACAACGAGCAGTTTCGAGCGTTGGTGAAGGAAGAACTGATCCGCAGGGAACTGATCACTATGGAGGCGGCAGCACTCGGCTTGGGCACGCTGATCGACCCAAGTCGAGTGGTTTCACGCGAGGATGGGAGCAATTACATTGCGCGACAGGGCGAACTGACAAACGCCTATTTCATCCGATATATGGCCGAACACCCCATTACCGAACAACAGATACGCAGCACCTACGATGCTGCAGTCAAGGCGATGGGAGACAAGGAATACCGGGTGTACCACATCCTCGTGACGAGCGAAGGTGAGGCGAAATCGATTATCGAAATGCTCAGGAAAGGCAGGGCGTTCGAAGAGTTGGCCAAGCGCTCCATCGACGCCGGCAGTCGCGACAAAGGCGGCGATCTTTCCTGGAGCAGGGCGAATATCTACGTCCAGCCTTTCGCCGACGCGGTCACGCGGCTCAGCGTGGGGCAATACACGGATACCCCGGTTAGGACGCCTTTCGGCTATCACGTCATCCAGTTGCGCGACGTTCGCGGGGCGGTTCATCCTGGCCTGGAGGCGGTTCGCGCCTCGCTGGTCCAGCGCCTCCGTCAGGAGACGATCATGCGGCACATTGGCGAGTTGCGTAGCCGGGCTAGGATCGAATAGGGAGTATTCCGCGCGCCGGCGTTCGGCACTGATCCTTTCAAAGAAAAGGGCGGCCGCCGGCCATCTTTTCCCTTGAGGCAACTCGGCGGCTCACGGCACCCACCAGTAACGCACGATATGGAAGAAGATCGGCGCCGAGAAGCTGATCGAATCGACGCGGTCCAGCATCCCGCCGTGGCCCTCGATCATGGTTCCCCAGTCTTTGAGCCCCAGATCGCGCTTGATGGCTGAGAGGACGAAGCCGCCGAAGAATCCGAGGATGTTGATGGTCAGGGCGATCAACGCCGCCTGCCAAGGCGTGAAGGGCGTGATCCACCATAGCGCCGCCCCGACCGCGGTCGAGGTGAGCACGCCGCCGACCAGGCCTTCCAACGTCTTGGAGGGTGAGATCTCCGGCGACAGCTTGCGGCGGCCGAAGAGTTTGCCCCAAACATACTGGAACACGTCGCTCGACTGCACCGTGAGTACGAGGAATACGATGAGTTGCAATCCGCGCTCTTCGAAACCCGGGATGTTCAGCGTCACCAGCGCCGGCACGTGGGAGAGGCAATAGACGCAGATCATCAGGCCCCACTGCACCTTGGCCGTGCGTTCGAGGAAACGCGTGGTGTCGGCGCCGAGGGTCGAGATGATGGGCAGCATCAGGAAGCCATACACGGGGATGAGAATGGAGAACATCCCGTACCACTCGATGGCGATCAGCCAGTACTGCAAGGGCAGGAAAACCAGGAAGCTCGCCACCAGCGTGCGGTGGTCGCCGCGCCGGGTGTAGGTCACCGAAATGAATTCGCGCAGACACTGGAAGGAAATGAAGGCGAAGAGAACGATGATGCCCGCCTTGCCGCCCCAGAAAGACAGCGCCAGCAGCGCCACCATCCACCACCAGGCCTTGACCCTGGCGTTGAGGTTGTCGATGACCGCGTGCGGTTGCCCCCAACCGGTGCGCCATTTGGCGAAACCGCCGATGCCGCTGGCGATGGCGAGGGTGCCGAAGGCGCCGGCGAAGATCGCGAACAGGGTGTCGAACTGGCTCATGTGTTCTCTTTCAATGCGTGGGTGGCGCCAAGGCCAGTAGAGCCTCACGGGCGCGCGCCATGAATTCGGCCTTGCCTTCGTTAGGCGCCATGCGCAGGGCGGGGCCGAAGATCACCGAACAGAGCAGGGGAAGCGGAATGATCGCGCCCTTGGGCAGCGCGCGGCCGAGGTTCTCGATCCAGACCGGGACGAAATCCACCTCCGGGCAATCGCGGGCGAGGTGAAAGAGGCCATTCTTGAGCGGCAGCAGGCCATCGCCTAAGTTGCGGGTGCCTTCGGGGAAGATGATGAGCGAGTCGCCCTGCGCCAGACTCGCCGCCATCGCGGCGATCGGGTCGTTGTGCCGGGTGACGTGACGGTCCACCAGCACGGCGCGGAAGACCCGTTCGATGACCATGCGCCGCAAAGGGCCGCGCAGCCAATAGTCGCCGGCCGCGACCGGGCGCGTCAGCCGGCGCAGGTGCGGAGGCAGGCAGGCCCAGATGAGGACGAAATCGCCGTGGCTGCGATGGTTGGCGAAGTAGACCTTGGGGCGTTCGTCCGGTATCGCGCCCAGCCAGCGCGCCTGGGCACCGGTCAGGACCTGGGCGGCGCCGCTCAGGAGATGGGCAAGCAGTTTCTCGGGCAGCATGTCGCTCCTCAATTTCCGAAAACGAGCGCCACAAGAATAGCGCCGGCCTGCAAGGCGAGGCAGGCGCCCTGCCGCAGCAGCAGCCCCCGCGCGCCGAGGCAGCGCGCCTCCAGGCTCCGCACAGCGGTGGGCGGCGTTTCGCGCCCGCAAAGCCGGTCGAATTCCTCCATGCTTTCTGTCGGCGAAGCTTCAGGGTGTTCCCACGCCGCGGCCCAGGCCGCGAAGATAGTTTGGTCGAAAGCAGTGCGCAGCGCGTAGTAGAACTCCAACAGGCCGGCGAGAACCGCGCCGAGCAGCGCCGTGCGGGCGCCGGCACCCAGCGGGGCGAGTACGAGCAGGATCAGCGCCGCGACCAATAGCGCCATGGACAGCATGTGCATCGGCCGGCCGAGGCCGAGCCAGGAGGCGGCCATGGTGGCGCGGGCCGAGGCGCGGGAGTTGGCGTTATTGGACATGATCGCGTCCGAGGCAATGATGCGTGAATCGTTCGAGCGCTTCCAGGATCTCGCCGCCGAGGACGATCTGCGGTCGCCGTTGGCGGATCAGCTCTACCGAAGCCGCCGCGCTCCCGGCACGGCCGCTTCGGATGAGCCATGCGGCGACGGCTGCGGCGCTGCGCGAATAGCCCAGGGCGCAGGCGACCAGCGTCGGCCCGGTCTGTCTCAGGGCTTCGATGCGCTCGGCGGCGGCGAGAAGCGCATCGGCATCCGGCGGCACAAGGTCCAGACACGGAAGATTGGCATAGCGCCAGGAACCGGTGGGCGCCGGGAGTTCGGCGCTGAGGTCGATCAGGGCGGCGAATCCATGGCGCCGCATTTCCGTGGCGGTCGGCTGGCGCCCAAGCCAGACCCCGTCCGCGATCATGTCCGGCGATGGCCGGCGCCATGTCCAGGCGCGGCTATTGAGCCAGGCGCCGAGGACATAGGGCGCCAACACCAGGCGCCCGGCCAGGCTGTGCCGCCCCTCAAGTTTCTGGAAGCCGGCGGCGCCGGCCCAAGCGTAATTCATCGCCACCAGGGCGAGCGCCAGCGCCGGCCAGGCTGCCAGCAGGAAAAGCCCTCCCAAGGACAATGCCAGGAATAGCAGTGCGCCTGCGCCGGCGAGGTAAATAAGGGCCAGCCGCCAGCGGCGCGGAGAGCGCGCCAGAGGTTGCCGCAGGGGCGCCGGGTGGTTATCGGGCCAGAGCCAGATGCAGAAGAGGCCGGCGGCGATGCCGGTCGGAACGTCGATGAAATGGTGCTGCCAGGTGGTGAGTACCGAGACGCCGATCAGGAGCGCCCAGAAATGCACCGCGAACTTGAGCGCCGGCGCCAGGCGCAATCGCCCGAATTGCACCCATATCAGGACGAGCAGACCGATATGCAGCGATGGTGCCTGATTGAACGGCAGGTCGAAGCTCCCCAGGGCGTCGAACAGCCAGGCGAAGCTTCCCTCGGCGATGGGGCGCTCGAAAGCGAAGCGCAAGGGGAAGAGCAGGAAGCAGCCGACCGAAATCAGCTGGACGCTGAGCAGGCGCAAGGCATGGCGGTCGACCTCCCCGCGGCTGCGGCAGCAGAGGAAGGAGAGGCCGTAGAGCAGATCGATGGACCAATAGGGCAGGATCGTCCAAGGCACAAAGGGGATTTCCCGCTCCCAGGCGAAGAAGAGCGAATTCGTAACCCCGGCGCTTGCGGCAACGCGATTGGCATAGCCGTAGCTGAGGAAAAAGAAGGGGCCGAGAAAGAGCAGCCAGGCGATGCTGCGCCGCCAGAAAAGAACGGGCGGACTGGCCGCCGGGACTGCGGCCATGCTCACGCGTCGCGCCGCCTTGCCAGGGAGACGGTGAAAATTCCCCATTCATCGATACGCTGCTCGATCTTGTCGAACCCGGCGTCGGCGACGAGCTGGTCCATTTCGGCTTGCGTTCGCCGCCGCATCACCCACGCCTGACCGCCGCGATGGCTGGTCAGCGCCCGGGCGATCATCTCCAACTGGGGATGCCACGGCTGCCCGGTGTATATGAGGTAACCGCCCGGCACGACCGCCTCGGCCATGCCGGCGAGCGAGCGGATGACCATATCGTTGTCGGGAAAGAGCTCATAGAGGCCGGAGACGATGCCCACCGTGGGTTTCGGCGCTACGGCGCCCACGCTCGCCCGGTCGAAAGCGTCGCCCTGCTCGAAACGGGCGATATCGGCGAGCCCCTTCGCGGCAATCAACGCCTGCCCGCTGGTGACGTTCAATTCGCTGAAATCGCGGAGCAAGATGGATTCCGGGCGCAGTTCGGTGGCGGAGAGCGCTTCCAGCACATAACGACCGTGCCCGGCGGCGATGTCGAGCACCCGGAGCGGCTGCCCATTGCTGCGCAGCCTTTCCAGCGCCAGACGGAGGAGTTCCTCGATATGCAGCTTGCGCTGGCGGATGCCTCGCCAGCCGATGGCGTCGAGATACTGCCGGTCGATCAGGCGGCCGATCGGCCCAAGGCCGGCCGGCGTGTTGCGATATACATAATCGAGCGAACTGCCGGAATCGAAGCCCGTCCGGTGGCCGAGGGCCACCCCTTCCGAAAGCAGGCCAGAGAATTTCAAACTGGTGCGATATCCCTTCCAATACAGATTGCGCGGATGCAGTGCCGGCAGCGGCCGCGACAGCATTTCCGATTCGTCGTGGGTGAAGCCGCGGCGATGCGCCTGCCGCAGATCGGGACGCGACCAGGGTTCGGCGAACCGGCGCAGGACGAAGTCGCGCGCCAGAGCCACGGCCTTGGCGCGGTCACGCTCGCCCAGGGTGTCGTGGTAGAAGCCCTCGAGCACATGTTTTTCCTTGATCTCTGCCCCGAGACCGTCGAAAAAGGCGTGCTGCGGCCCGTGATGCACCACCCAGTCGGCGCCGGAAATGAGCAATTGGGTCGGCACCGTGATCGCCTGAGCATCGGCGACCACGCGCTCGGCCGCCTCGTAGAGCGCCAACAGGATGTTGACCGAGATGGCGCGCGAGAGCAGCGGGTCGGCGTCGTAGGAGGCCTGCCGCTCCGGGTCGTGGGTGAGGAACTTCGACTTGACGTAGCTGTTGACGAAGAAATTGCCGCGCACCGCCTGCATCAGGCGCAGGCCGGCGCGGGCGAAGGGTACGTAAAGCTTGACCTTGAAGGCCGGCGAGGCAAGCACCAGGCAGCGCACGCGCGGCGCGTAGTCATGCGCCCAGGTCGAAACGACCACCGCGCCGACGCTCTGGGCGACAACCGCGATATCTTCCTCGGCCAGGCTCCAGGTATCGCGCAGGTGCGCGATGAAGGTCTCGACGTCACGTACCGAGTGCGCAAAGCTTGGGGAATAGCCGCGGACCCCAGGCGAGCGCCCATGGCCGCGCGCGTCCCAGGCGTAGAAGTCGAATTCCGGCAGATCGAGTTCATCCACCAGATGCGCCATCCGCCCGCCATGTTCATGGCCGCGGTGGAAAATGACCACGGCGCCGCGACGAGGCGCGGTTGCAGGCCAGCGCCGGTAGAACAACTCGACGCCATCGTGGGTTGTGAAGTGGTTTTCTTCGTGGGTTCTGGTCATGGTCGTGTGAGGGCGGCAAGGCCGCCGCGAATGCGGTTGATGATGTTGATGCCGATGGCCGCCGAGGCCACGGGCATCACCCAGAAAAGCACTTCGGGGAGGCTGCCGGCCCAACCCAGCCATAAGCCCAGGGCGCCGAAGACGAATGCCCGGTCGCTCTTGCCCATCGGCCCTTGGTATTGGCGCGGCGCGCCCACCATGGGTCCGAGCGCGCCGGCCATCTCGGAGACGGCGGCGAGAAAAACCACGCCGCCGACGCTGCCCCAGCCGAAGGGCGCCACGAGCACGAAAGGCAGGCAGAGCGCAGCATCCGAGAAGACGTCGGTCAGCTCGTTGAGATAGGCGCCAAGCGCCGATTTTTGCCCGAATTCGCGCGCGAGCATCCCGTCGATGGCGTTGAAGGCCATGCGCAGGAACATCCACAAGGGCAGCAGCAGGAAAAGGCGGGGTTCGGCCGGTGCGGCAAGATAGAGCGCCGCGCCAAGGCCCAGGGAAACCAGCATCGCCGCTACCGTGACCATGTTGGCGCTGACACCGTGGCTGGCGAGCCAGCGCGTCGGCGGGCGCAGCAGCGCCTGGAAAGCGGGCTTGAGTTGATAGATCGTCAGCATGGAGGCGCCGGAAAAATCCGGATTGTCACACAGTTGGTATTCACCTGCCATATGACCTTTGCCAGGCGAGCGGAACCGTACTCAAGAACCAGGGTGGCGGGGCGATGTCGGCATTCTCGCTTTCTGGTAAAATTTGGCCGTCCGGGAAAGGCGCGCCTTTCCCCTTTTCATTTGTGGATGGAATAGCCATGACGGCTGGAATTCTCGATGGCAACGCCTTGGCCCAGGAGCTGCGGGCCGGCTTCAAAGACCGGGTGGCGGCGCTCGCCGCCAAGGGCAACCGCCCGGGGCTGACGGTGATCCTAGTGGGCGAAAACCCCGCTTCCCAGGTCTACGTGCGCAATAAGGTCAATGCCTGCCAGGCGATCGGCATGAATTCCGAGAAAATCGTCTATGCCGTCGATGCCGCTCCTGCGGAGGTGCTGGCCAAGATCGCCGAACTGAACGCCGACCCGACGGTGCATGGCATCCTGGTGCAGCTGCCGCTGCCGAAGCATTTCGACGAGGAAGCGGTGCTTGAAGCCATCGCCCCGGAAAAGGATGTCGACGGCTTTCACGCCGTGAATATCGGCGCGCTGGCGCAGGGCAATCCGCGTTTTATTCCCTGCACGCCCTACGGCGTCATGAAGATGTTCGAAAAGGGCGGTGTCGATCTCGCCGGCAAGGAGGCGGTGATCATCGGCCGCTCCAACATCGTCGGCAAGCCGATGGCGCTGCTGCTCATCAACGCCGGTGCCACCGTCACCGTCTGCAATTCCAAGACCCGCGACCTCGCCTTTCACACCCGCCGGGCGGATATCCTCGTGGCGGCGCTGGGCAAACCGCGCTTCGTTACTGCCGATATGATCAAGCCCGGTGCGGTGATTATCGATGTCGGCATCAACCGCCTGCCGGACGGTAAGCTGTGCGGCGACATTGATTTCGCCCCGTGCAAGGAAGTGGCCTCGCTCATCACGCCGGTACCCGGCGGCGTCGGCCCCATGACCATCACCATGCTGCTCGCCAACACCATTGAGGCGGCGGAGCGGCAATAACAAGTTTTACGCCTTCTTTCACTCCACCAGCGACAAGGAAGTAAAAATGACGCAAAACACCTCCCCCAACAAACCTCTCGTCGGCATCCTCATGGGTTCCGATTCCGACTGGCCGACCATGCAGGCCGCCGCCGTCATCTTCAAGGAATTCGGCGTCGGCTACGAAGCCCGTGTGCTTTCCGCCCACCGCACGCCGGATGAAGCGTTGGAATATTCCGCCACCGCCATCGACCGCGGCCTGAAGGCGATCATCGCCGGTGCCGGCGCCGCCGCCCATCTGGCCGGCGTGCTGGCCGCCAAGACCACGCTGCCGGTGCTGGGCGTGCCCATCCAGTCGAAGGCGCTCAATGGCATCGACTCGCTCTACTCCATCGTCCAAATGCCCAAGGGCATTCCCGTCGCCACTTTTGCCATCGGCGAAGCCGGCGCCGCCAATGCCGCTCTGTTCGCCGTGGCGATGATGGCCAACGACGACCCGGTGCTGCGCCAGAAGCTGCAGGATTACCGCCAGACGCAGCGCAATAAGGTGCTGGCGATGAAGCTGCCGGAAGTCTAGCCAATGCCGCAGCAGGGGCGGGGCGCCGCCCCGTCCGATTCCGACTATTCCCGCGCCACCGAACTGCTGCTGGCGGGGGAACTGGTCGCTTTCCCCACCGAGACCGTTTATGGTCTCGGCGCCGATGCCGCGGACCCAATGGCGGTCGGCAAAATTTTCGCCGCCAAGGGCCGCCCCGCCGATCACCCGCTCATCGTCCACCTGCCGGGCGCCGATTGGGTCGAACGCTGGGCGGAGGACATCCCGGACATCGCCTGGGAGTTGATGGAACACTTCTGGCCCGGCCCGCTCACCCTCATCCTCAAAAAGCAGGCCTGGGTGCCCGATGCCGTGACCGGCGGGCAGGATACCGTCGGCCTACGCGTGCCGGGGCATCCGGTCGCGCTGGAGTTATTGCGCCGTTTTGCCGCGGCGGGCGGGAAAGGTGGGATCGCCGGCCCTTCTGCCAACCGCTTTGGCCGCATCAGTCCCACCACCGCCGAGCATGTGCGGGAGGAATTGGGCGAGCGCGTTGCCATGGTGCTCGACGGCGGCGCCTGCCGGGTCGGCATCGAGTCGACCATCGTCGATCTCTCGCGCGGCACTCCCGCTATCTTGCGTCTTGGCCACATCGCGCCCGAGCATCTGGCGGCAGCCTTGGGCAATATTCCGGAGGCGCCGAGCTCTACCGGCGCGCCCCGCGTTTCAGGCTCACTTGCCGCGCATTACGCGCCGATCACGCCTATGCGCATGGTGGCGTCCGACCGCCTGCTCGATTTTCTGCTGGCCCGCCGCCACAGCGGCCGCAGTTGTGCCGTGCTTTGCCACAGTCAGCCGCCGCAAGCCGGCATGCCGCACGCCTGGAAAATGTTGCCGGCCGAGGCTGTCGCCTATGCGCACGGGCTCTATGCGGCGCTTCGCGAACTCGACCATTCCGGCGCCGAATTGATCGTGGTGGAGGCCATCCCCACTACACCGGAGTGGGCGGCCGTCGCCGACCGTTTGCGCCGCGCATTAGCCGGCGCCGGCCCGAGCTGAGGGCCAGCGCTGCGTCTTGGATTAAAGCGTCAGCAGCCGATCCACTTTGGCGGCGCAAATGAAATCGTTTTCCGAAAGACCGTCAATCGCGTGGGTCGAGTAGCGCACTCGGCATTCGGCGTAGCCCACCACCATTTCCGGATGATGATCTTCCCGGTGTGAAATCCACGCCACCGCATTGACGAAAGCCATCGTCTTGTAATGGTTGGTGAAGGCGAAGTTCTTCTCGATCCAGCCCTCTTGCAGTTGCCATCCTTCGAGCCCGGCAAGCAGCTTTTCGGCCTCTTCCCTTCCGAGCGGCGCCACGCCACCCTCGCAGGGTTTGCAATGGCGGTCAGAGATGTCACAGGATGCAGGCATGATTCGCTCCAATGGCTGGTGAATGTTCGTCAGATCACCAGCGTCGGCCGGCGTTCCCGCATGCTTCGGGACCGGATGTTGCAATGCCTGCAGCGATGATATAATCCGCCGCCTACGGGCCGATAGCTCAGCTGGGAGAGCGCTGCGTTCGCAATGCAGAGGTCGAGGGTTCGATCCCCTTTCGGTCCACCAGATTTAAGTTTTATGTAGTCCAAAGAAGGCCAGAACACCCAATAAACACAAGGGTTCTGGCCTTTTTTTCGTCCGTAGTGGTCCAACTTGGCATATTGCAATCCGGGGGTACATGGGGGTATAAAACGGGGGTGCACGGATGTACCCCCAAGGGAGATACCCCCAAATGCCTCTAACCGATACCGCAATCCGTAGCGCCAAGCCTCAGGAAAAGGCTTACAAGCTGCCCGATGAAAAAGGCTTGTTCCTTCTGGTCCATCCCAACGGCTCAAAATACTGGCGTCAGAAGTACCGCTACGGTGGCAAGGAGAAGGTTCTAGCGCATGGTGTCTATCCCGACATCGGCTTGAAGGACGCCCGCGAACGTCGGGACGCTGCCCGCAAACTGCTGGCGAACGACATTGACCCCGGCGAAAACAAGAAGGTGCAGAAAGCCGCCAAGGTGGAGCGTGCGGCCAATAGCTTCGAAGTGATTGCCCGCGAATGGTTTGCCAAACACTCGCCGGGATGGGCGCCGGGGCATTCCGACAAGATCATCAAGCGTTTGGAAAACGATGTGTTCCCTTGGCTGGGCGGTCGGCCCATTGCCGAAATTTCCGCCCCCGAATTGCTGGCGGTTTTGCGGCGAACGGAAAGCCGTGGCGCCCTTGATACAGCGCATCGGGTGCATCAAAACTGTGGGCAGATATTCCGCTATGCGGTGGCGACCGGCAGGGCCAGTCGCGACCCTTCCGGCGATCTGAAAGGGGCATTGCCGCCAGCGCGACATGGAAACTTTGCCAGCATCACGGACCCCGCCAAGGTTGCCGAGCTATTGAGGGCCATAGACGCGTTTAGCGGCACTTTCGTTGTGCGGTCGGCCCTGCTCCTTTCCCCGCTGCTGTTCGTTCGTCCTGGCGAGCTACGACGGGCGGAATGGACATCGTTCGACCTCGATAAAGCCGAGTGGCGCTACTTCGTCACCAAGACCAAGACCGAACACGTCGTGCCCTTGGCTACGCAAGCGGTGGCGATCCTGCGCGACCTGCACGCCCTCACCGGACATGGGCGCTATGTTTTCCCCGGCCGCGATCCGCAAAAGGCCATGAGCGAGGCAGCGGTAAATGCTGCCCTGCGGCGCATGGGTTACGACACCAAGACGGAAATCACCGGACACGGTTTCCGGGCTATGGCGCGAACCATCCTTGCCGAAGAACTGCACCACAAGCCGGAAGTGATTGAACACCAATTGGCCCACAAGGTGCCGGACGCGCTGGGCACGGCCTACAACCGCACGAAGTTTTTGAAAGAGCGCCGCGCTATGATGCAGGAATGGGCGGATTACCTCGACAAGCTGAAAGCGGGGGCGGAAGTGATTCCGCTGCATGGTAGCGCGGCATAAGGGTTAGCCGCGCTTAGCACGACGGGGCGAAAACCGGGCACCCTTACCCGGCTGGCGCGGCTTCTAAATAAGGTGGCGTGAGAGGTGCGCTTAATGCTCAAAAAATACTATTCGTCGCTAGAAGAAACTGCGAAGCAGCTTTCTTGCACTACAGATGACTTGATTCAATTCGCAGCATATGGACAAATTGAACTTTGTATTTTAATTCCCCGAAATTATTTTACCCCGTTTGTTTATAAGCAGGACGGTACTTTAGCGGACGATGATTATCTGCCGATAGCAGCAAGAAATTGCGGCCCATGTGCTGTATATCCGGCGGACTGGCGGACGTTTCTTGCAGATACAAAACGCGTGATCCGCGCTGTCAAGTGGATTTATGCCGGTCCCCGTGTGGTAGACGATTATCAAAATCTACCAGGGTTTAAACTTTGGATAAGCGTGCCGGAAGATGCTGAGTCGCTTCCCGTTACCATTTTGGAATGCGCCATCGTTATTAGACAAGAAGAAATCGAGCGAATCTTCTCGGAGCAAAAACGGGGCGCAAAACAACAACTGTCTCTGATAATACGCTGGCCGCGACTATTGCAGCTCTTCTAGCATCGTTCCCAAAAGGAAAGCAACCTTCCGGTAAAGACCTTGAAAAGGCTGCCGCTTCCGTAGGCGTTTCAGTGTCTGACGATAGCATCCGTAAGGCCCTAAAGCTTGCAAAGGAGATTGCGCCTAGTCTCAACTCTGCCTAATAGGCAACTCGACATGCCTAATTGGGCCGTTCGCATTACAGGACAAACGACGATTGCCTCGTACTCACTTGATACGAGGTAATCCTAAATGCACCAACTTCCAGAAACCGGCTATTTACGCCTTTCGCAAATCATTGGCGACCCGAAAGCCAATCCTCCAATCCCCGCAGTCCTGCCCATCAGCAAATCAAGTTTTTGGGCGGGCGTTAAATCGGGTAAATATCCAAAATCTGTGAAACTTGGTCCGCGTACAACCGTATGGCGGGTTGAGGATATTCGCGCCCTTGTTGCTGCGAAATAGGGGGCGAACATGGAAAACAAAAAAGGCCACCCGAAGGCGGCCCAAGAAAACAATTCACTTGCCTATTATGCCGACGTGTCAGCATCGGCACAACGCGCCCGACTCTTGGACGCGCTGCGCCCCCATTACGACACTTGAGGCCCGCCGCAATCTCGACATTCTTATGCCTGCGGCGCGGGTTCGTGAGTTGCGGATAGAAGGGTATCGGATTGAAACCATTCGTACCCATCAAGAAACCGACGCAGGAAAAGCGCACAACGTCGCCCGCTATGTGCTGGTGAAGGAGGTGCGGCCATGAGGCTCGAACAACTGCGGGAACGCTGTTACAGGCTCTCTGAGCGCATGGCATGGCTTGGCGTAAGCCCTGACATTGCCGCCCTCTCTTACGTCGAACTGTGGGGCTTGTGTGCCTTCCTTGAGCGGGTTGCAGGTACCCTCGATGGCTAGCCACGGCAAACGGTGGAAAGAAGCCAAGGATAAGCGGGATGGCGGAGCATTCGTTACGCTGCCTCTCGCTGTCCTGCAATCCCGCGCCTTTATCGCGGCCAGTCCTTATGCACGGATGTTGCTGATCGATCTTGCCTTGCAATACCGGGGCGATAACAACGGCGACCTGTGCGCCGCATGGAAACTCATGCAGCCGCGAGGCTGGCGATCCGAGGCAACGCTACAGAAGGCAAAACGGGAGCTTCAAGCGCTTGAATTAATAGTGGAAACACGCAAAGGCGCTAGGCCGAACAAGGCGAGTCTGTACGCGGTGACCTGGTGCGCTCTCGATCCTTGCGGCGGCAAGCTGGAAATGTCGCCCAAGGCATTCCCGAGAGGTGCTTACCGTTTGCGCGATCCGGTGCCGTTATTTATTCGTTTAAAAAACGGCGGGCTTACTACATTTCCCGTAGTAGAGCCGACAGGATAGCTACACGACGTGCAGTAGGGAGACGGGCTGCTACTTCACTTGCTGGTGCTATGCGGTGAAAAAAAGCCCGCTCTCTACTTCACCTCCTGTAGTGCTCTATAGAAATACCATGTACCCGATAGCGATCTATCGCTGATCCGGGGATGAATGAATCAGTAAGGAGTGCAAATCATGAGCAACCCGAAGCCCAAAACAAAATCGGCCCCAAAGAAACCCGATCCCAGTGAGCTGCAGATTGCCAAGAAGCCGGAGAGCGAAACCCATAACGACTATGTGGCGCGGACCATCACGGCGCCAGTAGTACGCGGGGCCATTACCAACCGCGCTTTTTCCACGCAGCTGGGCGAGATCCATTTGACCTCGCTGGTGGTGGCATTGGCGCAGGAGAACGAGAAAGCCAGCCAGGGCGACCTAACGCGGGCCGAAGCGCTGATGATGACCCAGGCCCACACGCTGGATGCCATCTTTAACGAACTCGCCCGCCGGGCGGCGACGAACATGGGCCAATACCCTGATGCCATGGACCGCTATCTACGCCTTGCCTTGAAGGCGCAAAGCCAGTGCCGGGCAACGCTGGAAACCCTGGCGGCGATCAAGAACCCGCCGGTGGTCTATGCCAAGCAAACCAATATTGCCCACGGGCCGCAGCAAGTGAATAACGGCACCTTGCCGGCGTCCGCAGGCGGGAAAAACAATTTCGAGCAAAGCAAACTATCAGGGGAAAGCCATG
>JAPUEC010000099.1 GCA_027492775.1 Rhodocyclaceae bacterium
CCCTGCAGCCTGCCTGCCCCTCGCGCAACCGTCGCCTGATTGTGAACACGCCCTAGCGTGCGCCGAAAAACGGGAAGCGCGCCCGACGCCATTGTTGCCCAGCATTTTTTCAAGGCCAAGCGCGTTATCCCAACCGCTCGCGGGAGAGACGCCCGGGCTACCTGTTCAGGTAATGGTCTGCAAACGAGAGGCCGCGCAATGCCTGTATAATGGCCGCACACGCAGGTGCAGCCCGATTTACAAAGGCATATTTCATGAGGTGACAGCATGCCTACGATTCAATGCAAAAATAAGAAAATCCATTATGAAACGTTCGGCGAAGGCGAACCGCTCGTCCTCGTCAACGGCATCATGATGAGCTGCGACAGCTGGCTTCCTTTCAAGGACGCCCTGTCGCGCAAGTACAAGCTGGTGATTTTCGACATGGTCGATCAGGGCCGGTCGGACAAGATGGCGGAAAACCCCAATTACACCCAGGACTTCCACGTCGAAGTCATGAAGGAATTGTTCGATCAACTGGGTTTCAAAAAAATCCACCTGTTCGGCATTTCCTACGGCGGTGAAGTCGCGATCAAATTCGCCCTCAAGCACCAGGACATGCTCCACTCGCTGATTCTCGCCAACACGCCTTTCAAGACCACCGGCATGCTGCGCTACTGCGCCCAGCGCTGGGAAGACGTTTTCAAATCTTACGACGGTATCTCGTTCTTCCGCGAAATCAGCCAGAGCATCTACGCCGAGAATTTTTACGAGAAGAACGCTCAGTGGCTCAAGGAAAAGGAAGCCTTCTTCAAGCAGGCGCTCCCGCACGAGTGGTACGACGGCATGGTCCGCATGCTGCACAGCGGCGACAACTATGATCCGGAAAACGAACTGCATAAAATCAAGGTCAGGACGCTGGTCATCGGCGGCAGCGAAGACCGCCTGACGCCGCCGATCTACCAGCGGCAGATTGCCGAACGGATTCCGAATTCGAGCCTGATCATCGTCGAAGGCGCGGCGCATGTGCTGCCCTACGAGAAACCTTATGCTTTCTGCGCGGCCTTGCTGGGGTTCCTCGAAGTCTGCGATCAGGAGATTTGCACCATCTCCTTCTCCGGTCTGACCTGATCGTCCAGCCGATGTAAAACGCCTATTTGCGCGCCTTGCGATCGAGGTCGCGCAAATGGGCGAGTTTTTCTCCGATCTTGCCCTCCAGCCCACGCTCCGTCGGCTCATACCAACGCACCGGCGGCATGCCCTCAGGGAAGTAATTTTCCCCCGCCGCGTAGGCGTCGGCTTCGTCGTGGGCATAGCGATAATCCTTGCCGTAACCCAACTCCTTCATCAAGCGCGTCGGCGCATTGCGCAGGTGTCCCGGCACCGGCCGCGAGGCATCCTTGGAGATGAAGGCGCGCGCCGCGTTGTAGGCGGAATAGGCGGCGTTGGACTTGGCCGCAACCGCCAAATAAATCACCGCCTCGGCCAACGCCAGTTCGCCTTCGGGGGAACCCAGACGCTCATAGGTTTCGGCGGCGTCGAGCGCGATCTGCGTCCCCCGCGGATCGGCCAGCCCGACATCCTCCCAGGCCATGCGCACGATACGGCGCGCCAGGTAGCGCGGGTCGGCGCCGCCTTCGAGCATGCGGCAGAACCAGTACAGCGCCGCATCCGGATTTGAACCGCGCACAGCCTTATGCAGCGCCGAAATCTGATCGTAAAAGGCATCGCCGCCCTTATCGAAGCGGCGCAGGTTTTGCGCCAGTGCCGACTCGAGGAATGCGGCATCGAGCTTGGTCACACCTGCCGTCCTGGCCGCTGTACCGGTTTGTTCCAGCAGGTTGAGCAGGCGACGCGCATCTCCATCCGCCAGCCCGATGAGGCGATCGCGGGCCGACGCCTCGAATTCGAGATCGCCCAGCGCCCTTTCCCGGGCGCGGTCGAATAACTGGCCCAGTTCCGATTCGTCGAGCGGCTTCAGCACATAGACCGAGGCTCGGGAAAGCAGCGCCGAATTGACCTCGAACGAAGGATTCTCGGTCGTGGCGCCGATCAGCGTCACCAAACCCGATTCGACGAAAGGCAGAAAGGCATCCTGTTGTGATTTGTTGAAGCGATGAACTTCATCGACGAAAAGGATGGTCCGGCGCCCGCGAACCTGCGCGTCTTCGGCGCGGGCAATGGCTTCGCGAATTTCCTTGACGCCGGAGAGCACTGCCGAGAGGGCGATGAAATCGGCATCGAAACTCTTCGCCATCAGCCGCGCAAGCGTCGTCTTGCCGACGCCCGGCGGCCCCCAGAGAATCAGCGAGTGCAACTGGCCGGACTCGAACGCCAGCCGCAATGGCTTGCCCGGCCCGAGCAAATGGGATTGGCCAATGACCTCGTCCGGCGTCTGCGGGCGCAACTGCTCGGCGAGCGGTGCTGCCGACTTCGGTTGCTGGTCGGAAAAAAGATCGCTCATGCTCATTCTTTCGGCGGCGGCATTTGCGCTGGGTCAGCACCATTCCTGGATGCGATCAGACACTGCATGAGTGCCAGATCCGCGCGCGTCAGCACCGGCGGCGCATCGTCGCCGAGGAAATGGCGCCTGAAGGCGCTGATCGCCGCATGGGGATCGGAAACGTCGTACCCCAGCGCCTGCAACCCGAGCAATCCATCGAAGCCCGCTGGGGCCGCCTTGCCGGGCTGAGACCACCACACTCCGAAGCTTTTATCTGCCTGGGTCCGCAACGGGAAGTAACGACTCGGATCGATCTTACGCCGAGGCGCGATGTCGCCATGGCCAATGATGTTAGCCGCAGGGATACGATAGCGCTCCTGCAAACCGCGCAGCAATTCGAGCAATGCCGCGATTTGCGGTTCGGCAAAAGGCTCTTCGCCGGTATTGTCGAGCTCGATGCCGATCGAACTGGAGTTGAGATCGGTATTTCCGCCCCACCAGGATTGCCCTGCATGCCAAGCGCGGAACCGCTCATCCACGAGCTGGAATACCTTTCCGTCGCGTCCGATCAAATAATGCGCGCTGACCTTGCGCTCCGGATCTGTCAATGTCCTAAGTGCGCGTTCCGCAGTGTCGCTGGTGGTTTGATGAATGATGATGAAGTTGGGTCGGCGTTCGTCGAAATTTGGCGACGGCACCCAATTCACCGCGCCCTGCGGCGGCATCGGCGCACAGGCGGAAAGCACCAGAAACAGGAATGGCAGGAAAAACGCTTGGATATTCACCGTAGCACTCTACGAAAAGCAACGAGGCGCCGCAAGGGCGCCTCGCTCGAAACACCCGAATGCACCTGGCTAATCCGCCATCGTGCCCTTGAGGAAGGAAAGCACCGTTTGATTGAATAGTGGCGGGTTCTCGAAGGTCGGCGCGTGGCCTACCCCGGGAAGGACGCGGAATTTCGCGCCCGGAATCCCATCGGCAATCGTTTTAGCTTGGTAGTACGGTGTGAAACGATCCATCTCACCCACCATGACCAGCGTTTCCATATCGAAACTCTTATGCTGCTCGCGCATGTCGAAACCGTTCAGGGCCTCCGACAACGCCTTGACCACCGACCAGGGAATCAGCCCATCCGCCTGCTCGAACGCCGGAATCATGGCAGCCGCGGCCTTTAGGAAGGGGCTGCCGAAGGTCATCGGCAACATGACGCGAAAGCGCAGCTTCGGACCGCCGGATTCCTGTGCCAGGACCATGGAATCCCAAAACGCGGAGGTCGCCTCATCGCCGCAAGCCAGGGTATCGGTCAGCACCAGCTTGTTGACCTTTTCGCGATGACGAACGACGAAGTGCTGGGCGACCACGCCGCCGTAGGAAATTCCGAGCAAATGCGTCCGCGCGATGCCAAGATGATCAAGCAGCGCGGCGATATCATCGGCCTGACGGGTCAAAGGATAAATCTCTTCATCCGGGCGGACGGATTTTCCCTGGCCGCACATATCGAGCAGCAGCAAGCGGAAATTCTTGGAAAAATCGGCGACCTGTGGCGTCCAACCGATGGTGCTCATGGTCAGGCCGTTAAGTAAAGTTAACGTTTCGTCGCCATCTCCATGCAATTCGTAGTAGATGCTGCGCCCGTGGATATCGACATGCGGCATGAAAAAAACTCTCCTCGATTATTAGACGTATTGAATACGCCCGAGGCTATCAAAATCACTCTGGATCAGCAACCGCGTAGTTCCTGGGGCGCGGTATGATTTTGGTTTTCGCCTCTGAGCCTTCCCGATGAAGATCCCTTCCCGCTCGCTCGGCAGCAGCGCCTTGCAAATTCCCGATATCTGCCTGGGCACCATGACCTTCGGCCAGCAGACGGCTGAAGCAGATGCCCACGCGCAACTCGACCTGGCTTTTGAACGCGGAATCAACTTCATCGATACCGCCGAGATGTACTCCGTTCCCGCGCGTGCCGAAACTTACGGCGCCACGGAAGCCATCGTCGGCCGTTGGCTTGTCCGCCAACCGCGAGACAAGATTGTCATCGCCACCAAAATCGCGGGTCCGTCGCGCAACCTGACGTGGGTGCGTGGCGGTCCATTGGCGTTGGATCGCGCCAATCTGCGAGCCGCCATAGAAAGTTCGCTCAAGCGTCTGCGCACCGATTACGTCGACATCTATCAGTTGCATTGGCCCGAGCGCAACCAGCCCATGTTCGGCAACTGGCTTTATCAGCCAGATCAGGAGCGCGATTGCACGCCCATCCGTACCCAACTCGAAGCGCTCGCCGAGCTGGTCGCCGAGGGCAAAATCCGCGAGATCGGCCTTTCCAACGAACATCCCTGGGGCGTCTGCCAGTTCATCAGGATGGCAGAAGAATTCGGTCTGCCACGCGTCGTCTCCATCCAGAACGCCTACAACCTGCTCAACCGCGTTTTCGAACATGGCTTGCATGAAGTCTGCCATCGCGAACGCATTGGGCTCCTCGCCTATTCGCCCCTGGCGTTCGGTCACCTTACGGGCAAATATCTGGTCGATCCTCATGCCAAAGGCCGCCTGTCGCAATTCCCGCAATTCGGCCAGCGCTACGACAAGCCGGGCGTTCGTCCCGCCGTCGAAGCCTATTGCGGCTTGGCGCGCAAAAATGGCTTGACGCCGACGCAATTGGCATTGGCATTCGTCCGTTCGCGCCCCTTTGTCGCCAGTACCATCATCGGGGCATCGAATGTCATGCAATTGGAAGAAAATCTCGCTGCGCTGACAACCCCGCTATCCCTGGAAATCCTGAAGGCCATCGACCAGATCCATCTGAGACACAGCAACCCGGCGCCTTGATCGAAGGGTGCAACCTGCCTGCAAACCATATCCATAAAGGGACTAAGGCCGCCAGCAGCGCTCCGAAAGCACCGGAATTCAAGGTGCGGCAAAACGGGATTTAGGCGAAAATGCGCAGACTGGCAGAACGCTGTAATTGGAAATGGGCATGAAACCTTCAACCACCGGTCGATCTGTGCGGGTTTTTCAAAATCCCGGAAACAAGTTTGCTTTGCCCAACGCACTCGACTCCGAGATTGCCCGGTCGCCACGACGGCGAGCCCGCGCCGCGCTGCGTACGGCAAAGGACCTGAACGACTGCCTGAACGCTGTTGAAGCCGCCTTGCGCACTTATCCCAAGGTCGATGGTTATCTGATCAATCTGCATCATCCGGACGAAATCGCACTGACTTGCGCCCGGCTGCATCTCCCGCCTGCCTTCTCGAGCGTGGAACATGCCTATTCCCAATATGCCTTCGCGCTCGACGGTCAGGACGCCACTGCCGTCGCCTTCGCCACCGGCACCATCCAGCGCGTCAGCGAACGCAATATCAAGGATTACTCAACCGGCACGCAAGGACGTTTCGTTCGTTGGGAAATGCGGAGCCTGGTCGCTTTTCCCATTCAGGCTGCAGATACCGGCGCCTCGCCTGTAGGCACCTTGACGCTCTTTTCGCAGCAATGCGTCTTGCCCGGAATGCTGGTGACCAGCGTCCGCGAATTGATGGAGGAAGCCGCTCCACTCATCAGCCTGCATCGCAAGGCGGCCGATCTCGAAGCCAACATCGACACCATCCGCGGGGTCGAAAAAGACTTGAAGTCGCTGCTCCATTTTCTGGCGGAATTGAACAGCCTGACCACCGACCGGGAAATCTACCCGCGCATCGAGCGCGAATTTATCGCTCGTTTCGAACTCGATTTCGCCGCGGTGCTCATGCATGAAGACGGCGTTCTGCGGTGCGCCGATACGCGCTTTGTGCCTCCCGAGGCGAAATGGGGGAAGGCCTGGCAAGCGCACTGCGCTCAACTCGCCTATTCGCTCGATTACTGCGACAGCGCTTCGAGCGACGCCTTCGCCAACAATCGTCCGCTCTATTTTGCCGATATCCCAAGCTTGCTCAACCTTCCCATGAGCAAGACGGATAAGGACAACCTCGAAATCCTCAAGGATTTGAAGACCTTTGCCGTGTTGCCCATCCGCAAACATGGCAAGCCCATTGGCGTCCTCTGGCTCGGCAGCATGCGCCGCCTCAATGCCCTCAGCACCGACGACCTGGTGTTGATTCAGCATCTCTGCGATTTTCTCGGCAGCGTCATCGACAACGCACGCGTCTACACCCTGCTCACGCTGCTTCAAAATCGCGTCGAAGCCCTGGATACGCTCGCCAGCCGTGACAAGCTAACCGGGCTGCACAATTACGGCAGTTTCGAAATCGAGATGGGGAAGCGGCTGCAAGCCCACCGCGAACACCCAAAACCGTCGCCCATCTCGTTGGTGATGTGCGACGTCGACCATTTCAAGCGTTTCAACGACACGCATGGCCACGTGATCGGCAATGCCATCCTGCAGACGGTGGCGCAGCGCATTGGCAACGCCGTGCGGGACAGCGATTTCGTCGCCCGCTACGGCGGCGATGAGTTCGCCATTCTACTCAGCCGTTGCGACATCAAGACCGCGACATTGCGCGCCGAACGCATCCGCCACGCCGTCGCAAACGAACCGCTTATGGTTGATGGCGTCGAATATGCGATTACCCTCAGCCTGGGATGCGCGGAACTTGGCACCGAGGACGATGGCATGAGTCTGATCACCAAGGCCGATACCGCTCTTTACGCCGCCAAGCGTGCCGGCCGGGACCGCATCGCGCGCTCGACGGTTGCGCTCGGCGCGCCGCATTCCTGACCAAGCGCTCGCCTGCCAAAATTTCGCCTCCAGGCGAGAAAGCCGCATGACATGACTCGAAATGCGTGGAAGCCATGAACGACCGGCATGTCACAGCGGCTGCCGTGATCGGCGGCGGCCCGGCCGGGCTGATGGCGGCCGAAACATTGCTCGCCGCCGGTATCGCGGTCGACCTCTACGATGCCATGCCCTCTCCCGGCCGCAAGTTCCTCATGGCCGGCAAGGGTGGGATGAATATCACCCATTCGGAAGCGCTGGAAATTTTCCTCTCCCGTTACGGCAGGCATACGAATGCGCTGCGACCTGCGATCACCGCTTTCCCGCCGACGGCTATCCGCGATTGGATGCTCAAATCGGGAATCGACAGTTTTGTCGGCAGCTCCGGCCGCGTCTTTCCTGTCGGCATGAAGGCAGCCCCGCTTCTGCGGGCCTGGCTTCACAGATTGCGCAGCGCCGGCTTGCGGCTCCACGTCCGCCACCGGTGGATTGGCTGGGATGCCGAAGGCGCCATTCTTTTCGCGACGCCGGCCGGCGAAATCGCCAAGAATCATCCACTCACGATCCTGGCGCTGGGCGGTGGCAGTTGGTCGAAACTGGGCTCCGACGGGGCTTGGGTATCATTGCTCCAACGACATGGCATCGATATCGCGCCGCTCAAACCGGCGAACTGCGGCTTCGATGTCGGCTGGAGCGATCATTTCCGCGACCGAAATTCAGGCCGGCCGGTGAAATCAATCGCTGCGCGATTCTCGGCGGAAGATGGCCTTATTCTCGAGCGCCGCGGCGAGATCATGATCACCGATACCGGCATCGAAGGGGGGCTGGTCTATGCGCTATCGGCAGGCATTCGCGACCGCATCGATGCCGCGGGAAGCGCCCTGCTTCATCTCGATCTTCTTCCTGGTCACGACGCCGCCTTCGTTGCGGCGGAGGTCGCCCATCCTCGCGGAGCGCGCTCGCTCTCCAGCCATCTCCAAAGTCGCCTCGGCCTCAGGGGAGTGAAGGCCGGCCTGCTCCGTGAAGCACTCTCGCCGGACGAAATGCAGAACCCGGAGAAGCTGGCGGCCGCCATCAAGGCGCTGCCCTTGCATCTCGTCGCAGCCCGTCCGCTCGATGAAGCCATCAGCAGCGCCGGAGGGGTGTCTTTTAGCGAACTTGACGAAAACCTCATGCTGCGTGCGCTGCCTGGCGTTTTCTGCGCGGGCGAAATGCTCGATTGGGAGGCGCCGACGGGCGGATACCTGCTCACCGGCTGTTTGGCAACCGGTCATGCCGCTGGCGCTGGTGCTGCATCTTGGTTCGCTGCCAAAAGCTTAATTCTGGAATAAGCCGAAGCAGCTGCCATCATTACCCAAAAATACGTTGGCAATCCATGCGACAGAAAATACTTGCGCAAGTCGTCGGGCGGAAATGCCTCACCACACGACCTTTTGTTCCGAGGCAGGAACCGCTCGTCAGAGTCCTTTGCGTTGGAACATCAACCTGACTACTATCCGGACATATCGTAGGGGAAAACCATGAAAAAATCTGAAGGATTCAGTTTGATCGAACTCATGATTGTCGTCGCGATCATCGGCATCCTCGCAGCGGTTGCCATACCGATGTACACCGATCATCTCGTCCGATCGCGCATTGCGGACGGAACTTCGCAGCTTTCGACCTACAAGACATTGATGGAACAGTTTTTTGCGGATAATCGCACCTACGCCGGAGCAACCATCTGGGGTAATGGCGCAGCGGTCCCCGTGGCTTGCAACGGCACGAATGAAACTACCGCCAGCATATATTTCGATTTCATCTGTCAAGCCTACGACCCTACCGCCGGCGCTCCGACGGTGGCGGCCCTGACCGTCAATGGCCCAAGCAACCCAACGGCGGCGGGTTTTCTGCTCGTCGCTCGTGGCAAAGGTGCGATGGCCAATTTTAATCTGGCGGTTGACAACATGGGGCGCCGCTACAGCAATCACAATACTGCTGCGTTTAACACCGGCGGCAACGTCAATTGCTGGAAGAGCACCCGGGGCACCGGTTGCTGATCGGCGGCAATGCCATGGCGAATCGCTCTCAAATCCATTTTCAAAAAAAAGCGACAGGCTTCAGCTTGATCGAATTGGTCATCGTCGTCGCGATCATTGGCATCATGCTTGGCGTAGGCTTGCCCAGTATCCGCACCTGGATGCGCAATACGGAGGTACGCGGCGCAGCGGACTCCATCATAAGCGGAATGCAGCGTGCCCGCGCTGAGGCGACCAGAACCAACCAATGCGTGGCTTTTGTATTGACCAATGCGAATTTCCGTGCGGACTGGCAAGTCATCACGGACAGCAACCAGGCTTGCAACACCTTTGTCGCGCCTTTCAATAATCCGCCAACAGTTGCGGCCCGTGTGCTCGTCCTTAATGAAAACGCTCCAAACAATTCAAGGATAAGGATCGGCGCATCATTAAATCTGCTTCCCGATACCGCGGTGGGGCTTCAAAACCCGTTGCTGGCAGCAGGCCAGAATATGCCCAACGCGGTCTTTATCTTCAATGGGTTTGGGCGTCTGGAACCGAGCATTGCCGCGAACGTACCACGCTATGTCGATATCCTGGATCCGACTGCCGTAGGTGATCCGCGGGTTCGGCGCCTTCGTATTCAAATCAATACGGGCGGTGAGGTCCGCATGTGCGACCCGGCGTTCAGCACCGATCCTGGACAGGCCACCTTCAATATCATGGGATGCGAGCGATGAGAACTTGCCGGCCACATACACCTTCCGCCACATCGCAACAGGGCTCGATATTGCTTGAAGCGCTCGTTGGCGTCCTGATCTTTTCCCTTGGTGTCCTGGCTTTGATCGCCATGCAGGCACGGGCGGTCCAATTGGCAACTGATTCCAAATATCGCTTTGATGCCGCTTTTTTGGCAAATCAAATGCTTTCGCAAATGTGGGTTTCCAACAAGGCAAATGCCACCTTCGTGGCGAATTTTCAAACGGGTGGAGCAGCTTACCTGAACTGGCTACCTGAAGTTCAGGCCGTCCTTCCCGGCACCGCGGCCCTGCCGCCAACGGTTGTCATCGATGGCGCCAATAACGTCACCATCACGTTGCAGTGGCAGGGCCCCAGCGAACGCATTCCACATACCTATCGCACCGTGGCGACTATCCTTGAGTGATCCACAGCCGGAATCCATATTACGCCATGAACAATAAAATATCCGTCCAACGGCATTCAGGGTTCAGCCTTATCGAATTGCTGGTGGGAGTCATCATTACCATTCTGGCTGCGATGGCCATCATGGTCAGCGTTTCGGTATTCGAAAACCGCAAGCGCACGACAACCAGCGGCAGCGATGCCCAGGTCAATGCCATGTTCGGGCTGTATGTGCTTGAACGCGAAATCAGGAATGCCGGATATGGTTTTGCTGCCGGTGTTGGAGATACCACCCCGGTCGGCTGCGCCTTGTCTGGAGCATTCAACAACTTCCCACCCGCCATCCCGCCAGCTCCTGGCGCCAAACAAAACAGCCTGAATTTTGCCAACAATACGGCGATTGCCAATCCCATAACCAACGGCATCATGGCGCCGATCCTTATCACTAATGACGCCAACGGTATTGGCATAGGCGGCACAGACGCTATCCGCATTATGTCCGGCAACACGGCGGTCGTTGTTCCTTTCGAAGCGCAAATGGTTACTGCCTCCACGGCCCAGGTAACGGCGCTGGGGCAAGGACTCAATACTACCGACACTATATTGCTGCTCGATTCCGCCGCCAGGACCTGTGCTCTTCGGCAGATCACCACCATTTGTGACGGCAGTGCCGCATGTTGGACTCAGGGCTTACCTGCGGCAAACGGCGGCAATATGCCCGCCACCATCAACCCCCCGGTAACGCTGACCTTCGGTGCAACCTCCCCCTACAATAACACCGCCGTTTCTCCCAACCCGGCCTCGGTCAGCCATGTCCTGTCGCTGGGCAATTTCCGGATAACCACATTCAGCACCATCGGTACTGCGGGCACCAATGGCGCCGGCATTCAGAATAGCAATACCCTCTACCAATTCGTTGGGGCCACCAGCGCCAACGCTCCGACACAATTCGAGTTAGCCCCTGACATCGTCAATATCCAAGCGCAATATGGTTTGGATACCAATCAGGCCGACGGTGTGACGGCTGTCACTCAATGGCTGGATCCCACGGCCGCAAACGGTCTCGACCCGGCCTCCTTGGAAGCCGCATCCGCTGTCGTGGCGAACGTTTCCCCGTTTGCACAAATCAAGGCGATCCGTATCGCCTTGGTCGCCCGCAGCGCATTGCTGGAAAGGTCAATCAACGGCTCGCCTTGCAATGCTCCGAGCCAGGATCAACCAATGGGAACGGCAATCTTAAGAACAAATGGGCTCCTCGAATTCAACTGGCTTGACGGAACCCTGGGCCAAGCCGACGTAAGACCGTCAGACCTTGCAAACTGGGGATGTTATCGCTACCAGGTATCGCAATCCGTCATTCCTCTGCGCAGCGTAATTTGGAGCACCGTGAAATGACCCGTATCTTGAGGCCCCTATATTTCGAGCGCCCGAGGAAACAAAAGGGTGTCGTGTTGATGATTGCGCTAATCGCGCTGATCGTTCTGTCGCTAGCGGGGATCGCCATGATGCGCTCTGTCGACACCGGTAACGTCATCGCCGGCAACATGTCGATTCGGCAGGCGGCTTTGATGGCATCGGATTCCGGCGTCGAAGCGGGCTTTGCACGAATTAACGCCACCATCCTGGGAGCCGATCGAGAAAACAACTTCCCCGCGGGGGCGCCCTACTACTATGCGACCATGCAGGCAGCGGATGCTTCCGGCCGGCCACTGGTCCTCACCGCCGCACCAACCTGCATCGGCGCTGCGCAAACGGCTTCCTCGTTCGACGTTTTGGATGCCAACAACAATCCCACGGGCTTTTGCAACATCATTGTGATTGAACGAATGTGCATGCAAACGGGTCCGGCCACCCTGACCACCTGCATCATGCCCGCGGCGGGGGGAAATGCACAGGGTGGTGGCGGGCAGCATGGGCCGAAAATACCGCCAGCCCCTACCCCCTTCTATCGCGTCACCGTCCGTATCGACGGCCCGTTGAACACCAAGGTTTATACGCAGGGTTTTTTGAGTACGACCTGATCGGTCGCACAGATGGAGGTCATCATGTCACTACGCGCCCGCCCGATCCATTCCCGCACGCTCGTCATCTTGCTTGCCGGCCTCGCCTTTTGTGGCGAAGCGTATGCCGCGACCGTAAAGATCGCCAACGAGCCGCTGAACCAGCTCTCGCTCGTCAAGCCGAACCTGATGGTCACCATCGATAATTCCGGCAGCATGCAGAATGAATACATGCCGGATTCGCAAAGCAGCTCGGCCATAGGAACGCGCAACAACTATAACGTCAATACCCTCTACTACAACCCGGCGATCTATTACAAACCGGCGAAGTTCGCCGATGGAACCTCCATGCCCAGCCAGACGGCGGCGAATACCTGCGGTACCGGTTCCTGCGAGTTCACCACCCCCTGGACAAAAGTGCTCAATGACCCTTACCTCAAGGTCAGCACCACCGGGAACTCGTTATCCTCCCCTGCCACCAGCAATCTTACTAACTATACCAACGGCCTTAATTTTGCCGCCGGCGGCGGCTATCCCGCCGTCACCAAGGCGCCGTTCTACTGCAAAACGAGCGCTTGCACGGGAACCGACCGGGTCGACATCAAACCCGGTTCCAGTTATCCCAAGGTCGCCGCACGCGAAGATTGCGCCGGTGCAATCGGAGCCACAGGTTGCTCCTATGCCGAAGAAATGACCAACTTTGCCAACTGGTACGCTTATTACAGCTCGCGTTACCAAATGGCCAAGGCAGCCATCGGACAGGTTTTTGCCGAACTCGACGACAATTACCGGATTGGCCTTCATACCATCGGCAACAGCAGCCAATCGAGCAGTAATATTTTCTGGCTGTATGTCAACGACTTTGTGCAGGGAACTTCGACCAGCCAAAAGAACAAGTTCTTTTACAACATGTATCGTTTCAATGACAGCAACGTCACGCCACTACGCGCAGCCTCCACTCGCATCGGCGAATATTTCCGGGCGCCGTCGGGGGCCGACCCAATTCAATACTGGTGTCAACGCAATTTTCACATGCTCGTCACCGACGGCTACTGGAATGAGAGTACCTACTCACCACCTGCAAACTCCCCCGAAATTCTCTCGACCATTGATACAACGGTGCCGACGCTACCCTTCAAGGACGATGGCACCACCGATCGCGTCACCATCTCAGGGTTGACCACCGGTGCGGATTGGCCGGGGCCCTATTACGACGCCTCAGGCAATGCCAATGTCGGCGGGCCCACCCTGGCAGACATCGCCATGTATTACTGGGTCACCGACCTGCGCCCCAATTATCCGACCGACCCGAAAGCCAAGAACGGCCTGAGCGCATCGACCGCCAATCCAGCCACCTGGCAACATCTGGTCTTCTTCGGCATCGGTCTGGGCGTCGGCGGGAACCTGGCGAACCCCGGCGATCTGGCCGCACTGACCGCAAAAACGAAAAGCTGGCCGAACCCGGTGAAAAACAACACCGCTACGGCCGTGGATGATCTTTGGCATGCCGCCATCAATGGACATGGCGCCTATTTCAGCGCCACCGACCCAACCTCGCTGACCACCTCGCTGCTTGGCGTCATCGCCAACATCAACGCACAAAGTGCTTCCGGAACGGCCGCTGCAATCCAAAGCCCCGTCGTCAGCCCAGGGAAGAATCTCGCCTTCCAGACAAGCTATACCAGCGGACTCTGGTATGGAGATATGAAGGCCATCACAATCGATCCGGATACCGGGCTGAACACCTCGGCGACACCAATCTGGTCTGCAGCCAAAAAACTGGATGCGCAAACCCAACCAACTCCGGCAACATTGCCGGGCCGGGGTTATGCCGCCACCAACCGCAAGATAGTCACCATGTCCGGTGCTTCGAAAATTCCGTTCGTGTGGTCTTCGCTTTCCGCAGCCCAACAAACGGCCCTGATATACAAGACGTTGGCTTCGGGTACCAGCCCCGCCCGCACCGGACAAGACGTGCTCAATTACCTGCGGGGAGATCCAACCTATGAAGGCACTGCGATTGGCTATTTCCGTCCGCGTGGCGATAGCGGTAATGGCATCTACGGTGTGCTGGGCGACATTGTGAACGCTCGACCGATCTTGGTAGGCGAACCGGAAGAAACCTACTCAGAAGCGACCAACCCCGGTTATCAGGCCTACGTTACCGCCAATGCAACCCGCACACCCATGGTGTACGTTGGCGCCAACGACGGCATGGTCCATGCCTTCAACGCCTCAGTCGGTGCATACGATACAACCACCAAGACGTTTGCGGCAACCGCAACCTCTGGACGCGAGGAATGGGCCTATATACCCAGCATGCTGATCCGCGCCACCGATGATGAAAACGGCAATGCCGACGGTATTCAGTCGCTGACCTTCCGTAACGAAGTGAATCCACGGTTTAAACATCACTATTTCCTTGACGCCACGCCGCTCAAGGCTGACGTCGATTTCAGCGCAACTTGGACCGGCAGCGGCTGGCCGCATGACGCCAACTACGTCAGCACGTCAACCACCAAGGATTGGCGTACCATTATCGTTAGTGGCTTGGGCAAAGGCGGTAAGGGCTACTATGCCCTTGACGTCACGGATGGCGCCACCGGCATTTCGACTGAAAGCGCGGCGTCCAGCAAGATTCTCTGGGAGTTTACTCATTCGACGCTAGGGTACACCTACGGGCAACCCATTATTTTCAAGACCCGCGCATACGGCTGGGTAGTGATCGTTGCTTCCGGCTACAACAACAGCGATGGCGTTGGCTATATCCACGTCCTCAACCCAAGGACCGGGGCACTATTGAAGACGCTTTCCACCCCAGCAGGAATCGGCACGCCCACGTCGCCGGTCAATCTTACGCATATTGCTGAGTTTATGGGTGGCCGAGTCGACGATGGCTATATCGACCAGGTTTATGCCGGCGACACCCTAGGCAATCTCTGGCGCTTCGATCTTTCCAACCCGGCTCCCGCCAGTTGGCCTACGACGGCAACACTGGTTGCCACCTTCACCTCACCGACACCGCTCGCGACAGGAGCCAACTACAACGGTACTCAGCGCCAACCGGTGACTTCGCGGCCGGCTTTCCATGTCGACAAATTCGGTAACCGCTGGGTCATTGTCGGCACGGGTATCGACTTGCACCAGGACGACCGGGACGTCAATAAGACGATGACCAATCAGGTACAAACGATCTACTTCATCAAAGATGGTTCCTATGCCTTGCCGTTAACCACCGGGCTCCCAATTACGCGGGCCAATCTCGTGGCAAATAGCCGCACCAGTGTCAATGGCGTTTCCGTGGGATCAAGCAACGGCTGGTACATGGATTTTGCGCCCCCCGACACATCCAATCCTTCATTGATCTATGGTGCCGAACGCATGGTCATCGAACCGACAGAAAGCTATGGAAACGTGACCTTCGATACCACCATTGCATCCTCCGATGTGTGCACACCCGGAGCGGAAGGCAACAGTTATGTTCGATCGGTAACAACCGGGCAGAGCGTGCAGGTAAACAACTCCGGAGCGCTGGTACCATTCAAGAGAGCAACAGGTGGATTAGTCTCGAAGACGATCATTATCAAGCTGAGGAATGGCAAGACGGTAATCCGCCGGACTAATGCCAAGGGTGAAGTGGATATTGGCGAGTGTGCGGGAGGCCAATGTTCTGGCGGGTCCGCCGCAGGCCGGACTTCGTGGCGGGAAATTCTCCAATAATCCTGAGCGGAAAACAAAAAGGCGCATTTCGTTGCGCCTTTTTTATTGTCTGGCAATAAAATTGTCCTCGACCATTACGCCGGTACAACACGATTCGCGCGGCGACAGAAAACTAACCTGCTCAATATCAGGGAGATTTTGCCGAAATGGAGCCTAGAAAACGAAAAACCCGCTCAAGGCGGGCTATCGTAACTCTTTGAGTCAAATGGTCGGGGCGGCGGGATTCGAACTCGCGACCCCTTGCACCCCATGCAAGTGCGC
>JAPUEC010000100.1 GCA_027492775.1 Rhodocyclaceae bacterium
TGGAGCAGCTTTTCATCGCCAAGATCAAGGAAGGGGCGATCACCTATTCCTGCACCCTCGATGCGGCGATTCCTCCGCTGCTCGAGGGCGATCCCACCCGCTTGCGCCAGATTCTCGTCAATCTCGTTGGCAATGCGCTGAAATTCACGGCTTCCGGCGAAATCCGCGTCGAATCTCGCCTGGTCAGGCGTGAGAATGGGCTGGCCACATTGCGTTTTTCGGTGCGCGACACTGGCATCGGTATCCCGGCGGAGAAGTTGGAAAGCATTTTCAGCCCCTTCGAGCAGGCGGATCGTTCGACCACGCGGCGCTACGGCGGCACCGGTCTCGGTCTCTCCATCTGCAGCCTGCTCATCTCGCTGATGGGTGGCGAAATCGGTGCCGACAGCGAGGAGGGCAAGGGCTCGGAATTCTGGTTTACCGTGCCGCTGCAATTCAGCGAAGCGCCTGAGACCGTCCCTGTCCAAGCAGCGGCCATACCCGGCCAAACCCATCTGCTGCGCCGCGGAACGCGCGTCCTGATCGCGGAAGACAACCGGATCAACCAGATTCTCCTCGTCAAAATGCTGGAGAAGCTCGGCGCTCAGGGCGTGGTTGTCGCCAATGATGGCGGGGAAGCGTTGCAGCGCGCCCAGGAGCAGACCTTCGACTTGATTTTCATGGATGCCCGCATGCCGGACATGGACGGGCTCGAAACGACGCTCGCCCTTCGCCAGCAGGGAATCACCTCGCGCATCATCGGCGTCAGCGCCGATGCCATGGAGGACGACCGCAATGCGGCCATCGCCGCCGGGATGGATGACTATCTCGCCAAGCCGCTGACCATCGCCGCGCTCGAGGGCGCTATCGCCCGCTGGCGGGAATCGTTCCGCGCCTGACCGGCATTCGTCATGCCGGGGTGGTATCATCGCCACCGTCAAAAATATTGGAAAAACCCATGAAAATCGGTACTCCTCTCTCGCCTTCGGCATTGCGCGTGATGCTGCTGGGCGCAGGCGAACTCGGCAAGGAAGTCGTCATCGCATTGCAACGTCTTGGGGTCGAAGTTATTGCCGTCGACCGCTATGAAAACGCTCCCGGGCACCAGGTAGCCCATCGCGCCCATGTCATCACCATGACCGACGGCGCTGCCTTGCGCGCGCTGATCGAAAAGGAAAAGCCGCACTTGGTGGTGCCGGAAATCGAGGCCATCGCCACCGATACCCTGGTCGAGATCGAAGCCGAAGGACTGGCCGAGGTCATTCCGACGGCGCGGGCCGCCAAGCTGACCATGAATCGTGAAGGTATCCGTCGTCTTGCGGCGGAAGAACTCGGATTGCCGACTTCGCCCTACCAATTCGCCGATTCGCTGGAGGAATTGCAGGCCGCCATCGATGGTGGCATTGGCTATCCCTGCATCGTCAAGCCGGTGATGTCTTCGTCCGGCAAGGGCCAATCGACGGTGCGCGGGCCGGAGGATGTCTCCAAGGCCTGGGATTACGCCGCCGCTGGTGGTCGCGTCAATTCCGGCCGGGTGATCGTCGAGGGCTTCATCGATTTCGACTACGAAATTACCCTGCTGACGGTGCGCGCCCGCGATACCGCTGGTCAGGTGCAAACCTATTTCTGCGAGCCTATCGGCCACATCCAGGTGCAGGGCGATTACGTCGAATCCTGGCAGCCGCAACCGATGAGCCCGCAGGCGCTGGAACGGGCCCGGCAGATCGCCGGTGCCGTCACCGGCAATCTCGGCGGGCGCGGCATTTTCGGCGTCGAACTGTTCATCAAGGGCGATCAGGTCTGGTTCTCCGAAGTCAGCCCGCGTCCGCACGATACGGGGCTGGTCACGCTGTGCAGTCAGCGCTTCTCGGAGTTCGAACTCCATGCTCGCGCCATCCTCGGCCTGCCGGTCGATGTCAGCCTGCGCGAACCCGGCGCGTCCGCCGTCATATACGGCGGCGTGGCGGAGAAGGGCATCGCCTTCGAAGGCGTCGCCGAGGCCTTGGCGGTACCGCGTTCCGACCTGCGCCTGTTCGGCAAGCCGGAAGCCTTTGTCCGCCGCCGCATGGGCGTGGCGGTCGCCAACGGTGAGGACGTGGAAGAAGCACGGGCTCGGGCCAAGGAAGCGGCCAAGTGCGTGCGTCCGATCAAGGTTTGATCGACGCTTCATTTCCAAATCTTCAAAGGGGCATGTTCTTTTGGCCTTGAAATCGACCGTCTTCAAGGCGGAGCTGCAGGTGGCAGACATGGACCGCCACCATTACGAAACCCATGCCCTGACACTGGCCAGGCACCCGTCGGAAACCGACGAGCGCATGATGGTGCGTATCCTCGCCTTCGCGCTTTACGCCGATGAGATGTTGGCCTTCGGCCGCGGCTTGTCGACCGAGGACGAGCCGGCGCTGTGGAAGAAGGACCTCACCGGCAGCATCGAACTGTGGATCGACGTCGGTCAGCCGGACGAGAAGGAAATCCGCAAGGCCTGTGGACGGGCACGCGAAGTCGTGGTGCTGACCTACGGTGGCGCCGTTGCCGAAGTCTGGTGGGAAAAAAACCGGGGCAAGCTGGAACGCCTGGACAATCTGACGGTACTCAATCTCATGCCGGTCGAAAGTCAGGGTCTGGCCGCGCTGGCACGGCGCAACATGAGCCTGCAGGCGACCCTGCAGGACGGGTCGGTGCTCTTCACCGGCGAGGGCGAGGCAATCGACCTTCACCCGCGCCGTTTGAAACCGGCCACGATTGGAGCCTATTGATGCAGGAAACCGAATTCGAACTCCGCGGCGAGTATGTCCAGCTCTGCGATCTGCTCAAGCTCGCCGGCGTCGCGCAGAGCGGCGGGCAGGGGAAGATGATGGTGGCGGACGGCGTCGTCAGTGTCGATGGCGAGTTGGAGAGCCGCAAGACCGCCAAGATCCGCGCCGGTCAGGTGGTCGAATGCCTGGGTCAGCGCATCCGCGTGCGGAAAGGCTGAACGTGTCCATCCAGTGGTTCCCCGGTCACATGACCTCGGCGCGCAAGAAAGCGGCCGAGACCATGGCCAGTACCGACGTCGTCGTCGAAGTGGTCGATGCCCGCCTGCCCGAGGCCAGCAGCAATCCGATGATTCACGAGTTGCGCGCTTTCCGTCAGCGGCCCTGCCTCAAGCTGTTGAACAAGGCGGACATGGCCGATCCGGCGGCGACGAAGGCCTGGCTCGAGTTCTTCAACCAGCAGCCGGGGGTCAAGGCGGTGGCGATCAGTTGCAAGAACGCCAGCGACGTCGCGCGCGTTCCCAAGCTGGCGCAATCGCTGGCGCCGCACCGCAACGACAGCATCAAGCCGCTGCGCTTGATGATCATGGGTATTCCCAATGTCGGTAAATCGACGCTGATGAATGCCTTGGTCAAGCGCAAGGTGGCGGCGGTGGGCGACCAGCCGGCGGTGACCAAGAGCCAGCAGCGCCTCTCCATCAGTTCCACCCTGACCATTGTCGATACGCCGGGGATGCTGTGGCCGCGCATCGACCGTGAACTCGACGGCCTCATGCTCGCCGCCAGCCACGCCATCGGCATCAATGCCTATATCGAGGAGGAAGTCGCCGTTTATCTCGCCGGCTTCCTGCTGGAGCGTTACCCGGCGCTCCTGAAAGCGCGCTATGGGTTCGACCCGGCCGGCGTGGATGCGGTTGGCGCCATCGAAGCCATTGCCTTGAAACGCGGCTGCCGCCTCAAGGGCGGCGCTCCGGACATGGAAAAAGCCTACATTGTCCTTTTGACCGACTACCGTACCGGCGCACTCGGGCGCATCAGCCTGGAAACGCCCGAGTCACGGGCTGCGGCAGCCCCCACGCCCGCGAAGAAGCCGCCGCCGGAAGTGGAAAGCGGCGTTTAGGCAGCGTCCGGATAAAGCCGCTTGCGTGCGGCTTCATAGGCCTGCAGATGGGTGTAGGCGAATTCCAGCAAAGGTGTCTGAACGCCGGCCATCTTGCCGCGGCGCATCATGTCGCCGTGGATGTGCTCCGCCTCGGTCGGTCCACCGCGCTCGATGTCGCGCAGCATGGAGGCCACCAGCCCGGAATAGCGATCGGTCAATTGTCCCTTGTACACCGCGAGCTGCTCTGCGGTGGGCGCGCGGCGGTTGGCGGCGGCGACTTCGCTGCATTCGCCCAGGAGACCGAGGATGAAATCCTCGCCGGCGTTGGTCCCCATGATTTCGCCGATGTTGGCGCGCATGGCGCAAGTGGCGCCGGCCAGGGTGGTGATGAAGACGAACTTGTTCCACATGTCCTGCTCGATGTCCGGCGCCAGGGTGAACTCAACCCCAGTTTTGCCCAACAACTCAGCCAGCGGAGTCAGCCAGCGCGATGGCGTCGGCGTGCGGGAACCGATCATCAGGCGGTGGAAATTATTGAGGTGCTGGATTTCACCGGTCGGCGTGAGCTTGAGCGACAAGTGCGCCAGTCCGCCCAAGACCCGTTCGCGTCCGAAGCGGGCGTCAAGCTGGTCGAGATGGCGAATGCCGTTCAAGAGCGGAACGATCACGGTTTCCGGGCCGACGGCCGGTGCAATGGCATCCAACGCGGAATCCAGGTCGTAGGCCTTGCAGGAGAGGAAAACCACGTCGAACTGGTTGGCGAGTTCGCTGTCGGCGGTGACGACACGCGGCGTGAAGTGGCTGTCGCCCAGCGGGCTGAAAACCCGCAATCCCTCCGCCATGAGATTTTCCGCCCGCAAGGGGCGCACCATGAAGCTGACATCGCCGCCCGCGTCATGGATCCGTGCCCCGAAATATCCGCCGATGCCGCCGGCGCCGAGAATGAGTATGCGCATGGTTCTAACCTTGAATGTTGATGCGTGAAGCGTACCGTAAAACCCCTCTCCTTAGTATGCCCTTGAGGGCGGAAATGTCATTTTTACGGGCTCTTGCGGCGCCATTTCCTGAATGACACGCCGGTGGTCAGCGCCGTGCCGAGCAGGACCAGGACGCCGCCGACCAGGGTGTTCCAGCCGACGGTCTCGTCGAGAAAAATAACGCCCCAGAGGATGCCAAACACGGGAATGAGGAAAGTGACAGACAAGGCGCCGGTCGGGCCAACTTCCTCGATCAGCTTGAAGAAAAGAATGAAGGCGTAGCCGGTGCAGACGATGCTCAGTACGCCTACTGCCGCCCAATCGCCCGGCGTCGGCGTCGCCGGGGCGGGTATCAGCAAGGCGGCGGGAAGCGCCAACAGAGCGGAAGCCCACATGCTGCCGTGGGCGTTATCTTCCGGCGAGATACGGATCGCCGTCCGGCGGGCATAGGCGCTGGCGATGCCGTAGCAGAGCGGCGCGCCAAGCCCGGCGGCCCGGGCCAGCCACCATCCCGCGCCCTTGAAAGCATTGCCTGGCCAGGCAACGCAAGCGACCCCGGCCATGCCGACCGCCAGCCCGAGCGCATTGAGGCGGCTGATCCGCTGCCCGAGCCAAAGGGCGCCGACCGCCGCAGCGAACGTCGGGGTTGATGAATTCAGGATGGCGAGAAGGGAGGCGCCCAGTGTCTTGGCGGCGATGGCGTAAAGCAGGAAGGGCAAGGCCGCGTTGAAAAAGCCGATGATCAGGAAATAGCGCCATTGGCGCAGATCGAGGCGCCGCCCGAGGTGGCGGCAGACCACCCAGAGGAACAGGGCGGCGAGCGCGAGCCGGAGTTCGATAAGGATGCCGGGTCCGAAAACCGGCGCGCCGATGCGGATGAAAAGGAAAGAAGCGCCCCAGATGGCGGCGAGAGCGAACAGTTTGGCGAAGCTGGAGAGCGACATGTGCACATTCTAAGCGCGGCACGGGCCCCTGGCTTGAAGCGCGGGAGCTTCGGCACGACGTCTTTCTTAAGTAGCCGCGCTGGGCGTAGAGACAAAAAAGCCGCCGCCCTTGCGGGCGACGGCTGCCGAGAGCCCGACAGGTTTTAATCCAGATTCACGACGTAGCTGGCTTCCTTGAGCTTGGCCTGTGCTGCGGCAAGGCGGGCGATGGGCACGCGCGGGCCGGAGCAGGAGACGTAGTTCAAGCCGATGTGGTGGCAGAAGTGGATGGAAGCCGGATGGCCGCCATGCTCGCCGCAGATGCCGATCTTGAGTTCCGGATTGGCGCGGCGGCCGTTTTCGACGGCGATCTTCATGACCTGGCCAACGCCCTTGACGTCCAGCACTTCGAACGGGTTGTCCTGGAGGATGCCGGTTTCGTTGTAGGCGGGCAGGAACTTGTTCTCCGCATCCTCGCGGCTGAAGGAGAAGGTTGCCTGGGTCAGGTCGTTGGTACCGAAGGAGAAGAACTCGGCGATGCCGGCCATGCGCTCGGCGCGCATGCAGGCGCGGACCACTTCCAGCATGGAGCCGAACTTGAAGCGGACGTTGATGCCGTGCGATTGCTGCACCTGCTTGTGCAGTTGCTGGACGATGCCATGGATGCGCTTGAGTTCTTCCACCGTGGCGACTTGCGGCACCATGATTTCCGGATAGACCTCGATGCCTTCCTTGGCGCAGAGCGCGGCGGCTTCGAGCACGGCGCGGATCTGCATGGCGTAGATTTCCGGGTAGGTGATGCCCAGGCGCACGCCGCGGTGGCCGAGCATGGGGTTCACTTCCGAAAGCGCACGCACCTTCTTCAGCACCTTTTCCTTCTTGGCGACGACATCCTCTTCCAGATGCGAGGTCTTGAAGGTGTTGAGGCCGTCCATGAGCTTGATCAGGCCGTCGGCGTATTGCTGGTAGAGCTTGGGATTCAGGAGCTTCAGGGTCTCCGGCAGTTCTTCCAGGCCCTTGATGGTGTCGCGCATGTGGTGCAGGTGGGCGATTTCCAGCTCGAGCTGCGAGGCGGTCGGCAGGAACTCGTGCATCGGCGGGTCGAGCAGGCGCACCGTCACCGGCAGGCCCTTCATCGCCTTGAAAATGCCCTTGAAGTCGCTGCGCTGGATGGGCAGCAGGCGGTCGAGGGCGGCCTGGCGTTCATCCGGGGTTTCCGCCAGGATCATGTCCTGGACGATGGGCAGGCGGTCGGTGCCGTTGAACATGCGCTCGGTACGGCAGAGGCCGATACCGGTGGCGCCGAATTCGCGTGCCTTGGCGGCGTCTTCCGGCGTGTCGGCGTTGGCCATGACCTTGAGCCGGGCGATTTCGTCGGCCCAGGCGAGCACGGTGTTCATGTCCTCGCTGACCTCGGCTTCCACCGTCGGCACTTCGCCGGCATAAACGTTGCCGGTGCTGCCGTCGATGGTGATGACATCGCCTTCATGCAAGGTGGCTTCGCCGATCAGGGCACGGCGCGCATTGACGTCGATGACGATCTGCTCGCAACCGGAAACGCAGGGCTTGCCCATGCCGCGGGCGACGACGGCGGCGTGAGAAGTCTTGCCGCCGCGGCTGGTGAGAATGCCCTGGGCCTTGAAGAAGCCATGAATGTCGTCCGGCTTGGTTTCCTCGCGCACGAGGATGACCTTTTCACCGGCCAGACCCTTTTCCTCGGCGGTGTCGGCGTCGAAGACGATCTTGCCCGAGGCGGCGCCGGGCGAGGCGGCCAGGCCCTGCGCCAGCGACTTGCCCTTGAACGAGGGCGAGAGTTGCGGCACCAGCAGTTGCTCCAGCACCGCCGGGTCGACGCGCAGCAGCGCCTGTTCCTTGGAGATCAGTCCCTCGTTGAAGAGGTCGACCGAGGTCTTGACCATGGCGCGGGCGTTCATCTTGCCGTTGCGGGTTTGCAGGCAGTAGAGGACGCCCTTTTCAATGGTGAATTCGAAGTCCTGCACTTCGTGGTAATGCGATTCCAGGCGGTTGTGCAACTCCATCAGCTGCCGGTAGATGGCGGGCATTTCCGCTTCCATCTCGGCGATGGGCTTGGGTGTGCGGATGCCGGCGACAACGTCTTCGCCCTGCGCATTGACCAGGTATTCGCCGTAAATCACGTTCTCGCCGGTGCCGGGATTGCGGGTGAAGCCGACGCCGGTGCCGGAATCGTTGCCCATGTTGCCGAAGACCATGGTGCAGACGCTGACGGCGGTGCCGTTGGCCATGTCCTTGGTGATCTTGAACTGCTTGCGGTAATCGACGGCGCGCTTGCCCATCCATGAGCGGAAGACGGCGGCTACGGCGACTTCGAGCTGCTCGTAAGGATCTTGCGGGAAAGGCTTGCCGGTGTGACGCTGGACGACGCCGAGGAATTCGCCGGCGAGCTCCTTGAGCTGCTCCGCCTTGAGATCGATGTCCTGATGCGCCAGATACTTGTGCTTCAAGGCATGCATCTTCTCGTCGAAGGCCTCGTCGCTGATGCCGAGCGCGATCTTGCCGAAGAGCTGGATGAAGCGGCGATAAGTGTCGTAGACGAAACGCTCGTCCTTGGTCTGCTTGATCAGGCCCTTGAGGGAATTGTCGTTGAGACCGAGGTTGAGGATGGTGTCCATCATCCCTGGCATAGACATCGAGGAGCCGGAGCGCACGGAAACCAGCAGCGGATTGTTGTCGCTGCCGAAACCCTTGCCGGTCTTCTTTTCCAGCGCCGTCATGTGCGCCTTGATTTCGTCCATCAAGCCGGCGGGCAATTGGTGCTTGTCGAGATAGGCAAGACAGGCTTCGGTGGATACGGTGAAGCCCGGCGGGACGTTGAGGCCGATCTGCGTCATTTCGCAGAGATTCGCCCCCTTGCCGCCGAGCAGCATTTTGTTCTTGCCATCGCCTTCTTCGAAATCAAACACATACTTGCGACCGCTCATTGCTTTTCCCCCTGAAAACGACTTTGTGGAAACGAAAAAACCGCAAGTTTGCCACGCCATTGCCCTAAAAGGTATGGTGGAAGTAGGGTTTTTTTGGTTACAAAAACACCACAAAGCTGCCTTGCGAGTGACTATCCCCGCGTCTTAAATGTTTAAGGTGAATTTCTGCCGTTCAGCCTTTTTTTCCATACGGAACCGCGGTATGACCCCGGGCTCGTTTTTTGCCCGCCATCTTTCCAGGTTCCCTTCCCATTACCGATTCATCCGGTGTTCCCGGACTCCAGTTCAACCGGCGATGGGCACTGATTTTCGTTCCTGTCACAGGTGGAGTTATGTTATTCGCCAATCGGTATCATCAGATCGTCGACCGCATCCGGCTCGACACGCCCGTTCCATTGCGCCTCAAGCTGTGGGATGGGCATCACTTCGATTTTGCGCAGCAGCCAACCGTCACCATCGCCATCCCCAAGCCCTCGGCGCTGAAATACTTCATTTCGCCGACGCTGGGTAAATTGGGTGAGGCCTTCGTCGAGGGACACATCCGCGTCGAAGGCTCGATTCACGAAATTTTCCGCGTCGCCGATGGTCTGGCGCGCACTGCGGTGGCCAAGACCAACTCCGGATTCAGCTGGCTCAAGCGCCACACGCGCAGAAGCGACCGCAAGGCCATCGAATATCACTACGACGTCTCCAACGATTTTTACCGTCTCTTCCTCGACCGCAACATGGTCTATAGCTGCGCCTATTTCCGCGACCACGGCGATTCGCTGGAGACCGCGCAGGAGCAGAAGCTCGACCACATTCTTTCCAAACTGCTGGTCAAGCCAGGCGAACGCCTGCTCGACATTGGCTGCGGCTGGGGCGCGCTGGTCCTGCGCGCGGCCAAGAAGTACGGCGCCGACGCCACCGGCATCACCCTTTCCCAAAACCAATACGAATACGCTTGCGAACGCATTCGCGCCGAAGGTTTACAGGATCGCTGCCGCGTCGAATTGCGCGATTACCGCGATCTGCCCGACGACGCTTCCTTCGACAAGATTTCCAGCGTCGGCATGTTCGAACATGTCGGCCTGCGCAACCTTCCCGTTTATTTCGAGAAGATCCGCAAGCTCCTGAAGCCGCATGGACTGGTGTTGAACCATGGCATCACCAGCAGCGGCGTCGACAAGCTCGAGGCCGGACCCGACACCGGTAGTTTCATCGACCGTTACGTCTTCCCTGACGGGGAGTTGCCGCATATTTCGCTCGTCATGCGGGAAATGGCGGCGGCGGGGCTCGAGGTGGCCGACGTCGAATCCTTGCGCCGCCACTACGCCCGCACCTGCCATGAATGGGCGAGCCGCCTGGAAGCCAAGCGCGAGGAGGCGGCCAATCTGGTCGATGAGAAGAAGTTGCGCATCTGGCAGATTTATCTCGCCGGCTCGGCGTTCGGCTTCGCCAAGGGTTGGATGAACCTCTATCAAGTGCTGGCCTGCCGGGCGAGCGATCACGAGGCGAGGACCTTGCCGCTGACGCGGGAGTACATGTACGGCGTTTAGCCGATCTAAGTCTCCCCCTTCCACACCGCTCCAGGACATTACCGGATCGCGCTGAAAACCATGCCGCCCGGCGCTTTTTCGCCGCAGGCGCCGGTAGTTTCAACATCCACTTGCGGCTTCGCTGGTAAAGGAAGCCGCAATTTTTTCGCCCCCAGGCTGGCGAAGCGCTCCCAAGCCGCTGCCGGCGGGGCTTTGCGACTGTAAGCGCATTGTAAGTTTGTGTCCGTCTAATGCTCTCAAACTGCCGATTCCCGGAAGCTTCATGGTGAACGACGGGTCGGCTGCCCACCAGAGAAAATAGATTACCCACAGAGGAGATCAACATGTCGAATGAATCGATGCGGCTTTACTATCCGTCCGAAGAGATTGTGAAGAACGCCGCGGTTTCGGGAATGGAGGCCTACAAGGCGCTGTGCGCCGAGGCCGAGAGGGATTACACCGGTTTCTGGGCACGCCACGCCCGCGAGCTGCTCACCTGGAAGCAGCCGTTCACACAGATCCTCGACGAATCGAAGGCGCCTTTCTACAAGTGGTTCGCCGACGGCAAGCTCAATGTTTCCTACAACTGCCTGGACCGCCACGTCGAGGCCGGCAAGGGCGACCGCGTTGCCATCATTTTCGAGGCGGACAACGGCGAAGTCACTCGCGTCACCTACAAGCAACTGCTTTCCAAGGTCTGCAAAATGGCCAACGCCCTGCGTGAAATGGGCGTCAAGAAGGGCGACCGCGTCGTCATTTACATGCCGATGACGGTTGACGGCGTCGTCGCCATGCAGGCCTGTTCCCGCGTCGGCGCCATCCACTCGGTGGTATTCGGTGGCTTCTCGGCGCAATCGCTGCGCGACCGCATCAACGATGCCGGCGCCGTCTGCGTGCTCACTTCCGACGGCCAGTTCCGTGGCGGCAAGGCGCTGCCCTTGAAGACTATCGTCGACGAGGCCTTCGAACTGGGCGGTTGCGAATCGGTGAAAAACGTGGTCGTGCTGCAGCGCGTCGGCGGCGAGTGCAACATGGTGGAAGGACGGGATCGCTGGCTGCACGACGTCGTCGCCAACCAATCGGAAACCTGCGAGCCGGAATGGGTCGAGGCCGAGCATCCGCTTTTCCTGCTTTACACCTCCGGTTCCACCGGCAAGCCCAAGGGCGTGCAGCATTCCACCGGCGGCTACCTGCTGCATGCCGCGCTCACCATGCTGTACACCTTCGACATCAAGCCTTCCGACACTTTCTGGTGTACCGCCGACATCGGCTGGGTCACCGGCCACACCTATGTGACTTACGGCCCGCTGGCCTGCGGCGCGACCGAAGTGGTTTTCGAGGGCATCCCGACCTTCCCGGATGCCGGGCGCTTCTGGCGCATGATCCAGGACCATAAGGTCACCATCTTCTACACCGCGCCGACGGCCATCCGGTCGCTGATCAAGGCGGCCGACACCAACCCGGCGACGCATCCGCGCAACTACAACCTTTCTTCCCTGCGCATCCTCGGTTCGGTCGGCGAGCCGATCAACCCGGCGGCCTGGGAGTGGTATCACGAGCACATCGGCGGCGGCCGCTGCCCGATCGTCGATACCTTCTGGCAGACGGAAACCGGTGGCCACATGATTACGCCGTTGCCCGGCGCCACGCCGCTGGTACCCGGCTCCTGCACGTTACCGTTCCCCGGCATCGACGCGGCCGTGGTCGACGAGACCGGCACCGAAGTCCCGCTGGGGCAAGGTGGCATCCTGGTCGTCCGCAAGCCCTGGCCATCGATGATCCGCACCATCTACAACGACGATGACCGCTTCAAGCGCTCCTATTACCCCGAGGACCTCGGCGGCCGGCTCTACCTTGCCGGCGACGGGGCCATCCGCAACGTCGATACCGGTTACTTCACCATCACCGGCCGCATCGACGACGTGCTCAACGTCTCGGGCCACCGTATGGGCACCATGGAAATCGAATCGGCGCTGGTTTCGAACGAGCGCGTGGCGGAAGCCGCCGTCGTCGGCCGTCCCGACGAGGTGACGGGCGAAGCGATCGTCGCTTTCGTGGTGCTCAAGGGCGCCCGTCCGACCGGACCCGATGCCAAGCGGGTGGTCAAGGAATTGCAGGATTGGGTGGCCAAGGAAATCGGCGCCATCGCCAAGCCCAAGGACATCCGCTTCGGCGAGAACCTGCCCAAGACCCGTTCCGGGAAAATCATGCGCCGTCTCCTGCGCTCGCTCGCTCGCGGCGACGAGATCACCCAGGACACCTCGACATTGGAGAACCCGGCCATCCTCGAGCAGTTGGGACAGTCGGTCTAAGGAAAGGAGTCCGCCCGGAGGCAAGGGGAGCACTAGGAAAGACGGTAACGCATCACGTCCTGGCTGGATCGCAAGGGGCATCGTCTTTTCGGTGCGCCCCATGAAGAAACTCCGGTTTCTTCCCGGGCGAACGCGATGCGACAAACCAATATGCTGCGCTTGCGTCTGGTGGGCTTGGGCCTCCTCGGCCTGGCCTTGCTGACCTTTCCGCTGCTCTCCCTGCCCGGCGGCACCATCGCCGGCATTCCCGGCGCCTTTCTCTACCTCTTCGGAGTGTGGGCGGCGCTGATCGCGCTGGCGGCGGTCCTGGCCGAAAGAAGGGCGGACTGATGCTGCCCGGCTGGCTGGTCGCGCTCGTTTCGGCCACTTATCTCGGCCTGCTCTTCGTCGTCGCCCGTTTCGGCGACGCGCGGGCCGATGCCGGCCGTTCGGTCATCACCGCCAATATCTATGCCCTTTCAATCGCGGTTTACTGCACCACCTGGACCTACTACGGCAGCGTCGGCCGGGCGGCGACGGGCGGCCTGGCTTTTCTGCCCATCTATCTCGGCCCGACGCTGGTTTTCCTTTTTTCCACCGTCGTCCTGAAGATGATCCGCATCAGCAAGGGCTTGCGCATCACCTCCATCGCCGATTTCGTGGCGTCCCGGTACGGCAAGAGCCAGATGCTGGCCGGGCTGGTGACGGTGATCGCGGTGATCGGCGTCGTGCCCTACATCGCCCTGCAGCTCAAGGCGGTCTCCGCCAGCCTCGACGTCATTTTCCAGCGTCCGTCCGGAAGCGCGCCGTCGTGGTGGCTGGATTCGACGCTGGCCATCGCCGCCGTCATGGCGCTGTTCGCCATTCTGTTCGGTACGCGCCATCTCGACGCCACCGAGCGTCACGAAGGGATGGTGACCGCCATCGCCTTCGAGTCGGTGGTGAAATTGCTGGCCTTCCTCGCCGTTGGCCTGTTCGTGGTCTACGGCATGTTCAACGGCTTCTCCGACATCTTCCAACGTGCTGCCGAAACCCCGGATCTTGCGAAATTGCTCGGCCTCGATGCGGTACTCTCGACCAGCTGGTTCTCGGTGCTCCTGCTGGCGGCCTTTGCCGTGCTTTTTCTGCCGCGCCAGTTCCAGATCACGGTGGTCGAGAACGTCGATGAGTCCCATCTCAAGCGGGCGCTCTGGTTGTTCCCGCTCTATCTCCTGGCCATCAACATCTTCGTCCTGCCCTTGGCGCTGGGCGGCGCGCTCTTCTTCAAAAATCAGGGCGTCGATGCCGATACCTTCGTCCTGACCCTGCCCTATGCCCAGGACAAGCCCTTGCTCGCGCTGGTGGTGTTCATCGGCGGATTGTCGGCGGCCACCGGCATGTTGGTAGTCGAGACCATCGCCTTGTCGACCATGGTCTGCAACGATCTGGTGATGCCGTTCCTCTTGCGCCGCAAGCATTTGCAGGCCACGGGGCAGGGAGATTTGACGGGGCAATTGCTGCTCATTCGTCGCGTCGCCATCGCGCTCATTCTCCTGCTCGGCTACCTTTATTTTCGGCTTGCCGGCGAAGCCCGCGCCTTGGCCGGCATCGGACTCATCTCCTTCGCCGCCGTGGCGCAGTTCGCGCCGGCCATCCTCGGCGGCATGTACTGGAAAACCGGAACGCGCCTCGGCGCGCTGGCCGGCTTGAGCGGCGGATTCGCGGTCTGGCTTTACACCCTGCTGCTGCCCACCTTTGCCCATTCGGGCTGGATCAGCCGGGGTTTCGTCGAACAGGGGCCGTTCGGGTTCGAGTGGCTGCGGGCGCAGGCGCTGTTCGGTATGAACACGCCCGATGAGGTGGCGCACTGCCTGTTTTGGAGTCTGCTCGTCAATGTCGGGCTTTATCTCGGGGTTTCGTTATTCACCCGCCAGAGTGCCCTCGAGGCGAGCCAGGCGGACAAGTTCGTGGACGTCTTCCGCCATGGCCATAGCCCGGTGGATAGCCGGCTCTGGCGCGGACATGCCTCGACCGTCGAGCTGGTGCGCCTCTTGGAGCGTTTTCTCGGCGAGGTACGCGCTCATCGCCTGCTTACCGGCTATGCGCGTAGCCGCGGCCTGCCGGATTGGCACAAGCTCCCTGCCGATGCTGATTTCGTCCATTTTGCCGAAACCCGGCTGGCGGGCGCCATCGGTTCCGCCAGCGCGCGCCTGGTCGTGGGCTCGGCAGTCAAGGAAGAAGCGCTCGGGCTCGATGAGGTGATGGGCATTCTCGACGAGGCCTCGAAGGTGCGTGCTTACAGCCGGGAACTGGAGAAAAAGTCGCGCCAGCTCGAAGCGGCGACCGCCGATCTCACCGATGCCAACGTCCGTCTGCTCGAACTCGACCGCATGAAGGATGACTTCATTTCCAACGTTTCGCACGAACTGCGCACGCCCCTCACCGCCATCCGCTCCTTGTCGGAAACCTTGCACGACACCCCCGACATCGGCGATGCCGACCGCGACCGCCTGCTGGCGCTGGTCATCGCCGAGAGCGAACGCCTTTCGCGCCTCATCGACCAGATTCTCGACATGGCGCGGTTGCGTTCCGGGCACATTGCCTGGCGGCACGAGCGGGTGGATGTGGGACAGGTGGCGCGCGAGGCGCTGGCGGCAATGCAGGAAATCCTCCGCGAAAAGGGCGTGCGCACCGCCGCCCTGCTGCCGGCTTCCGGGCCGATGGTGGAGGTGGACCGCGACCGGCTGATGCAGGTCATGGTCAATCTGCTCTCCAACGCCGTGAAATTCGCGCCCGCCGGCAGCGGGCAGGTGGGAATCACCGTCGCTATCGAGGCCGGCCGTGTGCGCGTCGAGGTCGAGGACAACGGTCCGGGCGTGGCGCCGGAAGAAGCGGAAGCGATCTTCGAGCGCTTCCGGCAGGGCGGCAACACCCTGACCGACAAGCCCAAGGGCACCGGCCTGGGCCTGGCGATCAGCCGGGAAATCATCCAGGCCTTCGGTGGCCGCCTTTGGGTGGAAGCCGCGGCAGAGCAGGGCGCGCGCTTCGCTTTCGAACTGCCGCTGGCGGAAGAAACGGAAAACCAATGACGACAAAAAAAATACTGATCGCCGACGACGAACCCAATATCGTCGTCTCGCTCGAATTCGTGCTTTCCCGTGAAGGCTTCGAGGTCGCCGTCGCCCGCGATGGCGAAGAGGCGCTGGTGCAGGCGGCGTCGTTCCGGCCGGATGTGATCCTGCTCGACGTGATGATGCCGAGAAAATCCGGCTTCGAGGTTTGCGAGGCGCTACGGGCCGACCCCGCGTTGGCGCAGTTGGTGATCATCATGCTCACCGCCAAGGGGCGCGATACCGAAGTGGCGCGCGGATTGGCGATCGGCGCCGATGCCTACGTCACCAAGCCATTTTCCAACAAGGAACTGCTGGCCCGCATCAATACGCTGCTGGAGAGCCGCCGGTGAGCGCCCGCATCCGCTTCATTCTGGCGGTGGCGATATTGGGCCTGCTCATGACCGGGCCCTTCGTGGTCACGGCGGTGCTGGTCTGGCTCGATAT
>JAPUEC010000101.1 GCA_027492775.1 Rhodocyclaceae bacterium
CCATCCCGATGCAAGGCAACACGCAAAGCGGCCAGGCGAAGCGGCTGGGGTGAGAGTTTCTGCCAGCGGACGGCGCATGGGGCGCAACGGATGTCGAGGCCGCCGTCGCGGTCGGCGAGGATCAGGCGATGCTCGCCGACCTGCCAACTCGTGCCATCCATCAGGCGGCGCCCCCAGGATGAAGTCGCCCAGCGCACAAGCGGCGCCACGCGTAATGAAACACCGGCTTCGCGCCACACCGTAAGACGGTAGGTCCACGAAGGATCGGCGGCCGGCGCGATAACGGTAAAAAGGATGGCGCCGATGACAACCAGCATGGCCAGCATCAGAGCCAGGCAACCCCGAAGGAAAAAACATGAAAGCCGGCGCCAGCGAGTTGCAGTGCTCATCCCGACACCTCGACGCGGGTCACTGCCCACCACGGCCCCTGATGAGCTTGCTTGCGGCCGAGCAACGATGACCAGTACCAGGCGGAGGTATCGGTCCACCGTCCGCCATCCAGATCGAAAATGCGCTCGCAGACCTGGAGACTATGTCCGTCACGGGTCGCGGCAAAACAGCTCCAGCGTTCGTCCTTGGCATCAACGGTGACCTGTGGCGTTCGGACCGTGTAGCCGAGCCCGCGGAAACAGTCGGCGGCTGGATGCAAGAGGCGGGTGGGACGATTGACGACGCGGACGATCCATTCTTGCCGCGCGTCGGCAAAGCGGCCGATCGCCCCGGGAAAGCGATTGGCAAAGCGCTCCTCCACCGCCGTCAGCGGACGCCGGACGACGGAGGCGCCTTCCGGTAGCCACATCGCTTCCGCCCACTCGATGGACAGGGGGTTCTCCGACGGGCGGCTACCGCCGGGATCGCCCGCCAAGGGAAGAATCGCCGCCAGCGCCGTGGCGGTAATAAACACCAGGCGCCGGCACTCAACGCCGAAAATGTAGGCCATAAAACCTCCGCGAAGCGATCCAGTAAATCACCAGCAACGCCAAGCCGAATACCAACAGGCCGATGGCGGCATGACTCCATTCCGGCCAGCGGACGATCCCGGCCTCCTTGAAGAACAGCAAGGTGTTGCGGACAATGTTAGCGGCCAGGACGACCAGCAAGGCCGCGAAAACATTGACCATGGTGCGCACGGACCACATGCAGTTGAGATAGGAAAAGAGCGTGGCGGCGAACAGCCCGACCCAGAGCATGGCAATGCCAGCGCAGGGAGCATCGACCAGAATGGTTTGCCCGTTCCAGAGCAGCGCCGCGCCGTCGGCCGTGACTGCCTTGCCGAGCAATCCGAGCAGCGCCGCCGCGCCTTGTGCGCAAAGCAGGCGTAGCGGATACCCCAGGTAGAAGTTGAGCGACGCGGTCAAGGGCAGGGCCGCCAGCGCCATGCCCACCAACGCCAATCTCGGGCGCCAGGGAGGCAGCATTGAATCGAGCAGTGCTACCAGCCCCAGCATCGCCAGGGCTGCGGCGACGATGGGCGGAAGGATGAAGGTGGCGGCCGCCGAGGCGACCGCGAATCCGCCCGCCAGTGCCAGCGGCTTGCCGCGCGGGCGGCGGGTCAGGCAGCACCAATCCATCGCCACCAGAGCGGCCAGGACGATCAGCGCCACCACACCCCAGGGCTCGTCGGAACCGTCGCCGGTCCGGCGTGCCATCCACAGCCAGTGGGGCCAGAGGGCTGCCAGGAGCAATCCCAGCAGCCATCCGGGATGATTGAAGCGCATCCGGTTAAGCACGATCTTGCCTCCGGCGACGCATCCAGGCGCCGATACCGCCGGCCAGTGCGATCAGGGCATAGAACTCCGGTTCGGGCGTGCTCGGCACCGCCAGATTGCTGACGCCTTCGGGCATGGGCTGAGGCTGATCGACGGTTTCGCTACCCTCGCGATTACGGACAATGTGATCGACGGCGATGAAAGAAGTGTAGTCGGTGAGCAGGTTGTACTTCAGTCCGAGGTCGGTCACCGCCTTTACCGTTTCCTTGCTGGCGCTGCCTTCGAGGCGCGTGTTGTCAGCCAGATTGGCGATGCGCGTGCGTGCCCAGAGATAGCGCAAGGCTGACGCGTCGGCTGACGCCGATTCATTGCCGACCTTGACGGTGCGGCTGATGCGTCCTCCGCCGGCATGGCCTTCGATGGTGATGCTGCCCTTGGGCTCGCCGCGCCACTTGCCCATGACCACCACTGGGCGCGATGCGAACAAGTCCGGGAGCGCCGTCGGCTCCAGATCGTAGGCATCGAAGCCATCGATCTTGAGCTTCAGGTGGGTCCATACCGGATTTTCGACGTAGCGGCGGAAACGCTCTGCTTGGGCGTCGGCTTGCTGGGGATTGGTGATGATGAAGGCTTCACCTTGCCCGGCGCGGGCCAGACCTTCCATCAAATGGCGATTGACCGAACTGCCGATGCCGAAGGAAAAGACATTGGCTTTGCCCAGATTCTGGCGCACCAGGTCGAAGGCTTCTTTTTCCACCGTGACATAGCCGTCGGTGAGGATGATGAAGCTGCGCGAACGGTCGGCATCTTCCGGCAAGGCCAGGGCGCGGCGCATGGCCGGCAGCAATTCCGTCCCGCCGCCACCTTGCTGGCGATTGATGACGGTAATGGCCTGCTCGATGTTCTCCTTGGTGGCCGGCAGCGAGCGCGGGGCGAGCACGGAGTTGTCGCCGGAAAAGAGCATGACGTTGAACGTGTCCGTCGGCTTCAGGCGACCAATCAGGTTGCGCAGCAGCGTCTTCGATGTCTCCAGGGGATAGCCGTGCATGGAGCCTGAAATGTCGACGATGAAAATATATTCGCGCGGCACGATCTGGCTACTGGCGATGCGTTCGGGCGGCTCGACCAAGGCGAGAAAGAAATTCTCATCCTTGCCTTGATGGAGCAAAACGCCGGAGGCGATTTCCTTGCCGGCCAATCGGTAATCGACGATGAAGTCACGATTGCCGTGGCTGGTTGAGGCCGGCAATTCCAACTGCACCAGACGGCTGTCGCCACGGTCGATACGGACGGGATGTGTGGTCGACGCCACCTCGCCAATCGGAATCGGCGACTGGATTTTCATTTTCAGCGCGAATGTCGATTTCGGCTCTTCACCGGCGCGCTGGGTCGGCTGCGCCACCCAGTTTTCGCGGACGCCGCTGCCGGTGGCCGGACTGCCGTTATAGCGCGGGCCGACCACCGTGGGGAAAACGAACTGGTATTTGCCTTCCGTCGGCACCAGGGTTTCCGTGTAATGCAAGTCCACCGCGATATCGTCGCCCGGCATGATGTTGGCGACATTCATCTGGAAAACGTTGGGGCGGTGCTGTTCGAGCAGCGATGCGCTCTTGCCTTCCTTTTTCGCGGTTTCATATTCGGCGCGGGCCTGCTGCTTCTCGCGGATCACCGCGTCCACCTGGCGCTGGCCAACCTGCATGCGCATGCCGTACACCGCCGCCCGCGTTGAAGCGGGAAAAACGTAACGCGCCTCGATCGGGCGCGTTCCTTCATTCTTATAGTGCTGGGTGACTTTGACGTCGGCGATGACGCCCGCGACCTTGACCTCGACTTCGGTGGATTTGAGCGGCAAACGGTCGACCGCGGGGTCGCCGTTACCAATGAAGAAATACGGGGCGAGGGTCTTATCGGGCGCACTCTCTTGAGCCTGGGCGGCGGGGGCGCTCAGCGTGGCTGCGACACCCAATGCGGCAGCCAGTTTTCGAAACCAGGACATAGCGATCTCCTTGCAGTTGAACAGCGGGCGCGCCAGTTGGCGCGTTGCTGCGGAGAATCGCTCTGGTGTTCGAAGCGGCGATGAAATCTAGCCGAAATGAATGTGAAGATTGGGTGAAATCAGCGCTTGTCGGGAGGAAGCGGCAAGGACAGTGTCGCTTCGGCACCCCCTTGGGGATGATTGGCGATGTAGGCGTTGCCGCCATGCAAATGTGCAATTTCGCGCACGAAGGGCAGCCCCAGACCGGTACTCTTGCGCCCCGAATCCGGGCGGCGCAGTGAGTAGAATTTTTCGAAGGCACGGTCGAGCGCATAGTCGGGGAGGCCCGCGCCGTGGTCTCGCACGCAAAGTTCGACATGATGGTGAATGACCCGGGTGGAGATTTCGATCGAAGACCCCGCCGGGGAAAAATCGATGGCATTGGCCAGCAGGTTGACCAGCGCACGCTGAAGCAGGAAGAGCTCGCCTTCGATGGCCAGGCCCTCGTCCACCTCGATGCCAATTTTCAGGTTTTTGGCGTCGGCTGAAACTTGCAATGCAGCCACTGCTTCCGCCACCAAGGCCGCCAAGTTGACGGCCCTGACTTCATCGAGCGTCCGGCGCTTTTCCAGGCTGGCCAGTTCCAGCAGCCGGTCGGCGAGATCCTGCAAACGCAACACCTGTTCGTCGATGCTGGCGGAGAAGCGTTCGCGCTGCGCATTGGGGATCGGTCCGCGCAGCAATTCCGCGGCGGCACGGATGGCTGCCAACGGGCTTTTGATTTCGTGGGTCAGCGCCTGGACGTATTGTTCGGTGTAGCTGCGGCCGGCCAGCGCATCGCGCATATCGATGAAGGCGGCGCTCACGAGGGCAAAAATGCGTCGCATAAGCCGCCGCGGTTGACACATGCCCTCCTGGCGAAGGAGCCGCATGAGGTCGCCGATGAAGCCGAAGGGGCGCACCAGCCAAACCGAAACCACGATCAACAGGACGACAAACGCCGCCAGGGTGATGAGCCCGACCGACAGCAGCTTCTGCCGCGCGGTGGCAACGCGCTCGCTGTTGGCGGCGACCGACTTGCCGACGCTGACCGCGCCGACCACGCCTTCAAGATCGTAGATGGGCGCGGTAACATACATCACTGCGGTTTCGGGATCTTCCGGGTTATCAGGCGTGGTCCGGGCACCGTATTCGCCGGCCAATGCCAGCCGCACATCGCGCCAGCCACGGAAATCCTGGCCCTCCGATTTTCCCAGCGAGTCGTAAATGACCATGCCGTTGGCATCGACGACATAGGCACGCAACTCAACCCGGCCCTTGGTAATGCCGTAGATGTGCGCCTTGAAACGCCGCGAATAGGCGTCGCGGAAGGCGGTGCGCAAGCGGGCCGGATCGATTTTCCCGCTGCGCATGTCGGTTTCGATGAAAGCGGAAAGCAGGTGGGCCGTATCCACCAGCGATTCCTCGGCCGATTCGCGATAGCGGGTATCCAGGTCGGTGGTGACGCCGTAGAGAAGGACGCCGACGCCAAGAGCGAAGAGGGCAAGAACGCCGAGGAATATCCGGTTGCGCCGGCTCACGGGTGCTCTTTGAGCGAATAGCCCATGCCGCGGTGGGTCTGGATCGGGTCGCCGTCAGGCGCAATCGCTCGCAACTTGGCCCGCAACTGCTTGATATGGGCATCGACGGTGCGGTCGAGACTCACTTCCGGATGCTCCCAAGCCCGCGCCATCAATTCTTCACGGGAAAAAACTCGGCCGGGCCGCTCGACGAGCACCTTGAGCAGGTGATATTCGGTGCGCGACAACTCCAGGGAGCGGCCACGGTAAGCGATGGACTTGCGCTCGTCGTTAATCAGGAAGGCCAGACGCTGTGCGGGCGCCACAGCGGCAGCACTTACTACGCCGCCGGATTGCGGATGACCGGCACGCCGCAATACGGTTCGCACCCGCGCGCACACTTCACGCAGGCTGAAAGGCTTGCTGATGTAGTCATCGGCACCGAGTTCGAGGCCGACGACGCGGTCAATTTCCTCGCTGCGGGCGGTGAGGAAGATCACCGGCAGAGACCAGCTTCTCTCGATACGGCGGAAGAGTTCAAAGCCGTTGATGTCCGGCAAGCCGACATCGAGCAGCGCCAAATCGAAGTTGCCCTTTTCCAGCGCCGCTAAAGCAGACTCGCCGGTCGCCTGCCACACCACCTCGAACCCTTCGGCCGCCAAAGCGTAGGACAAGGTTTCCGCGATGGCCGGTTCATCTTCGACGATCAGGATGCGGGCGGACATGGTTAGAGCTTTTCCAATTGCTGCTTGGCGTAGGCGGCTCCTGAGCCGTTGGGCGCGAGTTCGAGGTAGGTGCGATAGGCCTTTTTGCCTTTCTCGGACTCGCCGGAGCGGCTGCAAGCGTCCCCCAGGTTGAGATGGGCGATGGCGCGGGAAGGGTCCATGCGCAAGGTGTTTTCGAACCAGCGTGCCGCTTCCTTGTATTTTTCCTGCTTGTAATAGACGAAGCCGAGGTTGTTCGCGGCCAGCGCAAAGTCGGGCCGGAGTTTGAGCGCCTCGGTGAATTGCGCCTCGGCGGCGGCGTATTGTTTTTCGCGATAAAGCTGCAAGCCACGGTCATTAGCCCGCTGCGCCAGTTGGCGGTTGGAAAGCGGGATCGGTGCCGGGGTGACGATTTTCTGTTCGCCGCCCTGAAGATCCTTGACGACGACCGCTTGCGGCATGGCCACCGGCTTGCCGCTTGCGGCGGGAAGCGGCTGGGGAACGGCCGGACGCGCGGCGTCGAGCTTGCTGTTGAAGGCAATGGCCTCGCCGGAAAGCTGCCCGGTTTGGGCGCCGAGGAATTCGGTTTCGCCGGCCAGCTCGAAAATGAAATCGCCACCCTCCGATCCGGGCAGGCTGCCGAAAGCCGGTGTCTGGCGCGAAACGGCGGAAACCGCTGGAGCGACATAGGCGGCCAATTCGGTGGCCGTCACCAGACCATCGCCGTTGAGGTCGGCTTTGCCGGCCAGACCTTGCAGCAGGGTCCAGGTGAAAATGGAGTGTCCATTTGGCCCGCCGTCCGCCACCATCTGGTCAGCGCCGCCGGCAGTGAGCATCTGGCGGCCGACGCGGCGGGCATTCTCGCGCAGAAAATTGCCGGAGCCAGCGCCGCGCGTGAGGCCCAGCCCGCTATAGCAGGCATCCATGACGAACAGCACGTGTTTGGCGGTGAGGCTTTCGGCGATATTCTGGATCTCCGTCATGGGGATGGCGTCGGTGGCGAACTGGTTGGCATCGGAATCGACCGGAACGATATAGCCGAGATCTCGCCCCGAACTCAGCTTGCGGGTGGCGCCGTGGCCGGCGAAGTACACGAAAATACGGTCGTTCTTCTTGACCCCGCCGTGGCCGATGCGGTCGTGGAATACCGAGAGAATGGCGTTGCGCGTGGCTTCGCCGTTTTGCAGCGTGAAGACGCGCTCGGGACTGAAGCCGAATTTTTCGATCAGCGTCTGACGCACCGCCTGCGCATCCTTCACCGCATACTGAAGCTTCGGCCACTTGGCGTAGTCATCGATGCCGATGACCACGGCCCAGGAGTCGCCGTAACCGGCCACCGCCGAGGCAACTGTGGATTTGTCCGGCGGTGCTGCGCCGGCCTTGACCACGCGGAAGGCGCTGCCGTCCCAGGTCGCGAATTGATAGCCATCGGCCACCAGTCGGTCGAGCACGGCGGGCAGCGCCTTGACCGTGCGTTCATGGATGTCGTGGAAAAGGATAATGCCCCGGCCTTCCTTGTCGACCGTTTTCAGCACACGGTCGGCAATGGAGGTGGGCACCGGATCGGCCCAGTCGAGCGAATCGATGTTCCACATCACCGATTTCAGTTGGGCTTTGGCCAGGGCTTCCATGCCCTCCTCATTGCGCGCTCCGTAAGGGAACCGGAACAGCGGCGAGCGCCCGCCATCGACGGCCTTGAGCAAGGTGTCGGTATTGAGGATTTCGGCTTTCAGCGCCTCGCCCTTCTGCTTGGAAAGCTGCGCATGGGTGAAACTGTGGTTCGCCAGAACATGCCCGGCTGCCTTGAGCCGCCGCGCGACTTCAGCACGAGAGGAAAGCTTGGGATGGCCTTCGGCATCGAGTTTGCCGAGGTTGTTGCCGACGTTGAAGAAAATCGCCGGAACGCCGTATTGCTTGAGAATTGCGGCAATTTCATCGCTGTAGAGACTATGCGGTCCATCATCGAAGGTGAGGACGACGGTTTTGGGCGGCAGCGAACGGCCGTAAATTTCCTCGTCCTCCGCGACGGACTTTTTGGCCTTTCCCTCGCCCTTGGCGGGTGCGTAAGGAACAACCACGCCGTAATCCTTAAGAATCTGCTCGCGGGAGTAGATTTTCTTCAAATTCGCCACGTAGTCTTCCCAGCGTTCGCGCTTGAGTTCAATGGCACGCTGTTCGAAGCGCCCGAAAATCTGCTTCATTTCCTTTTCGTAGTTGCGCTCGATCTCGGCCAGGGCATCGAGATTTTCGGCGATACGCTTGTGCATCTTGATGGCGGGCAGCGAACTGTCCCGGGCAATGTCCGCCTGCAAGGTGCGCAGTACTTCGCGAAAAGCCAGCCGGTCGGCATCGTAGAGATTGGGTGCCGATTCGATGTGGGTCAGCACCGCATCGAGCGCCTCCAAACGCAAGGGATTTGGGGAAGCCGTCAGCGCGTCGAGGCTTTCCTCAAGTTTGGCCACCCGCGCCCGGTTATCGTGGAACAGGCTGTGACCTACCTGGTTTACCGCCTCCCGCTCATTGGCGGAAAGCGCTTTCTCCTCCGCGAGAAGCACGATGATCTTGCGTTGGGCCGCCACCACTTCACCCAGGCTGGCAATCAGCGGGCTGACATCCATGCCCTGCGGTCGCACTTGCTCTTCTGCCGGCGGGGGAGGCGCTTCGCGCTTACCGGAGAGAAAAACCATCACGGCAGCGGCGACCGCAATCGACACGGCGATGGCGGAAACAAGTACGAGGGGTTTTTTGGACATGGAATCGAATGGTTATCGGCTAATCGAGGGATTGTAATGCCAATGCACATGCTGCCACCATAAGACCTCCACTGACGTTGGGGGACAGTTATGCCTGGGCAGTTCTTCGCCAGTTCGGGCGCTCGACGTGATTTGCAACGAGACTACGTCCGCTTCGCCCTGATCGACAACAAGGCCCGCATCCGGCCGGCGGTGCACGGCATCAAGGCCATGTTGCAGCGACTCGGTCGCCGCAACAGCGTGATCACCAAAGCGCTTGGTCGAAACCCGGTATTTTTCAGGCCGGTTTCATTCGGCAATTCCGGCCCGGCCGTCGGCGGAAACAACACTATCGCTTTCGGCGTAAGTAAGGGCGGTATAATCAATCTCTAATGGGAGTTGAAATGGCCGTGAATCCTGGCCGCCGAGGACGCATCCCGAAATGCTTATCCGAAAAAAAATCAAAATAGTGCGTCTGCTTGCGGTTTTTTTTGTCGTTGGGTGGGCGGCATTGAGCGATGCGACGCCCTCGGTCGCGCTTTTCTACGGCAAGGACGCGCCGCTGGCCGAACTCAAGGCCTTCGACATCGTCGTCGTCGAGCCGGATCACGGCGTCGATCCCCGCCGCTACCGCCACCCCGAAAGCGACCTCTTCGCCTACGTCGCCATCGGCGAGGCCAATCCCAGCCGCCCCTGGTTCCGCGACATTCCGCCCGCCGCCAAACTCGCCGAGAATCCCGCCTGGGGTTCTGTGGTGATGGATCTTTCCAATCCAAATTGGCCTGATTTCGTCGCGGAGCGCATGGTCGCACCGCTCTGGGAAAAGGGCTATCGCGGCTTCTTTCTCGACACCCTCGACTCCTACCGTCTGGCCAAGAACTTCGACGAAGCGGCACAGCAAAAAGGCCTGGTGACTGTGATCGAGACGCTCCACCGGCGTTTTCCGGGCATCCGCCTCATCCTCAATCGCGGCTTCGAAGTCGTGCCGGCGGTGCGCGGCAAGATCGCCATGGTTGCCGCCGAATCGCTTTTCCAGGGCTGGGATGCCGCCAACCGGCGCTATGTCGAGGTGCCCGCCGCCGACCGCGATTGGCTGCTCGGGCAGCTGCGCAAGGTGCGCGACGAATACGGCATTCCGGTGCTGGCCATCGACTACGTGGCGCCGACCGACCGCAAGCTCACCCGCGTCACCGCGGAGCGCATCAAGGCGCTCGGCATCGTCCCCTGGGTAAGCGACGGCGCGCTGGAGACGCTCGGCATCGGCGCGGTAGAGGTCATGCCGCGCAAGGTTCTGATGCTCTACGATGGCCGGGAAGCGCCGGCACTCAACTACACGAATATCCACCGTTACACCGAAATGCCGATCAACCATCTCGGTTACGTCGGCGAGTATTACGACGTTAACACGCCGCTGCCCGAACGGACGTTCGCAGGCCTGGCGGCCGGAGTCGTGCTCTGGCTGCCAGGCCCGCCGCAAAAGCCCAAGGCACTGACGGATTGGCTGCGGCGGCGGATGGATGAAGGCGTTCGCATCGTTTTCCTCGGCCAATTCGGCATTCCGCTCGATGCCGCAACCATGCGCCGCATGGGATTGGCGACGCAGAATGTTCCGGTGACAGGATCGGCCACCGTCAGTAAGCACGACCCCATGTTCGGCTTCGAATCATCGCTCACGCCGGATCGGCAATCGCTGCTACCGCTGCGCCTCACCGGCGCCGGAACGCCGCTGGTCGAAGTCAGCGACGCCAAGGGCGGCCGCCACGTCGCCGCCGCCTTGATGCCTTGGGGTGGATTTGCCCTCAATCCTTTTGTGCTGCGCGAAATTCCCGGCACCGAACAGGCCCGCTGGCTGTTCGACCCCTTTGCTTTCCTTGCCGGCGCGCTCGACCTGCCGGCCATGCCGGTGCCGGACGTCACCACCGAGAACGGCCGGCGCCTGCTGCTGGCGCACATCGACGGCGATGGCTTTCCCTCGCGCGGCGAGTTCCCCGGCTCGCCGCTCGCCGGCCGCGTCCTGCTCGACGAGGTGCTCAAGCGCTATCCCATTCCGCACGCCATGTCGGTGATCGAAGGCGAAATCGCGCCGCACGGGCTCTATCCCAAGGATGCCGCCGAAATGGAAGATGTCGCCCGGCGCATCTTCGCCCTGCCGCATGTCGAGATCGCCAGCCATACATTCTCCCACCCCTTCCGCTGGGACAGCACGGTAAAACACGGCATTTTCAAATCCTCCGACGCCGACGAGGCCTACCACCTCGCACTCCCCGGCTACAAGCTGGATCTGCGGCGCGAGATCGTCGGCTCCATCGATTACATCCGCAACCGCCTGGCGCCGCCCGGCAAGCCGGCACGACTGCTGCTCTGGAGCGGCGATACGGCGCCCGGCATCGAAGCGCTGCGCATCGCCGACGAAGCGCAACTGCTCAACCTCAACGGCGGCGACACTTTCATCACCAAGAGCGCCCCCTCGCTCACGGGCGTCCAGCCGCTCGGCATCCAGAAGGGCGCCTACCGACAGATCTATGCGCCGATGACCAACGAAAATCTCTATACCAATCTCTGGCGCGGCCCCTTCTACGGCTACCGGCGCGCCATCGAGACCTTCGAGATGACCGAGGCGCCGCGTCGTCTCAAGCCGATTGGCATCTATTACCACAGCTACTCCGCCAGCAAGCGCGCCTCGCTCGACGCCCTGCACGAGGTTTACGATTGGGCGCTGGCCCGGCCGGTGCATCCGGTTTACCCGAGCGAATACATCCGCAAGGTGCTCGATTTCTACGACATGGTGGTCGCCCGCTCGGGCAACCAATGGCTGGTACGCACCTCGGGCGAACTGCGCACCGTAAGGGCGCCGGTGACGCTGGGCAACCCGGACCCGGGCGCATCGAGGGGGCTCGCGGGGTTCATCAACGGCGCCGAGGGAAATTACCTCCATCTCGCCGGAACCTCGGCGCGCATCGCCTTCTCGGCGCAGGCGCCGACCCAGCCCTATCTGCGCCAGGCGAATGCCCGGCTGAGCGGCTGGCAAAGCGGCGCGGAAGGTTTGCGTTTCGAACTGCGCGGCAACCAGGCCCTCGAATTCGCCCTCGCCAATGTCGGCCGCTGCATCGTCAGCGCCGACGGCAAGCCCTTGAAAGCCTTCCGTCAGGCGGAAGGCATCGCATATTTCCGGCTAGACCATGCTGCTGCTGCGATCCAGGCTCGCTGCCCTCACGGTTGATCGGCCCCGGCTGGCGCCGTGGTGGCTGATCGTCCTGCTCGCCGGAATGGTGCTTGTTACCTTGGTCGCCATCTACCCGCACGGGGACCTGGTGCGGCGGGTGACGCGGGCGCCGTCCGGAGCCTTGACCACCGCCTATCTCACCACCCTGCTCCGGACCGACCCCGGCAACCCCCACCTGCGGCTCATGCTGGCGCGGAGCCAAACCCAGAGTGGCGACTTCGCGCAGGTCCGGCAGACGGTGGCGCCGGCGCTCGCTTCGTCCGATCCCGAGCTTCGGCGCGAAGCGGTCTGGCTGCTCTGGCAGTCCGAGGTGCAGCGGCTGGCGACCTTGCCGCCCGGCAAAGCGCGCGACGCCCTGCGCGCCGACCTGCGCCAGCGGCTGACCCAGATGATCGACACCGACCCGCCATCCGGACAGCTGGCGCAGATCGCCCGAGGCGCCATGGCACTGGGCGACACCGCGCTCAGCCGCTCCATTTTCGAGCGCCTCGCGCGCAGCGACCCTGAACGGGGCGATGCCTGGTATCGCGAAGCGGCGAAGGAAGCGCTCGCTCAGGGAGAATTCGGCGCATCCGCCAATCTTTTCTTGGTCGCCGCCGGCCGCGCCGCCACGCTGGAGACGGAACGCGGTTTGTTCCTGGAGGCGCTGAAGAGCCTCGCGGCCGGCGAACGCATCGGGGAAGCGGCGGTTGCGGCCGACACCTACCTCAGTCGTTCGCCGCGTCTCGCGGGCGACACCCAGGCGCTCATCGCCACCGTCCAGACCGCCCGCGCCGCCCGCCGCCCTGATCTGGCCGACAAATACGCCCGCCACCTCCTGCGTCTCAGCCTGCTCGAACAATGGCGGCAAGCGCAGCAGATGCTCGCCCATTTCGGCGCCCGGCCCCAGCGGGCGGCACTCAAGGATGAAACGCTGCACGGCGGCCCCGAGCTGCCGTTCAACGACCGCATCTACACCCTCGGATTCGAGGCCTTTCTCGACAACAAGAAGCTCGACGATGCCTGGAAGGTCGCCGCCTCCGCCGTCCGCCAGGCACCGGACAATCTCGTCTGGCGCGAGCGGCTGGCCAAGGTCTCGGAGTGGAGCGGCCGACCACGCACCGCGCTGGAGAACTGGCGCTATCTGGCCCGCGCCACCGGCAGCGAAGACGCCTGGCAGGCGGTGTTGCGGCTCGCGCCCGGACTCTTCGACGAAGCGGCGCTGCGCGACGCCCTGTTGCATAAGTTGGAACAGCGGCCCGGCGACCCGGCGCTAATCCGTGAGATTGCCGCGACCTATGAGCGCCTCGGCGATCCCGCCGGGGCGCTGGCCTTCCTCGCCCGACAGCGCATCGATTCCACCAGCCGCTGGATTTTGCGCGAGATGGCCGAGATCGCCGAGCGCCAGGGCGACGACCGGCGCGCGCTCACCCTGTGGCGCCGGTTCGTCGACGCCGGCGGCCTCGACGTCGCGGTAGCGATGCGGGTCGCCACCCTGCTTTTGCTCGACGAAAAGCCCAACGAGGCGCTGGCGCTGTTGCAGCGCGCCGCGCCCCTGGCCGGCGACGGCGACACCACCTTCTGGCGCCTGAGCGCGCAAATCGCCCGCGACCAGGACCGCCAGGAAGAAGCGGTCGCGGCCTACCGCCGCGCCATCGTCGGGCCGGAAGCGCTGGAAAGCGACTTCGAGGCCGCTTATGCCTTGCTGCTCGACCGCTATCCGCGCGAGGCGGGCAAAATTGCGGCGGCGGCCTGGCGCCGTTTCGGCACGCCGGCGCGGATGGTGCAAGCGCTCACTGCCTACGCCACCGTCTCGGCCTTTGCCGAAATGGGCAAACTCCTGGGTGAAATCGACCCGGCGCGGTTCGCGGTGCTGCGCACCCAGCCGGATTTCCTGCGCCTGGCCGCCAGCTACCAGCGCTCTCGCGGCGCCGTGGCGCTGGCCCGGCGCGATCTCGAACAAGCGCTGACCATCTCGCCCGGCGATCTGGAATCCCAGCAGGCCCTGTTCTGGCTGATGGTCGACAGCGGCGAAGGCGCCGCCGTGCGCCGGGCGCTCGACCGCTGGGAGAATTCCTGGCGGGGAGACTTGCGCCTGCATGACGCGCTCGCCGCCGGCTATCTCGCGCTTTCGCTCCCCGAAATCGCCCTCAAGCGCTACCTGACCCCGCAATTGAAGGCGCGCCGCGAAGACTTTCTCTGGCTCATGAACTACGCCGACGCCCTTGAACAAAATGGCGAAACGGACCGCGCCTGGCGGCTGCGCCAAAGCCTGCTGGCCGAAGTCGGACGCAAGACGCCGGCACGCCAATGGCTGACGGCGGAGGAAAACGAAGAAATGCGCCGCGTCGCCCGGGCGCGGCTGGTGATCGCCCAACGCCCCGGCGATCCCGCCCACGCCATCCTGCGTGAGCTGCTCCGCCTCGACCGGGACGAGCGCGGCAAACTTTCGGAGAACGCCGCCATCGTCGCCACCGCCTGGCTGCAAAACGCCGGCGAAACCGCGGCCGAGCGCGGCTGGCTCTGGCAGCGCTTCGCCCGCAGCGCATCGCGTCCGATCTGGGCGGAGATCAGCGTCGCTCTGGCGGAGGACGACCGCGCATTGGCCGGCCGTCTGCTCGAACGGCACGGCGAAGCGCTCGCGCGCCACGACCGCGTCAGCGCCGCCCGCCGGATCGACGACCTGCGTCTCGCCCAAACCGTTGCTTTCGAGGCGCAGAGCGACCAGCCCGCCGACGATGACCTCCATTTGCAACTGACCGAAACCCTGCTCGCTCACAGCCACCATGCCGGCGTCCAAGCGGAGCGGCGCAATCTCGGCGGCATCGAGGAAGACGAGAAAGCGGCGCGCTTGCATCTCGCCCTGACGCCGCGCCTCGAACTCGACCTCGCGCTGGGCGACATCGCGCGCAAAAAAACCACCGGTAGCACCGCCATCCGCACGGCGCCGGACGAACGCTTCCGCACCGCCTTGCTGACCTGGCGGCACCCCGACGGCGTCACCAGAATGGGCGCCGAATCGCGCGACAGCTTTGCCGACTACACGCCTTTGTGGCTGGAACATGAGCAGCGCATCGACAACCGTCTCTCATTCACTACCCTGCTCGCCCGTCACCTGCCGGCCAGCGATTCGAGCGCACTGCGGCTGGGCGGCATGCGCGACCGCTTCACCCTGGGCGCGAGTTACCGCCCGACCCAGCGCGACGGGCTCGGCATCGAGTACGCCGGCGAACGCTATTGGACGCAAACCGGCATTGGCCTCGGCCACGGGCGCCACCTCCAGTTGGAATGGCGGCATGCGCTGCTGCTCGGCGGCCGCGACCTCGAAGCCAGCACCTTCTGGTCCATGCATCGCTACGAGCGCCGCGGCGAGGTCAACAACGCCAGCCTGCTGCCCCTCATGCCCACCGACTTCGACCCGGCGACGCAATTCATGGCCAATATCTTCATCCCGGAAAACTACCGCTTCTACGGCATCCGGCTGTCGACCGACACCCGTTTCGAGCGCGATTACACCCGCGCCTGGCGGCCCTATGGCTCGGTCGCGCGCACCTGGCACAGCACGCTCGGCAATGGCTACGAGCTGTTTGCGGGCGTCGCCGGCAGCGTCCTCGGCGCCGACCATCTTCGCCTCGGCTGGAGTCTCTCCAAGGGCGGAACTCGCGACACCGGCGGTCTGACACGTCAATTCGGCTTCAGCTATCGATTACATTATTAGAAAAAACCGAGAGGAGTGATCACCATGAGAACACTACGCAACATTCTTGCCGTCCTGATGCTGCTGGCCGCCGCCGGATGTTCGACGCTCGACCGTTCGGCGGCGCCGGAGGTCGATGCCAAGGCGCAATGGGCGCTGCTGCCCTTCGCCAACCACACCGAGACGCCACTTGCCGGCCAGCGCGCCGAAGCCATCGCCGAAGCGCTGCTGCGCGCGGCGGGCATCGCCAAGCTGCGCCGCTATCCCGCAGCGCTGACCCAGGAGGCGCTGTTCGAGGCCAACGACCGCAAGGCGCAGGAGGATGCCTTGGCCTGGGCACGCCAGCAGGGCGCCAAATACGCGCTCATGGGCGCGGTGGATGAGTGGCGCTACAAGG
>JAPUEC010000102.1 GCA_027492775.1 Rhodocyclaceae bacterium
AGGACGACGCCGCGGGCTTGGCCATTTCCGAGCGTTTCACCACCCAGATTCGCGGTTTGAATCAAGCCACCCGCAACGCCAACGACGGTATCTCCCTGGCGCAGACCGGTGAAGGCGCCCTGGCTGAAATGACGAACAACCTGCAGCGTATCCGTGAATTGGCCGTTCAGTCCGCCAACGCCACGAACAGCGCTTCCGACCGGGCCGCCCTGGACCTCGAAGTTCAACAGCGTATCGCTGAAATCGACCGTACGGCCACGCAAACTTCGTTCAACGGCCAGAAGATTCTTGATGGCACCTTCGGTAACGCCTCCTTCCAGGTTGGCGCCAACGTCGGCGAAACCATCAGCGTCGGTCTCGCCACCAGCATGCGCACTTCCGCCATCGGCCAAATCGCGACCGGCACCTCCACTGCCGAAGTCACGGTAGCGGCTTTGACTGGTTCTGGCACCATCACCGTCGGTACCGGCTCTGCCGTCACCATCGGCGCCTCCGTCGCCGGCACCGCAGCAGGTCAGTCGATCGGCAGCGCTTACTCCAAGGCAGCCGCCATCAACAACGCCAACGTTTCCGGCCTGTCGGTTTCTGCAACCAACAACGTCGAATTCGTCATCGCGGATACGACAGGCACGTCCGCCGGCGACACCTACAGCCTGCGCATCAACGGCCAGGACATTTTTGCCTCGTACAATCAAGCGGCGAATGGCGTGCTGACCAAGCAACAAATCACCGACGCGATCAATTCCTACCAATCGACCACTGGCGTCACCGCATCGCTGGCCGGCACCAACTTGCGCCTCAGCGCAGCCGATGGCCGCGACATCGCGATCGGCGAAACGCTCGCTGGCGACACCACCGCCGCCATTACGGCCGGCGCGGGCGGTTCGAGCACGGTCAATGGCGTGGTGTATCGTGACGGCCAGATCAGCACGGTTGCCAATGCCACCAGCAACAGCGCGGTAGCCGCAGCAGTCAATGGCGGTACGCTGACCTTGACGGCTAACGAAAACATCGTGATCACCGGTGATGGCGCGATCATGGGCTTCGCAGGCGCAACGACGACCATTGCCAAGGACACGACGACCCTGGCTTCAGCCAATGTCAAGACCGTGACCGCGGCAAACGATACGATCAACCGCATCGATTCCGCCCTGACCGCAGTCAGCACCTTGCGTTCGACCTTTGGCGCCATTCAGAACCGCTTCGAGTCGACCATCTCCAACCTGCAAGCGACGACGGAAAACCTCACGGCCTCCCGTAGCCGCATCCAGGATGCCGACTTCGCGGCGGAAACTGCCCAACTGACCCGCGCCCAGATCCTGCAACAGTCTGGTATCGCAATGCTGGGACAGGCCAACGCCCTACCGCAGAACGTGCTGTCGCTGCTGCGCGGCTAAGCCGAACTTAGTGGCATAAGCTGATGGGCGCGGTGGCGGAAACGCCTCCGCGCCCTCAGTGTTTGAACCGAGGAGTACAAAATGACCATACAAGCCATCGGAACACCGGCACAAGCGGCGCTCGCCGCACAGATGAGCAGCAAGAATGTTTCCGCATCCGCTAGTTCGCCGCAAGCCGCGCCGGCAGAATCTGCCGCCCCGCAACTCAGCCCGGAAAAGCAACGCGCGGAAGTTGAAAGCGCCACCCAAGCCGTGCGCAATTTTGTCCAGCCCATCGCCAACAACCTGGAGTTCAGCGTTGACGACGACACGGGCAAGACAGTGATCAAGGTGATGGACAGTTCGACCAAGGAAGTGATCCGCCAGATACCTTCCGAAGAAATATTGGAAATCGCCCGTGCCCTCGATCGCCTGCAAGGTCTTTTGCTGCGACAAAAAGCCTGAGGCAACGGCTCGCGGGTGGAATGATTCCTGCTGCTAACGTAAGATAGATCGATAGCGCGCGAACCGCGAAAGGAAGCAACATGGCATCCCTTACTGTTTCTGGCTTGGTCTCCGGGCTGGACGTCAATACGCTCGTCTCCAGTCTCATGACGGCGGAGCAGCAGCCATTGGTGGCGCTCAACGCCAAGGAAGCCAGCTATCAGGCCAAGATTTCGGCGCTCGGCAGCATCAAGTCGACTCTCGCTTCGCTGCAGACGGCTGCGGAAGGATTGATTCCGCCGACCGGCACCAGCGCGGCCGACAAGTACACCTCCACCACTGCAACCGCCAGCGACACCACGCTGTTCTCGGCTACCGGCACAAATAGTGTTGCCGCCGGCTCATATACGCTGTCCGAAATCACCCTTGCCCATGCGCAGCAAGTGCGCAAGTCGGGATTCACGATTCCGGCAGGCGCGGGTACACTGGATATCAAGATCGGCACCGGCACGGCGGTTTCCGTTGCCATTGGCGCCAACGCCACGTTGTCCAGCATCCGCGACGCCATCAACACTTCCAGCGCCGGCGTCACGGCATCGATCGTCAATGACGGAACCAACGACAATCTGATCCTGACCGCCAAGAACTCCGGTGCCGCCAATACCATTTCCGTTACCGGAAGCGCCGGCTTCGAAAGCTTCGATTATTCTTCCGGCACCACCAACAGTTGGATAAATCAGCAGCCGGCGAACGATGCCTCCTTCAAACTCAATGGCATCACCATCACCAGCGCCACGAATTCGATCACGACGGCCATTTCCGGGCTAACCATCAATCTCTTGAAGGACACCACCGGCTCGGCCACCCTGACCGTCGCAAAGAACAACAGCAGCCTCACCACCAGCATCAACAGCTTTATCAAGGCCTACAACGATGCCATGGGGGTGATAAAGAATCTCACCGCCTACAACGCCGACACCAAGGTCGCCGCGACCTTGAACGGAAGCAGCACCGTCCGCTCGGCCCAATCGCAATTGCGCGCCATGTTGTTTACCGGTTCAGGCGGCAGCAACGCCAATCTCCAGCGGCTCTCTGACATCGGCGTCAGCCTGCAGCAGGACGGCACGCTGAAGCTGGATTCCACCAAGCTCAACAGCGCCATCAGCAGCGATTTCAGCGGTGTTGCTGCTTTGGTTTCCGATGTTGGCACACGCTTTAAAACCGCGATTTCGGGCATGGTTGCGACGGGCGGTCTCGTTGCCGGCGGCATCGACGGCTTAAAAGCGACGGTCAAGGACATTGGCAAGCGACGCGATGCCATCAATCTGCACCTGCAAAAAGTTGAAGCAAACTACCGCAAGCAGTTCAACGCCCTGGATGTGCAACTCACCAATATGAAGCAAACGAGTTCGAGCTTGGCCCAGCAGCTTGCTTCACTTCCATCCGCCTATCGCGGCTAAGGAGCCTCAGCATGTTCGGATCACCCCGCAGCCCCATTGCCGCCTACGCCAGCGTGGATATGGAAACTTCCGTATCCAGCGCCGATCCGCACGCGCTGGTCCTGCTGCTTTTCGACGGCGCCAAGCAGGCCATCGCTTTGGCACTGATACACATGGAACATAACGAAATCGCCGAAAAAGGCGCCGCCATCTCCAAAGCAATCAACATCATCACCAATGGCCTCAAGGCCAGCCTCGATCTGGAAAGCGGTGGAGAACTGGCGGAGCGACTGGCTGCCTTGTATGACTACATGGCGCAGCGCCTACTATGGGGCAACCTGAAAAACCAACCGGCGGCGCTCAAGGAGGTCATCGAGTTGATCAGCGGTCTGCGCGACGCCTGGGCGCAGATTGCGCCGGCGAAGCAACAGCAAAGCGCGGCCTGATTCGAATGGCCCTGGTCGATACCTACCAGTCGCTTTTGGCGCTTTCGCGGCGCATGGCCGAATCGGCTGTCGCCCAAGATTGGGATGCCCTTCTTGCCATGGAAGAGGAGCGCCTGGCGCTGTCGGCCCTGCTTCCCGAGAAGTTGCCCCCATTGCCGCAGGCCGAAGCTCAGGCAATCGCCCGTGCCATTCGAGGCATCCTCGAGTGCAATCGAAGCGTCGAGGAACTCGCCAGGCCCTGGATGGAACACGTCGGCGGCCTTCTCAAGGCATTCGGCGGTGATGCCCGCGCTTAACCGGGGCGCGTCTTGATCCCCGCCGACGTCGCCAGTCGTTTACGGCTGGTCACCTCGGAACAGCCGGCGGCGCCGCAATCGGTCACGCCGGCGCCGAAGCTCACCGATGTCCTTTCCGAGCTGGTTCCCGGCCAGCGCCTCATGGCCGAAATCCAGGCGCTTTTGCCGAACGGCGCCTACCGGGCGGTAGTGGGGCAACGCGATGTCACGCTGGCGCTCCCCTTCTCTGCCAAGCCGGGAGACGCACTGGAGCTTGAGGTCGTGGAAACCGACGGCAAGGTTTCGCTCGCCTTCGTCGCCAATCGCGGCGAGGGTAGCGAAGCCGGGGCGCCCTCCGTCGCCACCCGTCTCAGCCAGGCTGGCCGCCTGATCAGCGACCTTCTGGGCGGCGTCGGCCAGGAAGGAAAGAAGGCGGAGCCGGCGCCGCTCAATGGCAACCAGCCCGTCGTAAGCCGCATGCCCGCTTCCGCCGCAGAGCTGGTTCCAATGTTGAAAGAGGCGCTGACGCGCAGTGGCATGTTCTACGAAGCGCATCAAGCGCGCTGGGCGGAAGGGAAGTTGCCGCAGGAAGCCCTCCTGCAGCAACCGCAGGGGAAGTTATCGCCCATTTTGCTTGAACCGCGTGCCGCGGCAACGCTTCAACCGTCGCCGGCCGCCGCGGGCGCCAACCCTGCCGAAATCGCCGGCGAACGCATCGCCAGCACGACTGCCGGGCCCATAGCCGAGAATCTGCCGGCGCCGCGCGGCGGTTTTCCCGTCGCGCCCGACCTTACTCCGCTGGTTCAACAGCAACTCGATGCCCTGGCAACGCAGAATTACGTCTGGCAAGGCCAAGTCTGGCCCGGGCAGCAAATGCACTGGGAAATCACCGAAGAGGGTGACCACCGGCAATCCGGAGGCGAAGATGCGCCGGAACGCTGGCAAACCCGGCTCAATCTTCGGTTGCCGAACCTTGGCGGCATCGGCGCCACGATACGGCTGCGCTCCGACAAGGAAGTGGAGATCAGCCTCACCGCCGACACTGAGACCAGCCGCGGTACGCTCCTGGCGGCGGGCAACGGCCTCAGGCAACAACTCGATACCGCTGGACTGACCCTTATCAACTGGGCGGTGAGTCATGGCGAAACCCCCACCTGATCCCCAGCGCGAGGCGGTTGCGCTCGCCTATCGCCAAACCGATGCCGCACCGCGCGTTGTCGCCCGCGGACGCGGGCTCATCGCCGAAGAAATCATCGCCCGCGCGCACGACCATGGCGTCTATGTCCACGAATCCCCGGAACTCGTGGCCTTGCTCATGCAAGTGGATATCGACGAGCATATTCCGCCGCAACTCTACCTGGCCGTCGCCGAACTTCTGGCTTGGCTCTACCGCATTGAAAACGGCGGCTGACGCCGGAACCGCGGTTGGCACGAACGCCGCGTTTTGCGCTACACTCATCCGAGATTAATTTCCATCAGTCAGATGCCATCCGACCAAGCGGCCTCCACAGAAGAACCGCAACATTTCTCATTCGAGCTGGAACAAGCGGACGCTTACAGCAAATACATGCTGTATTCGCGCACGGAGATCCTGTACATCCTCCGTTCCATGATGAAAAAGAACTGCATGGCCACGGTTTACTTCGATCATGGCCGTTTTTTCTTTCTCACCGCGCTGCTGCATGTGGATGACAAAACCGATACCGTCATCGTCGATCGTGGCAGCGACAACGAGGTCAATCAGCGCGCATTAAAAGCCGACCGTCTGCTGTGCACGGCCAATCTGGACAAGGTCAAAATCCAGTTCTCGCTCGATGGCGTCAAGTTCGTCCAGCACAATGGCGATACGGCGTTTGCAGCGAAGCTGCCCAAGACCATGTTGCGCCTGCAGCGCCGCGAGTATTTCCGGCTCGACACGCCGCAGGGCACGCCGATCATTTGCCAGATCAAGGCCCGGCGCGACGATGGCTCGACGCTCGACATCAACCTGCCGCTTGTGGATATCAGCGGCGGCGGCGTCGGCCTGACGGCATCGACCGATGCCGAGCACCTTTTCCCCGTCGGCAAGACCTTTCAGGGGTGTCGGCTCGACATCCCGGAGGAAGGCGTCATCCAGGTCGATCTGGTCGTGCGCAACGCTTTTCACATCACCATGCGCAATGGCACCCATCACTTGCGCATCGGTTGCGAGTACGTCAATTTACCGGGAAACCGGCTGTCCATGATCCAGCGCTACATCACGCGCATCGAGCGCGAGCGCAAGGCCAGACTTTCGGGATTTGATTGAGCTTCAGAAACGGCGGGGCGCCCAGCGACCATTACCGTTTCGAGCGCAACAGGCAGGCAATTTAAGCCGGGCAGGCGCTTACACCTGCATGTTCATGATGTCTTGATAGGCGTTGACCAGCCGGTTGCGGGCCTGAACCATTTCCTGGAAAGAAACGCTGGCGGTTTGCAAGGCGATCATCACTTCATGCAGGTTTTGCGTCTGATCGCCGGCGGCAAGTTTTTCCGCCATCTGATTCGCCTGCGCCTGGGCCTGATTCACCTTCTCGATGGACCCCTGCAACACTTGGGCGAAATCGACACCGCCAGACGCCGCTGCGCTTTCCGCCGGCTTGCCCGCCGCTTGCGCCGCCGTACTTCTCAGTACGCCCAACATTTGTTCGATGCCGTTGCTGTCCATATTCGCTCCAATTCGTTGCCGATTTACAAGCAAGACGCAGGCCAGCCGAAGCTATTCCCTGAAGTACCCTTCTTCCCGATACTGCGCCAGCTTGTAGCGGAGGGTACGCTCGGAAATGCCCAAGCGCTCGACCGCCAACTTACGCGACCCGCCCACTTCATTCAGCGTACGCAAAATGTGGTCGCGTTCAAGCACTTTCATATTATCGACCTTTTGCGCCGTTTCCTGAAGCACGGGAAGCACCGGCTGGATTGCCGGCACAAGAGCCTCCGCGCTTACGGCAGAGACCACCGGCGTGAGTTGCGCCGGGAGGATATTCAAGTGCTCCGGCTCGATAACCTCGCCCCCCAGGATCAGCGCCCGTTGTACGACATTCTCCATTTCGCGAACGTTCCCCGGCCAATGATAGGCGACCAGCGCCGCCTCCGCCGCCCGCGAGAGCGCAACGCCGCGGCGGCCGAGCCGCGCGCCATGCGTGGCGATGAAGTGCGACGCGAGTGGAACGATGTCGCTCGGGCGTTGGCGCAATGCGGGAATGGCGACGGGAAAGACGTTCAGCCGATAGAACAGGTCTTCACGGAATATCCCCTTGGTCACCGCCTCCGCCATATCGCGATTGGAGGTCGAAATAATGCGGATATCGAGGGCAACCGGCTTCTTGCCGCCCACCCGTTCAACTTCGCGTTCCTGCAGGACCCGCAGGAGCTTGGCCTGGAGGACCAGCGGCATCTCGGTGATTTCGTCGAGCAGCAGCGTGCCGCCGTTCGCCTGCTCGAACTTGCCCGCCTGGGCCTGGGTCGCACCGGTGAAGGCGCCTTTCTCATAGCCGAAGAGCGTGGCTTCGAGCAGACTTTCGGGAATCGCCGCGCAGTTGATCGCGACGAACGGGCCATCGCGCCTAACCGAGCGCTGGTGGATAAAGCGGGCGACCACTTCCTTGCCGACGCCCGATTCACCGGTGAGCAGCACCGAAGCATCGGTTTGCGCCACCCGCGCCGCAATGGTCAGCAAATTCGCCATCGCCGCATCGATCGCAACCACGCCCGCCGTCTGGCCGGTATCGGGCAATTCGTATTTTTCGATCTGCGCCAGCAGGGCCTTGGGCTCGAAGGGTTTCAGCAGGAAGTCGCAGGCGCCGGCGCGCATGGCTTCAACGGCTCGGCCGACTTCGGCGTAAGCCGTCATCAGCACCACCGGCAGATGCGGATAGCTCGTGCGGATGGACTTGAGCAAGGTGATGCCATCCATCGGCATCATGCGCACGTCCGAGAGTACGATCGCCACCGGATGCTTTTCCAGCGCCGCGAGCGCCTCCGCGCCGCCGCCGACCGCGATGAACGGCCGGCCGGAAAGCTCCAGCGTATCGCAAATGGCTTCGCGCAGATTCGGGTCGTCTTCGACCACCAGGATGGGCAAACGCGCTTGAGTCATGTCACTCGTTCGATGGCAGCGGCAAATGCATGGAAAACTCGGATCCTGCGCCTGGCGTCGAGTCAAGCTCGATGTTGCCGCCATAAGCGCGGGCTACTCCTAAAGCAATTGCAAGGCCAAGGCCCGTTCCCTGACCCCGGGTGGTGAAAAAAGGCTCGAAGATACGGGTTGTCAGCTCGCCATCGATGCCGGCGCCGGTATCGCGCACCGCAATGCGGATCGAATCTGCGCGCCGGCCGGCAAGGAGGCAAATTTTGCCGCCTGCGGGCGTCGCCTGCAAAGCGTTCTCCAGTAGATTGACGAGCGCGCCGGCCAAGGCCTTGCGACCGCCCACCAGGACCGCATCGCCGGAGCCGTCCTCGAGTTCGAACGCGATGCCGTTTTCACGCATCAGCGGCTCGACGGTTTGCGCCACTTCGCCAAGTAATTCGGCCACCGGAATGACGTCCCGGCCGATACTCTCGCCGCGCGCGAACAGCAGCACTTCCTGGATCAGCTTTTCCAGACGCCGCAATTGCGCGGTGGCTTTATCGGCGAACTTGTTGCGGGCTTCTTCGGCGATGTTCGCCTGCCCGAGGTTGGCGGTGTAAAGCAAGGCCGCGGCAAGCGGTGTGCGCAACTGATGCGCCAGGGACGCCGCCATTTCGCCCATCGCCGCCAGGCGCTGATTGCGCTCGAGATCGGCTTTCATCTGATGGGCGGCCGTCACGTCGTGGACCAGCAGGATTTTGCCGCCAGCGGAATCCAGGGCGCTCTCGGCCACCGAGAGATGCCGGTTGCCGAGCAGCCACTCGCCGACGGCCAGCGTCGGCTCGAGGTGGTCGCGCACGACGTCGCCCCAGTGCCGCCCGATCATGTCGGCGCCGAGCATTTCGGCGGCGATCGGATTGGCGCCCGAAACCTCGCCGCTGCCATTGAGCACCACCACCCCCGCCGGCAACGCGTCGAGCAGCAAGCCCAGGCGTTCGGACAGCGCCTCCTTCTCCTGATATTGTCGACGCAGTTCCCCGTTGGCGATCGCCAATTCTTCGGTCAACGAAGCCACCCGTCCCTGCAAGGCTTCGTAAGCGTTGGTCAGGTCAGCCGAAACCTTGTTGAACGCGTCGAAGGCGCGTTGCAACTCGGCGGCTTTGCTATCGGCAACAGCGGGACCTTGAAGATCGTGGGACATGAAAAAAAGAAAGGATGAATTCAGGCCGGGTAATAGTAGAATATTTCTCGGGAAAATTCGCTTCCGACTTGATTATTCTTCCCTTTTAGAGATTTGAGCCCACCCGTCGATGGCGACAACCACCAATCCGGCCGCACCACCAGCATCCCAGGTTTCCCGCCTGATCGACGCGTTCGGCCGCCTCTCGACGCAGCAGAAACTCACGCTCCTGGTCGCCATCGCCGCGCTCGTCGCGGTCGTCGTCGCTGGCGTCCTCTGGGCCAAGCAGGCTGATTACAAGGTCCTGTTCTCCAACTTGTCGGAAAAGGATGGCGGCGCCATCGTTGCCGCGCTGGAGCAGCAGAACATTCCGCATCAATTTTCGGAATCCAGCGGCGCCATCCTGGTGCCCTCCAACCGCGTTCATGAAGTTCGCCTGAAACTTGCCCAGCAGGGCCTGCCGCGCGGCGGCGCCATCGGCTTCGAGCTGATGGACAATCCGAAGTTCGGCCTGAGCCAATTTGCCGAGCAGGTGAATTACCAGCGTGCCCTTGAAGGCGAATTGGCGCGCACCATCCAATCCGTCGGCGCCGTGCAGGCGGCGCGAGTGCACCTCGCCATCCCCAAGCCTTCGGTTTTCGTGCGCGAAGAGCAAAAACCCACCGCCTCGGTGTTGCTCACGCTCTATCCCGGCCGCGTGCTCGACCCCGGCCAGGTCGCCGGCATCACGCACCTCGTCGCCGCCAGCGTTCCGCAATTGCCGATCGGCAATGTGAACGTCATCGATCAGAATGGCGCCCTGCTGTCCCAGCTCAAGAGCAAGCTGACCGAGGCTGGGCTTGATCCCGCCCAGATCAAGTACGTTCGCGATCTTGAAGACAGCACCATCAAGCGCATTGACGAAATTCTCAAGCCCATTCTCGGCCCGGAGAACTACAAGGTCCAGGTTGCCGCCGATATCGATTTCTCGCAAACCGAACAAACGGCGGAAAGCTTCAAGCCCAACAACGTTCCGGGCGCCACCAGCATCCGTAGCCAGCAAAGCTCGGAGACGGCCAGCGTCAACGCCGGCGCCGGGGGCGTTCCCGGCGCCCTGACCAACCAGCCGCCGGCACCTGCCACCGCGCCGCTGGTGACGCCCGGGGCGGCAACGGCGGGCGGGGTGACGCCGCCGACCACGCCCAGACCAGGCGAACCCGGACGGATCGAAGCAGCCGGCGTCACCGCGCCCTTGAACGCGGCCGGGCAACCGGTGAGCACCGCCAAGAATTCGACCATCAACTACGAAATCGACAAGACCATCCGCCACACCAAGCAGGCGATGGGAACCATCCGCCGCCTTTCCGCCGCCGTGGTCGTCAATCACCGGCGCGAAGCCGGCAAGGACCCCAAGGCGCCGGGTAAGCCGCTGGCGGATGCCGAGATGCGGCAGATCAACGATCTCGTGCGCGAGGCCATGGGGTTCAACAAGGAACGCGGCGATACGCTTTCGATCGCCAACTCCGCCTTCACCGCCACTGAAAAGGTGGATGCCGGCATTCCGATCTGGAAGGATCCCGGCATCCTTTCGCTGATCAAGGAAATCGCCATCTGGATCGGCATGGCGCTGATCGTGATCTACATCTGGCGCCGCATCATTCAGCCGTTGATCCAGTCGATCATCGAATCCTCACGCCTGAGCGCCGAGGAAGCGGCGGCCAACGCCAGAATGGCCGCCATCTATGACGAAGAATCGCCCGCCACCCAGGCGGTCATGAACAACTATACGGCCAAGATGCAGCGGGCGAAGGATGTCGCCCAGCAGGACCCGAAGGCGGTGGCCAACATCATCAAGGACTGGATAAGCCCAAATGCCGGCTAATCCCACCGACGACGGTCTGGCCCGCAGCGCGACCCTGCTCATTGCGCTTGGCGAGGACCATGCCGCCGAAGTGCTCAAGCACCTCGGTCCGCGGGAGGTGCAGAAACTCGGGCACGCCATGGCCGCGCTCAAGTCCGTGCCCCGCACCAAGGTCGAATCGGTGCTGGACGATTTCCACAAAACGGTCAGCGAACACGCCGCGGTGCACGTGGATACCGACAATTACATCCGCACCGTGCTCAACAAGGCGCTCGGCGACGACAAGGCCGCCAACCTGATTTCGCGCATCCTGCAGGGCGGCGAGACGGCGGGCATCGAGGGGCTGAAATGGATGGATGCGGCGACAGTTGCCGACCTGATCCGCAACGAGCATCCGCAGATCATCGCCACCATTCTCGTGCACCTCGAAAACGATCATTCGAGCGAAATTCTCAACCACTTCACCGAGCGCCTGCGCAACGACGTCGTGCTCCGCATCGCGACGCTCGAAGGCATTCAGCCGGCGGCGCTGATGGAACTGAACGAGGCGCTGGCCCGCGTGCTCTCGGGTTCGGCGGCGATCAAAAAAACCGCCATGGGCGGCGTGCGGGCGGTGGCGGAAATCCTCAACTTCATCGGCACGGCCAATGAAACCTCGGTGATCGACGCCGTGCGCGAATACGATCCCGACCTGGCGCAGAAAATTCTCGATGAGATGTTCGTTTTCGAAAATCTGCTCGACATCGACGACCGTTCCATCCAGCTCATCCTGCGCGAAGTGCAGTCCGATTCGCTGGTGCTGGCCTTGAAGGGCGCCTCGGAACCGTTGCGCGAAAAGATTTTCAAAAACATGTCCCAGCGCGCATCCGAAATGCTGCGCGAGGATTTGGAAGCGCGTGGGCCGGTCCGCGTTTCCGAAGTCGAAGCCGAACAGAAGGAAATCCTCAAGACCGTCCGCCGGCTCGCCGATGAAGGCCAGATCGTTCTGGGCGGAGCGGCTGGCGAGCAGATGATCTGAGGTTCTGGAGCGCACCATGGCCGTGATCCCGAAGGAGCAACTCGCCGCTTACCAGCGCTGGCAAATGGGGTCGTTCGACGAAGCGAAGACCCCCGGCGTTGCCGCGAAGCCGCCATCCACCGCCGGCGGCGAGCCGGTCAGCGGGATCAAACTGCCGACGGCGGAAGGTATCGAACGCATCCACAATCAGGCCCAGCAGGATGGTTACCGCGCCGGGTTCGAGGCGGGGCGCGAGGCCGGCTACCAGGAGGGCATGACTGCGGCGCGGCAGCAGGCGGAACACTTGTCGGCGCTGGCCAAGAACTTCAGCGATGCCATCGCCAGACTGGATCAGGACGTCGCCGATACCATCCTCGAACTTTCGCTCGCCGTGGCCCGGCAGGTGGTGCAAAACAGTTTGAAGGCGCAGCCCGAGGCGATCATCGCGGTCATTCGCGAGGCGCTCACCGCCTTGCCGCTGCACCACGGCAATATCACCTTGCACCTCAATCCGCAGGATGCGGAATTGTTGCGCACGCAACTTGGCAATCAACTGTCGCAATCCGGCTGGCACATCCTCGAAGATGGCGCGGTCGAGGCCGGCGGTTGCCTGGTGCGCGCCGGCGCCAGCGAGGTCGACGCCACTGTTGCGACGCGCTGGGCCCGCATCATCGAATCCATCGGTGGCCGTCCGCCCGAGGCGGAATGAATTTCTTGCCCGATCACGGTGCCCGCTGGCGCCAGTTCCTGATCGATTGCCAAACGGTGGCCGGCAACGTCAATCCTTTCTGGCCAAGCGGCCGCCTGACGCGAATCAACGGCCTCGTCATGGAAGCCTCGGGGCTAAAGCTGCCACTTGGCAGCACCTGCCGCATCGTTCCGCCGGGCGGCGTACCCGTCGAAGCCGAGGTCGTCGGCTTTGCCGGCGAAAAGCTGTTTCTCATGCCCTCCGACGACGTTTATGGCTTGGCGCCGGGTGCCCAGGTGATCGCCGTCGAACCGCCGATCCAGGTGCCGCGCCTGGATGGCCCGCCGCCGCACAAGCGCCGCCTCATCGATCGCGCCAAGCAGGTGCCGGTTGGCGAAAATCTGCTCGGGCGGGTGGTGGATGGGGTCGGCCGGCCGCTCGATGGCCGGGGGTCGCTCACGGACAACGCGCTGCGCCCCTTGCAGAGCCGCCCGATCAACCCGATGACCCGGGCCGCCATCGAACACCCGCTCGACGTCGGCATTCGCGCCATCAACGGCCTACTCGCAGTCGGCCGCGGCCAGCGCATGGGCTTGTTCGCCGGCTCGGGCGTCGGCAAATCCATTCTGCTGGGCATGATGGCGCGCTACACCGAAGCCGAGGTCATCGTCGTCGGGCTCATCGGCGAGCGCGGGCGGGAAGTGAAGGAATTCATCGAGCAGATTCTGGGCGAGGAAGGCCGCCGGCGCTCCGTCGTCGTCGCCGCGCCCGCCGATACCGGGCCGCTGATGCGCCTTCAGGGTGCGGCCTACGCCACGACCATCGCCGAGTATTTTCGTGACCAGGGTAAGCATGTTCTGCTGATCATGGATTCGCTCACCCGCTATGCCATGGCGCAGCGGGAAATTGCACTGGCTATCGGCGAGCCGCCGGCCACCCGCGGCTATCCGCCTTCGGTCTTCGCCCGTCTGCCGCAGCTGGTGGAACGCGCCGGCAACGGGCCGGAGGGCGGTGGCTCCATCACCGCCTTCTACACCGTACTGGCGGAAGGGGACGATCAGCAGGATCCGATCGCCGACTCGGCGCGCGCCATTCTCGACGGCCACATCGTGCTCTCGCGGGAATTGGCGGACGCTGGACATTACCCGGCAATCGATATCGAGCAGTCGATCAGCCGGGCGATGGTGAGCCTAATTTCCGCCGAACATCTGGATCTCATCCGTCGCTTCAAGGTGTTGTTCGCGCGCTATCAACGTTCGCGCGACCTGATTTCGGTCGGCGCTTACGTTCCGGGCTCCGACCCGGTGCTCGATCAGGCGATTGCGCTCTTCCCGCGCATGGAGGCCTACCTCCAGCAGGGCATTCGTGAGCGGGCGGATTTTGCCGCCAGCGCCGAGGCGCTTCTCAATCTTTTTTAAAGCGCAGCGCCGCTTGACCTCGGTCAATAGTTACGCTGGCGAGCGCTGTATTGCGCCACGGGCGGCGCTTTTACCAAGTAGAATTTTAGAATGGCAAAACCGTTTTCATTGCAGCCCCTGCTCGAACTCATGCAGACCCGGACGGATGAAGCAACCCGTCGTCTCGGCCAACTCATCTCCGCCGAACAAAGCGCCAAAAGCCGCCTCCAGCTCCTCGAGCAATACCGTGAAGAATATAGCCAGCGCTTCCGCGAATCAGCCAAGGCGGGAATGACGCCGCTGGTCTGGCGCAACTTTCAGGACTTCATGGGCCGCATCGATGAAGCGATTGCGCAGCAGCGCGAAACCGTCGCCCAGCACGAGCGCAGCACGATGGATGGGCAGAGCCATTGGCGGGAACAGAACAAGCGCCTCAAGGCCATCGACACGCTTTCCGACCGGCACTTCGTCGCCGAACGCTACCGCGAAGGCAAGCTCGATCAGAAGCAGCAGGATGAATTCGCCGCCCGCCCGCGCAAGGAAGTGCCGGAAGAATAATCCGGCGCTCCCCCGTTTAGCGTATCAAAATCAGCTATGGCGAATCAGGTAATCGAAGGCTGAGAGCGATGCCTTCGCGCCTTCACCCAGAGCGATTACGATCTGCTTGAATGGCACCGTTGTCGCATCGCCGGCAGCGAACACACCCGGCACGGACGTCTGGCCCCGCGCATCCACTTCGATCTCGCCGTGCGGCGACAAGGCGACTGTCCCCTTCAGCCAGTCGGTGTTCGGCACCAGCCCGATTTGAACGAAGATGCCTTCCAGCGCGAGTTGGTGGCTTTCGCCGGTGCTGCGATCGGTGTAGGCCAGACCGCTCACCTTGCCGGATGCGCCCAAGACCTCGGTCGTCTGCGCCTGGGTGATGACCTCGACGTTCTTCAGGCTGAACAACTTCTTCTGCAGCACCGCATCTGCCCGCAGGGCCGTGCCGAATTCAAGCAAGGTGACCCTGGAGACGATGCCCGCCAGATCGATCGCCGCCTCGACGCCGGAATTGCCGCCACCGATCACCGCCACGCGCTTGCCCTTGAAGAGCGGGCCGTCGCAATGGGGACAATAAGCAACGCCGCGACCGCGATATTCGCGTTCTCCCGGCACGTTCATCTCACGCCAGCGCGCGCCAGTGGCGATGACGACCGCCCTACTGCGCAGGGTTGCGCCGCTCGCCAGCCGGATTTCGATCAATTCGCCCGGCACCAGCGCTTCGGCGCGCTGCAAGTTCATGACGTCGACCTCATAGCTCTTGACGTGCTGCTCCAGCGCCGCCGCCAGCTTCGGCCCCTCGGTTTCCTGCACCGAAATGAAATTCTCGATCGCCATGGTATCGAGCACCTGTCCGCCGAAGCGCTCAGCCACCACGCCGGTGGAAATGCCCTTGCGGGCAGCGTAGATGGCAGCGGCGGCACCGGCCGGCCCGCCGCCGACGACGAGCAGGTCGAACGGCGCCTTGGCCGCGATCTTCTCCGCCTCGCGGGCGACGACGCCGGTATCCAGCTTGGCGAGGATTTCCTCGACGCCCATCCGTCCTTGGCCAAAAGGTTCGCCGTTGAGGAAAACTATCGGGACTGCCATGATCTTGCGAGCGCTCACTTCCTCTTGGAATAGGGCGCCATCAATCATGACGTTGTGGATTTTAGGATTGACGCTCGCCATGAGGTTGAGCGCCTGCACCACGTCCGGGCAGTTG
>JAPUEC010000103.1 GCA_027492775.1 Rhodocyclaceae bacterium
CTTCGAGGTCAATGGCGAAACCTACTATGCGCTGGAAGAGCCGACCAGCCTCAATGTCCTCGAGATCCTGCCGGAGGTCATCGGTGCCGGCGTCTCGGCCATCAAGGTCGAAGGGCGTCAGCGCAGCCCGGCCTACGTCACCCAGGTGACTAAGGCTTTGCGCGCGGCGCTCGACACCTATGCCCGCGAAGGCGGCGAACGCTATCAGGTGAAGGCCGACTGGCAGGCCTCGCTCGCCAAGGTTTCCGAAGGCAACCAGGCCACGCTGGGCGCGTATAGCCGCCCCTGGAGATGATCGTGAATCGTGAGCAATTCATCCCGCGCCTGTCGCTCGGCCCGCTGCTCTATTTCTGGCCCAAGGACGTGGTTCTGGCGTTCTATGAGGAAATCGCCGCCAACCCTGCCATCGACATCGTCTACATCGGCGAGGTCGTGTGCTCACGCCGCCAGCAACTCCGCACCGCCGACTGGGTGCAACTGGCAAAGCGCCTGACCGACGCCGGCAAGGAGGTCGTCGTTTCGGCCCAGGCCCTGCTGGAATCGGAAAGCGATTTGAAGGCGCTGCGCCGCCTGATCGACGAGTCCGGCTGCATGATTGAAGCCAACGACCTCGGCGCCGTCAATCTGATGCATGCCAACGCCTTCGTTGCCGGCCCGCACCTCAACATCTACAACGAGGCCACGCTCGAAACCTACGCCCGTTACGGCCTCAAACGCTGGGTACCGCCGCTGGAAGCCGACCGCCATCTGGTCGAACACCTCCACGCGCATCGGCCGGCGGGGGTGCAAACCGAGCTTTTCGTCTTCGGCAAACTGCCCTTAGCCTTCTCGGCACGCTGCTTCACCGCCCGCCACTACGGGCTGAACAAGGACGATTGCCAGTTCCGTTGCCTCGAGCACCCGGAAGGCATTCCGCTCAAGACGCGCGAGGGCCAGCCCTTCCTTACCATCAACGGCATCCAGACCATGTCGGCGCAGAGTTACAATCTGCTCGCCGAGGTTCCGACCTTGCGGACGCTGGGGATCGACATCCTGCGCATCAGCCCGCAACCGGACAAGACGGCGGAAATCGTTGCCGCGTTCGATCAGGCCCGCTGCGGCGGGAGTGCCGAAACCAAGGCTGAATGGAATGTGAATGGCCTGGTCGATGGCTACTGGCATGGCCGGCCGGGAATCGACCGCCAGGCCGTTAGCGAAGGACTCCCGACATGAGTTTTACCGTACCCCGTTTCAAGCTGCCGGCGCTGGTCGCCGCCATCGGCTCGCGCTTGCCGCAGTGGCCGCACGCGCTGGCGCTGGTCGCCGGACTCAACGCCGCCGCCAAGATGAAACTGCTGCCCGAGGAAAGCCTTGCCGCCTTCGAAGGCCGGCGCTTCCTGATCGAGGTCCTGGATAGCGGCGGACAAGCCGGATTCACTTATCGCGACGGCCTCTTCCGGCCGCTTTTCGGCGCAATGGAGACACCGGACCTCGCCTTGCGCGCCAATCTCTCCGCCTTCCTGCAACTTCTTGCCCGTCAGGAAGACCCGGACACCCTCTTCTTCAATCGCGAGCTGTCCATCGAAGGCGACACCGAGCTGGGCCTCATCGTCAAGAACATGCTCGACGCCATCGAGTTGCCGCGCTTTCCCCTGCCCTTCGCGCTCAATCGCTGAAGCGCGCCGTTAGACGCCTTTAAGCTGCCTCAGCCGCCTCAAGCCGCCTTGATACGGGGCGTATCGATGCGGCATTTGACGTAGGTGCCGGGCGCATCTTCGATCACCTTCAGCGCGCCGCCGCCGGGCTCGCGCGCCGGAACCATGGCGTTCGCCCCTTTGAGGCCGGTGACCCAGCCATGCCAATGCGTCCACCAGGAACCGCCATGGAAGGCGGCGCCGGCGACGAAATCCTCCGGGTTCTCGGGCAGCTTGCCGTCGGTGGCGTCGTTCAGCCAATAGCCGTACTTGTTGGCAACCGGCGGATTGACGACGCCGGCGATATGGCCTGAACCGCCCAGCACGAACTTGACAGGGCCGGAAGGCAGCCGGGCGCCCATGTAGGTGCTTTTCCAGGGGGCGATGTGATCCTCGATGGCGGAAAGGAAATAGCACGGGGTCTTGATGCTGCGGATATCGATCTTGACGCCGGCGACCTCGATCCCGCCCGGCTCGCGCAAGGCGTTCTTCATGTACATGTTGCGCAGGTAGAAGCTGTGCATCGCCGCCGGCATGCGCGTGGAGTCGGAATTCCAGTACAGCAGGTCAAATGGGAACGGCGCCCGTCCCATCAGGTAGTTATGGACGACGAAGGACCAGATGAGGTCGTTGGCGCGCATCATGTTGAAGGTCCCCGCCATTTCGGAGCCTTCGAGATAGCCGCGCCGGTGCATGCGCCGCTCGATGTGGGCGACGGTGGCCGGATCGAGGAAAACGCCGAGTTCGCCCGGTTCCGAAAAATCGATGAGTGTGGTCAGAAAAGTGGCCGAAGCGGCGCGCTTGTCTTTCTTGGCGGCCATAAAGGCGAGCGTCGTCGCCAGCAGCGTCCCGCCCAGACAATAGCCGATCAGATCCACCTCTTTTTCGCCGCTGGCGCGCTCCACCTGGTCGATGGCCGTCAGGGCGCCTTCGGTGACGTAATCCTCGAAGGTCTTCTTCGCCAGGCGCTCGTCGGGATTGACCCAGGAAATGATGAAAGTGGTGTGGCCCTGGTCGGTTGCCCATTTCACCATCGAATTCTTTTCACGCAGGTCGAGGATGTAGTACTTGTTGATCCAGGGCGGGACGATGAGCAGCGGTCGCTTGAGTTGCTGCGGCGTCGTCGGCGAATACTGGATGAGCTGGAAGAGCTCGTTCTGAAACACCACCTTGCCTGGCGTCATGGCCACGTTCTTGCCCATTTCAAAGGCGCTCGTGTCGGTCATGCGGATGCGTAGCTTGCCGTCGCCAGCCTCGACGTCCTGAAGCAGGTTGTTGAGGCCGCGGATCAGATTTTGGCCATGGGATTTCAGCGTTTCGCGGAAAACCTCGGGGTTGGTCAAGGCGAAATTGGAAGGCGACAGGGCGTCGATGTACTGGCGGGTGAAGAAATCGATCTTCTGCCGTGTCTGCGTTTCCAGGCCCTCGACGTTGGAAACGGTCTCGTGCAGGTGCCGGGCGGTGATGAGGTAGGACTGCTTGATGAAATCGAAGAGGAAATGCTGCTCCCAGGCGGCGTCGCGGAAGCGGTTGTCTCCTTTGATGGGCGCCACGACCGGCGCCATCGCGGACATGCCCATCATGCGCAAGGTGCTGCGCTGCCAGAGCGAGTAGAAGTCCCACATCATGTTCATTTGCGCCTGCGCCACCCTGTAAGGATTGGCGAGCAGGCGCGCCGACATGTCCATGAATGCCTTGGCCACGCCGAGTTCGTCCCGCACCGCGGGCATTTTGGCGCAGGCATTCTTCTCCATGAATTGCGTCATCAGCCGCGAAGCGCGCTGCGCCACCTCGGCATAGGTCTTGGCCATCTCGACGGGATCGGGAATCCTCGTTTTTTCCTCGCTGACTTGCGGCATGACGGAAACTCCTTTTATGGTGCGGAATCTTGCCGCACGAAACGAACGACGCCATCGGCACCCGACACCCTGGTCAGGCGCCCCTTGGCTTCGAGGAAATTCAGATGGGCAATGGCTTCGCCCATGGCAAACATGGTCTGGTGCGTATCGAGGTCGCGCTGGAATAGGGTGCCGAGGACGCCGGCGGCGGATTGTGGAGTCGCGCAGGCGCCTTCCAGCGCTCGCAGGCGCTCGGCGTGATGCGCATATAGCGCGTCCACTCGTGCCTGCACGCCGACGAATGGCAGCCCATGCGAGGGCAGCACCAGCGTCGTGGCCGGGAGCTCCCGGGCATAACGGTCCAGGGAAGCAAGATAGGCCGCGAGTGTATCGGCGTCGGGCGTCGCGGCCATCACGCTGATATTGGTCGAAATCTTTGGCAGCAACATGTCGCCGGAAATGAAAAGCTCCAGTTCGGGGCAATGCAGGGCGACGTGCTCCGGGGAATGGCCGTAGCCAATAATTGTCCGCCATGAACGGCCGCCGATACGCAATTCGCTCCCCTCGATCAGACGCCGGTATTGCTCTGGCAACGCCGACATCGACTGGCGATAGCCGGAACCCCTGGTTTCATAGCGTGCCAGCCGTTCTTTGTCCAGACCGTGCCGGCGGAACTGCTCCACCATGAACCGGGCGCCGTGCCCACCTACTTCATTCCAGACAACGTGCGCGGTCAAAAATTCACCGGCGCTCATATAGATTATCGCGTCCGTCCGTTTTTGGAACCATTCCGCCAAACCGAGGTGGTCGGGGTGAAAGTGGGTGACGATCACCCGACTGACCGGCCGATCGAGTCCGCCCAGGATTTTTTTCCATGCGGCGCGCGTAGCGTCGTTGGCGAAGCCGGTATCGACGACGCACCAGCCATCGCCATCCTCGAGCAGCCAGAGATTGATGTGGTCGAGCTGAAAGGGCAGCGGCATGCGCAGCCAGAAAACGCCGGGCGCGACTTGAATTCGGTCACCCGGGGCGGGCAGTTGCACGAAGGGAAAGGAAAGCGGCATGGCAATTCGGCGAATGGAACATCCACTACATTATCATTGACCGGCCGGCAGCGCGCCGAAGCTTCGACTTGCCGATGCGGAAGGCATTTGCTCGAAGCGGGCGCATAATTCCGGAAAACGTAATGCGCACAAAACAATGACATTCTTTCAATCGCTGGCAGGCTGGCTCAAGCCGGCGCCGCCGCCTAGCCCGCAGGTGCGGCGGGCGCTCGAGCGGGTGGCGACAGTGATTGATCCGCTGATGAAGAGCGCTCCCGGGTTTGAAAGCAAGCTCGCCGGACCGATCGACCAGGCCTTGGCCTATTGCGACCAGCTCGTCGCCGGTCTGCCCGGACCGATCGACATCGACCGCCAATCTTTCGCCTCCGACCCCATCGTGCATGCCTTTTTTGCCACCGCCGACGATGTCGCCCGCACCCTGGGCGAGAACCGTGCCGTCCGCGACTATCTGGCGAGCGGCGAGAGCTGGGACTCGGAATTTTTCTATGCCATGCTCGGCGCCCGCCGCCAAATCAAGAAAACGCTGGGCGTTGCGCTCCAAGGCGAAATGGTGCGCGGCGATGTTCCGGTCGAATACCTCTATTTCTCCGACCATACGGTGACGGCTCCGGGCGCCAGCCTTGAGGCTACGCGCGAGGGCCTGCGCCGGGCCGGCTTCGACAGTCTGCTGAAAAGCTTCCGCTGGCATCTCAAGACCCTGCGCGACGAACGCCAGGCCTTGCGCGACGACCGCGACCTCGAGCGCGACCAGATCAACGTCCTGCGCGCATCCTCGGCGGATTCCGGACTGTCCGCCCATACCCGCCGTCTCAATGAACTGGATGAACGCCTGCGGCAAATCGCCGATCTGCTTCAACCGGACCAATTGGTGGATGCGCTCGCCGATTTTCTCGCCGCTCCGGCCACCGCCTTGCGGCTCGAATCGCTGAGCGTCAAGGTCGATCGGGCCGGTGCCGTGACCAGCGGCGACGGGATCGGCGTCGAGTCGCTGGAATTCCGCCAGATCATCGGCCGCGACCGCCGGCGCCAGGTGGCCTTCCTTGTTCGGGTGCGGCGCGAGGACGCGGCTCGGGCGGTCGAAGAAACGAAGGAAATGCGCCAGCGCTATTTGATCATTTGAAATGGACGACGAAGAACTCTATCCCTGCATCGGCATTTGCCAGAACGATCCTGAAACCGGCATTTGCCAGGGCTGCGGGCGCCCTTCGCAACCACCCTCGAGCTTGCCCGCCGATCAAGTCACCAATACCGGCGACGATCTCGCGGTCGGCGCGAAGCGGTAGCTTCCCCGGCACCGCTCCTTGGCGGCATACATGGCGGCATCCGCGGCGCGATAGAGGCCGTTGGCGTCCTCCGCCGCTCCGGGGAACAGCGCGATGCCGATGCTGACCCCGACGGTGTAATCGCGACCGGCGAAGGAAATTGGCGATTTGAGGGCGTCGCACAACTTTTGGGCCACCGGCTCGACATCGTCGCCAAAGAGCAATTCCGGGGCGATGACGGCGAACTCGTCTCCGCCCAGGCGGGCCAGGGTATCCGATTCGCGCAGCACGTTGCGGAAGCGCTCGGCGACGATGCGTAGCACCTGGTCCCCGGCCTCGTGCCCGCCATGATCATTGACCGCCTTGAAGCCATCGAGATCGAGAAAGAGGAAGGCGAACAATTCATCGCGCCGCCGGGAGTGCGCGATCGCCTGGCCGAGACGGTCGAAGAGCAGGGTGCGGTTGGGCAGCGACGTGAGGGCGTCGTAAGAAGCGCGCCGCTCGAGTTCGTCCTCGAAGCGGCAGCGCTCGCTGACGTCGACCAGAACGCCGATGATGGCCGGACGACCGCCGTATTCGAACTGGCGCCCGTGAATCTCGACCTGCAGCTGCACGCTGTCCCGCCGCTGGCCGGCGAAGCGGAAGCGCAAACCTTCGCTGCCGCCGGCAATGCGCTTGAACTGCTCGAGGACCCGATCACGATCCTGCGCCGCCACCAGGTCGAGGGCGGCGACCTTCCCGATCACATCGGCCGGTGAATCGAAACCGAACATTTGCGCCAGCCCGGGATTGGCGTAGCAGACGAGACCGTCCTGGACGATATAGATGCCGACCAGTGATTGTTCCACCAGCACCTGGAAGCGCGTTTCCGCCGCCGCGAGATCGGCTTCCGCCCGCTTGCGCGGGCCGATGTCGCGCACCGCCGCCACCACGGCGCCGAGTTCACCCTGCAGCGCCCGAAGGTTGATTTCCACCGGGAACTCCTCGCCGTCCGCCGCACGGGCAATCGCCTCGAAATCCTGCGACTCGCCCTCCAGTGCCGCGCCGAGGCGCTGTCTAGCCCCATCCGGCTCGCCACCCAGGACGGAGGTCAAATCCCCCATCGTCAGTAACTGCTCGCGGGCGAAGCCGAAGCGCACGGGCACCTTGTCATTGACCTCGACCAGGCGCCCGGCACGGTCGTGGATGAAAATCATGTCGGGCGTCGATTCGAGAATGGCTTCGAGGTGGCGATTACGGTCACGGAGTTGAATCTGCTCGGCCAGGGTCTCCGCCAGCGCCTGCCGCAGCGATGGGCAAGATGGCGATGCCCCCTGGAGTGGGGCTTGGGTTGCGGCCGACTCGGCGACCGCCACCACATGGCTTGGACCGGCTGCGGAATGAACGGCATGCAGCGAGAGTGCAATTCCCGGAGCGCCAGCCACGAACCCGGCAGGCAATTCGACCTCGGCCCGCCCCTCGGCCAAAGCCGCTTGCGCCGCATCGCCAAGGCGCCCCTCGTCCCAGGTGCGGGTGATCAAGGTCTCGCGATCCAATCCCAGAATGCTGGCGAACGCGGCATTGCAATCGACGAGTCGGCCGTCGGCCGCCAATAGACCGCAGGCAACCGGCAGGCGCTCACTCAGTATCCGGGTGGACATGGTCTCGACCCTTGGCATGGATTACTTTCAATAAAGCATAAGTCGGACGATCATGCCGGCGATAATCGTGCCTGCCCCCTTCTTCGTATTTCGGAGTTCCATCTTGCAGAACATTCTCATCATCGCCCACGCCGCCCCTTATGGCAGCGAACGCTGTTTGAGCGCCTTGCGCCTTGCAACCGCGTTGATCGGTCAAACCGACCAGCCGGTGACCTTGCGCGTCTTTCTCATGTCCGATGCGGTCGTCACCGGCTTGCCCAATCAGGCGAGCGCCGAGGCCGGCGGCGGTTTGCAGCAGATGATCGAAGGACTGGTCGCCGGCGGCGCCACCATCAAGCTTTGCCGCACCTGCGCGCTGGCGCGAGGAATCGCCGAATTGCCGCTGATTGAGGGTGTCAGCATCGGCACCCTGCCGGAATTAGCGGCATGGGTGCTCGAGGCCGAAAAGGTAATCAGCCTTTGAGTGGCAAAGCCCGGCGCACCAGCCCGGCCCAATAGCTGACGCCGACAGCGAGCACTTCGTCGTTGAAGTCGTAATGCGGATTGTGCAGGGTGCAGCCGCCGGTGCCCGGCCCGTTGCCGAGCCAGACATAGCAGCCGGGCTTCTCGCGCAGCATGTAGGCGAAATCCTCGGCGCCCATTGAAGGCAGAGTGTCCGTGACCACCTGGCCGGCGCCCAGCACCTCAGCTGCCACCTGCCGGCAGAATTCGGTTTCCACGACGCTATTGACCGTGGGCGGGTAACGGTGGTCGAAGCGCACAGCGATGGTGGCGCCATTGGCGGCGCCCACGCCGGCGCAAAGCCGCTCGATGCTGGTTTCGACCAGGTTCTGCACCTCCGGTTTGAAGGTGCGGATGGTGCCGCGCAGGATGGATTCCTCGGGCAGGATGTTCCAGGCTTCGCCGGCGTGGAATTGCGTCACGCTGACCACCGCTGCCTCGCAGGGATGCAGGTTGCGGCTCACCACCGTCTGCAATGCCTGCACCAGTTGGCTGCCGGTGGCGATGGTGTCGATACCCTGGTTCGGCATGCCGGCGTGGCAACCCCGGCCCTTGATGCTGATCTCGAAAGCGCAGGTGCCGGCCATCACCGGTCCCGGCATCACCGCCAGCTGCCCGACCGGCAGGCCGGGCCAGTTGTGCAGGCCGAAGATCGCCTCGACCGGGAACTGCTGGAAGAGGCCATCGGCCACCATCACCGCCGCACCGCCTTCCGACTCTTCGGCGGGCTGGAAGATGAAGGCGACCGCCCCGTCGAAATCGGGATTGGCCGCCAAGTGGCGGGCAGCACCGAGCAACATGGCGGTGTGGCCATCGTGGCCGCAGGCATGCATGCAGCCGGCGTGGCGCGATTGATGCGGGAAATCGTTGAGCTCCGCGAGCGGCAGCGCGTCCATGTCGGCGCGCAGGCCGATCATGCGTTGGCCGCTGCCGGCGCGCAAAACGCCGACGACGCCGGTTTTTGCCAACCCGCGATGCACTTCCAAGCCGTAACGTTCGAGTTCCGCCGCCACGAGGTCGGCGGTGCGGGTTTCCTGGAAGGCCAATTCGGGGTGGGCGTGGATGTCGCGGCGCAGCGCCGCCAGTTCGGTCAAGAAAGGAAGTTCAAGGATGCGCATTCTTTTAGTCTCCTGCCATTGATTCCAACCGCTTATCCGACTGCAACAAGGCAAGCGGCGCCTGCTCCGGCGAATGATCGGCAACAGATATCTTACCCCGCGACTTGCCTGGGCGCCCGGCCTTCATTATCCTGCGCCCATGGACTTGATCCTCATCAGCGGACTTTCCGGCTCCGGCAAGTCGGTCGCGCTCAACATGCTCGAGGACAGCGGCTATTACTGCGTGGACAACCTGCCGTCGCCGTTGTTGCAGATGCTCGTCCAGGAAATGCGCAAAGAAGGCTACGACAAGGTCGCGGTCGCCGTCGATATTCGCGGCGGGTACAGCCTTCTTCACCTGCCCGGCCATGTCAAGGCGCTGGAAGCCGACGACCTCAATGTCCGCTTCCTCTTTCTCGACGCCAAGGACGAAACGCTGCTGAAGCGTTTTTCCGAAACCCGCCGCAACCATCCGCTTGCCAGTACTGGCCGCTCGCTTGAGGAATCGATTCGCGAGGAACGCTTGCGCATGGCGCCCATCGCCGACCTCGGCCTGCGTATCGATACCAGCGATCTCAAGGCGAGCGCCCTGCGCGAATGGGTGCGGCAGTTCGTCTCCGGCGACTCCTCGGGCCGCAAGCTCACCCTGATGTTCGAATCCTTCGGCTTCAAGCACGGCATACCGCTTGATGCAGACCTCGTCTTCGACGTGCGCTGCCTGCCCAATCCGCATTACGACCCCGTGCTCAAGCCGCTGACCGGGCTCGACACCAAGGTCGTCGAGTACTTGGAGGCTCACGATGAAGTGCGCCGCATGCGCGACGACATCCGCAATTTCGTCACCAACTGGCTGCCCTGCTACATCCGGGACAACCGCAATTACCTGACGGTGGCCATCGGCTGCACCGGCGGCCAGCATCGCTCCGTCTATTTTGCCGAATGGCTCGGGCGCGCCTTCGCGCAGTACGCCAGCGTGCTGGTGCGTCATCGCTCGCTGGCATGACCGCACTGAAAAGCTGGCTGGGCCTCGCCAAGCCTGGTGATTGGCTCCTGCTGCTTTCTACCGCCGCGGCAGTCGCGGCGACCTTTCCTCTGCTCTGGCAAGGCGGATTGGGCGAGCGCGCCGTCATTCGCAAGGACGGCCAGGTTTTCGCCGAGCTCGATCTGCAAACGCGCAAGACGGTCACCGTTCCCGGTCCCTTGGGGGCGACCGTCATCGTCGTCGAGCCGGGCCGCGCCCGGGTGGCCTCCGATCCCGGCATCCGGCAATACTGCGTCCGCCAGGGCTGGTTGTCCCGCGCTGGCGAAATCGCCATTTGCGCGCCCAATCACATCAGTCTTGCCATCACCGGCCGGACGCGGGCTTATGACTCCCTCAGTTATTGAAATCCGCATCACCGAGGAAGATCGCCGCATCGCCCGGCTGGCGGCGGCGGCGGTCGGCCTTTCCCTGCTCGACGCCGCCATCCCGACGCCGCTGCCGGGCGTCAAGCCCGGCCTCGCCAACATCGTCACCCTGCTGGTGCTGGCGCGCCACGGCTGGGGCACCGCCGCCTGGGTCACCGGTCTGCGCGTCGTCGCCGGCAGTTTGCTGCTCGGGCAGTTTCTCGCGCCGGGCTTTTTCCTGTCACTGACTGGCGCCGTGTTGAGCCTCCTGGTGTTGGCCGGGGCACGCCACTTGCCGCAGCGCTGGTTCGGACCGGTGAGCTGGAGCATTCTCGCGGCGCTCGCCCATATCGGCGGCCAATTGCTGATGGCGAGACTGTGGCTCATTCCGCACAATGGCGTTTTTCTGCTGGCCCCGGTTTTTGGCGCGACCGCCATCTTTTTCGGTACCATCAATGGTCTTATCGTCGCCCGGCTGCTGAAGGAATCCTCGCATGGCTGATACGATCTGTCTCGCACTGACTGGCGCTTCCGGCATGCCCTACGGCGTGCGGTTACTGGAGTGCCTTCTGGCGGGCGGGCGCCATGTGCAGTTGCTCTATTCCCAAGCGGCACAAATCGTCGCCCGCCAGGAAATGGCCCTGGAACTGCCGAGCCGTCCGAGCGAAGCCCGCACTGCCCTGCTCGAGCACCTCAAGCTCAACGAGGCCCGGCTCGACGTCTACGGCCGCGAGGAATGGTTCGCACCAGTCGCCTCCGGCTCCAATCCGCCCGGTGCGATGGTCGTCTGCCCCTGCTCCATGGGCACCCTTGCCGCCATCGCCAACGGCCTGGCGGACAATCTCATCGAGCGCGCCGCCGACGTCGTGCTCAAGGAAGGCCGCAAGCTGGTGCTGGTGCCGCGGGAAACCCCTTTTTCCGTCATCCATCTCGAAAACATGTTGCGCTTGGCGCGGGCGGGGGCCGTGATCCTGCCGCCCAACCCAGGCTTTTACCATCACCCCGAAAGTGCGAGCGACCTCGTTGATTTTGTCGTTGCCCGCATCCTGGACCAACTCGGCGTGCCGCACACCTTGATGGCGCGCTGGGGCGAGGTGAGCTGATGGCGATACTCGATTTTTTGCGCCGTCCGGCGCCTGCGGAGCCGCGCGAGATTCCGGTTTTCCCGCTCAACACGGTGCTCTTTCCGGGAGGCATCCTCGGGCTAAAGGTATTCGAGCCGCGCTACCTCGACATGGCGGCCACCTGCCTGCGCGAAAAGACGCCATTCGGCATCTGCCTCGTTGCCAGCCATGAGGACGACAACGGGGCCTCCGTTCCACACCCTGTCGGCACCCTGGCGAACATCACCAGCGCCGACATGGAGCAGCCCGGCATCCTGCTGCTTTCCGTTCGTGGCGGCGAGCGCTTCCGGATTATCGAAAGCTCGACGCAGGCCGATGGACTGTTGCGCGCCCGCATCGAACTTTTGCCGGCCGCGCCCAAGGTTGCGCCACCGCCGGAACGACGCCGTCTGCTGCCACTCCTCTTGCGCGTGGTCAGCGACGTGGGGGAGGCAAAAATGCCGGGGCCGCACGCTTTCGACGACGCCGAGTGGGTAGGCTACCGCCTGACGGAAATCCTGCCAGTGCAAAATCTCGCCAAGCAGAAGTTGTTGGAACTTGAAGACGCGCTCGTCCGTCTGGAAATCCTGGAAAAATACTTGGATCAACGCAAGCTGCTAGGTTGAACTACGCAGGTGCAACAAATCTGAGGTGTCGGGAGCGCAGGATGGAGAGGCAGAACACGCCGCTTACTCCCTTAACGACCCTATTAAATGACAGTTACAGGCCGTTACCAATCCAGCACAAACTGTTTGTTGCAGTGCACAATTTTGTCCACTAACATGATCTCACCAACCAAATTTTTTGGAGATCAACATGGCAACTTGCTGGACTAAGTACCAACCGTACGGTTTCAACCTCGACGAAGCCTTTGCGATTGCTGCCTGCATGTAATCGCAATGACTCCCCTAAAACCAGCCCTCGTGGCTGGTTTTTTCGTTGACGGGGCGGATTTTGTCGGGGTGGCTTCGGTGATGAGGCGATATGGAGCGGGCGAAGGGAATCGAACCCTCCTCATGAGCTTGGGAAGCTCAGGTAATGCCACTATACGACGCCCGCTCGGGGTGGTTCGCGCCTGGAACGCATAGCGCGAATTGCTGCTTTGGCAGGCATTGTACGGTCAGATGCCGTCCCATTCAATCGCATGCCAGACGCTGGTAACGCCCATCGCAGAAAATCAGCGGTTCCCGTCCGCCTTTAGCGCTGAAGCGCTCAACCTGGCCCACGAAGATGTAATGATCGCCGCCCTCGTGTTGCAGGGTGTTGCGCACTTCAAAACTGGCGCAGCAGCCTTCCAGGATGGGCGCGCCGCCCAGGCCGGGATGCCAAACCAAGCCCGCAAAACGATCGTCGCCGCGGCAGGCGAAGCGATTCGAGATATCCATCTGATCGGCCGCCAACACATTGACACAGTAGAAATCGGCACGCCAGAAGGTATCGAAGTCGCCCGCTGCCTGTCCCAAGCTCCAGAGTATTAGCGGCGGGTCGAGCGAGACCGAGGAAAAGGAATTGACCGTGATCCCGACCGGTTCGCCGGACGCGGCAACCGCTGTCACCACCGTCACACCAGTGGCGAATCTGCCAAACGCGTTGCGCAGGGCACGCCCGTCCGGGGTAACCGGTTCCGGGCAGTCGCAAGGCAGGATTTCTGAACAGGCCGGGCAAAGCGGGGCTGCGGACATGGTCGGGAGGGAGCGGGCGGAAAAGGCGGTTATTATCCGGTGGTACCCCTTCGCTGTCGAGAAAACCGTTGTCTCCGTCGCTCGCTCCCTTCGCCATCCGCCTGATCGATTGGCAAAAGCGCCATGGCCGCCATGACCTGCCCTGGCAGCAGACGCGCGACCCCTATCGCATCTGGCTATCGGAAATCATGTTGCAGCAGACGCAGGTCAGCGCCGCCATTCCTTACTTCGAGCGCTTTCTCGGCCGTTTCCCCGACTTGGCAAGCTTGGCCGCGGCGCCCGTAGAATCCGTGCTTGAAGCCTGGGCCGGGCTCGGCTATTACGCTCGGGCCCGCAACCTCCACCGTTGCGCCCGGCAGATCATGAGCGAGCACGAAGGACGTTTTCCTCAACGGGCCGAAGTGCTGTCGACACTCGCCGGCATCGGGCGCTCGACGGCCGCCGCCATCGCCGCGTTCTCGACCGGCGAACGGGCTGCCATCCTCGACGGCAACGTCAAGCGCGTGCTCTGCCGCCACGGCGGCATCGAGGGCTTTCCGGGCACGCCCGCGGTGGAAAAGCAACTATGGCGGTTGGCCGAATCGCGCTTGCCGGCAAACGAGATCGAGGCGTACACCCAAGGCCTGATGGATATTGGCGCCACCCTTTGCACGCGACGTCAGCCACGCTGCGACGAATGTCCGGTTGCCGCCGACTGCGTTGCCCGCTTGACGGGAAGACAGGCGGAACTGCCGGCGGTAAAACCCAGGGCGCCCTTGCCCGAACGCTCGGCGAGTTTCCTGCTCCTGCACGATGGAAGCGCGGTGCTGATGCAGCGCCGTCCGCCCAGCGGCATCTGGGGCGGTCTGCTCACGCCGCCGGAAGGCGATCCGGTAAGCATCCTGAGCCAGCTTGGGCTCGGCATCCAACCTTTCCGGACTCTGGCGCCCCTGGTTCATGTCTTCACTCATTTCCGGCTGCGTATCGAAGCGCATAGCTGCGCCTTGGCTTCGCGACCGCCGGCGCTGCACGATCCGAGTTGGCAGTGGCTTCCGCTTGCAGAGGCGGATAGCGCGGCGCTGCCGACGCCGATCAAAAAGCTGATTGCCGCGATACGGGCTTGAACGGAAAGTTTACGTCGGCTGCCAGCGAGTGGGGTTAATCCCCCAGTGCTCGAATTCCTCGGCTTGCACCACGCGGCCGTAGTGATTGCCCACTCTGCGGGAAAGATCGACTTCCACTGGGGTGATGTATTTCTTCCAGTCGGCGTGGTAAATGATGCGCACCATCGGTTCAAGCGGTTGGTCGGCATGCTGGGCAACCACCACCGCGAGGTGGCCGCTCTCCAACCGCACCAGCGTGCCTACCGGGAAGAGTCCGACGGTATGGATGAAACTGGCGACCAGTTCCGGATCGAATTGATGTCCGCCCTGTTCGAAAATTCCCGCCAACGCCACCGCTGGCGATAGCGCCCGGCGGTAGGGGCGGTCTGAAGTCATGGCATCGTAGGTATCGACGATGGCGGCCATGCGCCCGGCGATGGAAATATCCTCGCCCTGCCGCCCGTAAGGGTAGCCCATGCCGTCGAAACGTTCGTGGTGCTCGAGGATCACCGCCACCGAGGTTTCACCCAGCCGCGCGGGCGCATCGAGTACCGCCAGACTTTCCTCGACATGGCTCTGGACCAAGGCCAGTTCGTCTTGAGAAAGATTTCCTTGTTTATCGCCCAGCCGTGCATCGAGCGCCACGGCGCCGACATCCTTGACCAGGGCGCCGAGCGCCAGGCGCTCCACCTGCGGTTCCGGAATATCGAGACGCCAGGCCAGCGCCGTGATCAGCGCCGCCGTCGACACGGCGTGCTCGCCGACATAATCCGCGTGCTTGAGGCGCGCCAAGGGGACCAGTGCGTCCGGATTGCGGCGGACTGAGGCAATCATCTTCGCCACCACCGGCTCCAACCGCCCGGGCTCGACCGTCCCGCCATGGCGGGCGGTCTCGATCAATTCCTGCGTCAGTGCCCGGGTTTCCGCCAATAGGCTGGTCGCCCGGCGCCGCTCTTCGCCCAACGAAACCGCAATCGGCGCTCGCCGGGCGGTGCCGGAACGCTGAGTGAGCGTTCGCTCCACTGCTTGAATGCGCGCACCGGGAGTGATCCCTGCATCCGGGTCCATATCGAGTCCGCGCGCAGTGTCGATGCTGACCTGCTTGATGCCGGCTGCCATGAGCCGGCGGATGACCGTCCAGTCTCTAACGCGGAAGCGGGTACGCCAGAACCCATGGTCAAGCCAGGATTTGTGCAGATCCACGACATACATGCCGGGAACGAGCTGACCGATGCCGATTTTCCGGATCAATGCGGCGCCCCGGTTCAATTGGCCGATTCGGCCTCGCGGCGCTGGCTTTTTTCCATTTTTTCCGCCACCTGCCGTTCGTGTTTGTCTTGTTTGTTTTTCCGGCGCGCCGCGGCCTC
>JAPUEC010000104.1:0-11051 GCA_027492775.1 Rhodocyclaceae bacterium
CCGCGCGCGCGTCGTGCCGCTGCGCAACATGGGCGCCGCCATTTCGCCCTTCAATTCCTTCCTCATCCTGCAAGGGATCGAGACCCTGGCGCTACGCATGGACCGGACCTGCGAGAACAGCCTGAAGATCGCCCAGTTCCTGAAGGACCATCCGAAGGTGAGCTGGGTGAACTACGCCGGCCTGCCCGACCACAAGGACCACGCGCTGGTGCAGAAGTACATGGGCGGCCGCGCTTCCGGCATCCTCAACTTCGGCGTCAAGGGCACCAACTGCACCGGCCTCGAAGCCGGCGGCCGTTTCCAGGATGCATTGAAGCTGGTCACCCGGCTGGTCAACATCGGCGATTGCAAGTCCCTGGCCTGCCACCCGGCCTCGACCACGCACCGCCAGTTGTCGCCGCAGGAACTCGCCAAGGCCGGCGTCTCGGAAGACATGATCCGCCTCTCGGTCGGCATCGAGCATATCGACGACATCCTGGCCGATCTGGATCAGGCGTTGGCGGCGGCATAAGACCTCGCAGCACCAAAGGCCGGGAGCGATCCCGGCTTTTTTTTTGCCCTGAAGATGTCGAGCGTGAAACATTTTTCTCACGTCGTCGTCTGATGCGCTTTTCATCCCAAAACAGTCATGACTAACCCGACACACGGCGGGCGCAAACCCGGGCTGCTGGCGCTGGCCGCCTTCGTTGCCATTGCCATCTATCCCGCCTTCGTATTGGCCAGTTGCGGCTCGGCCTTCTGCACCGTCAATAGCAACTGGACGACCGAAAGCGCCAGTGTCGACGCGGGTTCCCTGCTCGATCTGCGTTATGAATTTATCGACCAGGACCAGCCCCGCGCCGGTCGGGAAAAGATCGTGGTTGGACAAATCCGCCGTCACCACAATGAGGTGAGAACGCTCAACCGCAACCTGCTGGCCACCTACAGCCGGAATTTCGATGCCAGTTGGGGGCTGTCGATCACCGCGCCCATCCTTGATCGTGAGCATGCGCACATCCACAACCACCATGGCGCGCAGCTTGACGAGCGCTGGGATTTCACGCGGCTCGGCGACATACGGGTGGTGGGACGCTATCAGTTGCCTGTGATCGGCGATCCCCGCCAGCCGGTCAGCTTCGGCGTCAATTTCGGCCTCAAGCTGCCCAGCGGCAAATTTACCGTCGCCAACGGCGCTGGCGATGTGGCGGAACGCAGCCTGCAACCGGGAAGCGGCACTACGGACGGGATCGTCGGCGTCTATTTTCATCAGCAAATTCCCGCCCGCGCATCGTCATGGTTCGTGCAGGCGCAGTACCAGCAGGCGCTGAACCAACGGCAGGAATACAAACCGGGCGACAGGACGACGGTCGATGTCGGCTATCGCTATGGGTTCAATGACAAACTCGGGGCGCTCATCCAGTTGAATCTGCTCTGGCGTGGGCGGGACGCCGGCAGCAACGCCGAGCCTGCCGATAGCGGCGGTCGCTTCGCCTTCGCCAGTCCGGGAATGAGTTACGCCGTGTCGGACCGGACGCAGCTTTATGCCTTCGTGCAATTGCCGGTTTTCCAGCGGGTCAACGGCGTCCAGCTCACTTCGGACCGGGGCTTCCTCATCGGCCTCAGTAGCCGGTTTTAAGCATGTCTAGGTGCTGCCTGAAGCTGTTCCTGGCACCACTGCTGATGGTAGCGCTGGAGGTTACGGCGGCAGACTTTTCGCTGACCGATACGCAGGGGCGCCTCCATTCGCTGACGGGATACAAAGGCAAGTGGGTCGTGGTGAATTTATGGGCAACCTGGTGCCGGCCCTGCCTTGACGAAATGCCCGAACTTGAAGCCTTGAGCCGATCCCGGAAGGATACGATCGTGCTCGGACTGGCGGCGGACGGGCAAAACGCCGAGCGCATCCGGAAATTCACCGAAAAACTCCGAATCACCTATCCCGTCATCGCCGGTGAAGCGAGCCTGCTACGCCAGTTTGGTGCCCGCGGCTTCCCGACGACCATGCTTTACGACCCGGGAGGCAACCTGTCCGCCAGACGCGAAGGGCCGGTCACCCGCAAGGAAATCGAAGGAATGATCGAGCGACAGGATAGCCAGTGACATGGACGTTCCAGCCGGAGCGACGAAATCCTCCGGACCGGACGATTGGATCCACCATGCCGGCGATATGTCAGGAACCGGCTGCCACGCCAAGGCAAAAAAACGGCGGCCTGTGCAGGCCGCCGTTTTGTTTGCCAATCGTTCGATCAAGCTGTGGCAGGCACCAACAACCCGGGGTCTTTAGGCGCCTTGAGGGTCAGCGAAACGACCGCGCCGATTGCCAGTAGCACTGCGGCAACGCCAAACGAGTAGGCGTAGCTGCCGGTGCCGGCGACCAGCATCGAGGAAACTCGGGTCATGACAAAACCACCAACACCCCATGCCGTCATCAGCAGGCCGTAATTGACGCCGAAGGACTTGAGACCCCACCAGCTCTTGGCGAAGGCGGGGAAGAGCGCCAGGTTGGTACCGTAGTTGAAGCCGATGAAGGTGGCGCTGAGCACGATCATCAAGGCCGCGGCGCCATGGGTGCCGACGATGAAAATCGCCAGCACCATGTTGATCGCCTGCAAGCTGAAGAAAACCGCGAGGGTGACATTGCGGCCGATGGCGTCGGAAACGACGCCGGCGATGATGCGGCCGGAAGCGTTACCTACGGCCATGATCGCCACCGCAACGAACGCGGCTTCGCCCATGCTGGCCTTGGCCATGCCGGCGAGACTGCCGATCACCATCAGCCCGGCGCCGGCACCGATGAAGAACAGTAGCCAGAGTTTCCAGAAATTGAGGGTACGGATCACTTCCGAGGAAGGAACGTCGCCGTAGCTGATCGTCTTGGATTTCTTCTTTTCCGGGTTCAGCTCCGCCGGCACATAGCCCTTCGGCGGATTGACCAGGAAGAGTGAAAGCAGACTGACCACCACGAAGAACGCGGCGGCGAAGAACATCATCGCCTTCTGCAAGCCGAACTGGCCAACTAGATAAGAGGCCAGCGGCGCGATGTACACCGGCGCCAGGCCGAATCCGGCGACCACGAGGCCCGCGATCAGGCCGGTCTTGCCACCGGGGAACCACTTGAGCGCGGGCGGCGTTGCGGCGGAGTAGCCGAAGCCGATGCCGGCACCGGCCAAAACGCCAAAGCCGAGGACCCAGATGGCGTAGCTGGTGCTCTGCGATGTCAGGAGCAAACCTGCGCCGACCAGCGCGCCGCCGATCATGGCGGTCAGGCGCGGACCGAATTTATCCTGGCATTTGCCGGCGACGATCATGGAAAAGGCGAAGACCAGGCAGCAAACGGCATAGGGATCGCTGATCGAGGAAAGCTCCCAATTGAAAGCGCCTTCACCGCCTTGCTCGATGGATTTTCTGATGGCGGCCTGGAAGATGCTCCACGTATAGAGAATCCCCAACGCCAGATTGATGCCGGTGCCGGCAAACGTGACCGACCAACCTCTGTTTTTCACTGCCTCAACCATGCAACCCCCTTGTAGAGCCCAAGGCTCCCATTGATCCAATGCGGATGTCGAACCGGCGCGGACCGCGCCCCGTTGTCCAAAGCGCGATCTGCGGAAAATGCAAAAAGCGCGCGATCGTACCTGAACTCACCCACTTGGCTAATACTGTTATTGGATGAGCTCATCAAAGTTCCGAGCAAGCCCTTGCCTGCCTTGGTAAAGATTCAGGAACACCGGCGAGCGACTGGCATGATGCGAGGTGATCATGGGAGGGAAGTCGGCGATTACAAGGCCGGCCGCGAGCGGGAGTGGGAATCCAGGTCGGATGACTGAAATTGGAAGAAGCAATTCATCCCACATTTGAAGACTGGAACCGCCTGGCATTTTTTGGGATGCGCTGAAGCCTGTCATGAGGAGGCTAGAATCGGGGACCTTCTAGCCGATCTCGATCCCGCGCGGAAGGCGGCCGTTCCATCTGCTGAAATGCCAGGGTCGGCAGCGCGGGTGGCTTTGTAGCCCGATACAAAACCCTGGTCTGCCCGCTATCATTGTTCCATTAAGAACATCACATGATCTGCACGACGAGGGAGGGGCCATGCAACTACTGCGCATCGTATCCGGGTTGGTGTTTGCCGCTGCGTCTTACGTGGCGATTGCCGAACCGGCCGATTTCGACATTCACTTCGTGGTCATGACGGAAAACCTGCAGGGCCCGACCGGTAGCAAAGGGACAGACAACCTCACCCGTCGCCCGGAAAAGGTCCTGGAGCGTTTCCAGTCGCATGTCGACAAGCTGAATACCGAATTCCGCTCTCAATCGGGAGAGCAGCTGATTCGCTTCCATCTGAAGTCGCCCGTTTTGTATCACGACGCCAAGAATTCGGAATGCGAAGCGATGAAAGCGGCCAACACCGATAAAGCATTTCACGGGCTACTGGGAAAATGCGATGACCCGCGAATCAGGGCGCCCAACGCCATCAATGTGTATGTGTACATGCCGACTTGGGAAACCGATCACTGGCATTCGCATGGGGCGGTCAGCGACCATGGCCCTTATGTCTTGATTCACTGGAAGAAATACCATGATTTCAATACCTTAACGCATGAAATCGGACATTCGTTCGGCTTGCCCCATGTCTGCTCCAATCCGCGCCCTGCCGGTACGGAGTGGAACATCATGGCGTCGGAAGATATGTGCAAGAAGACCAATGTGATCGAAACCGGCTTTCACTTCAACGACAAGCAAACCGCCATCATCAAGAAGCACATCGCCCGGTATCAGAAATTGTTCGCCAAGACGAAATAGCCGGCATCAATAGCGCTGCGAGTGCAGCGCTTTAGGCGGGTTGCTGGTGCAAACCCTACGGCACCTCTTCCACCTTGAGCCAGATCGCGCGGTTGTCGCGCACTTCGCTGGTGGAAAGACTGGTGCCGCCCTGCTGGTTGCCGATCGCCTGTCGGCCGCTGCCGCCAAGTTCGATCCATTCGCCCAGGCGTCCCGACACGGTGGTTGAAAGACGCTGAACATTGGCGCTGCCGGGGCCACGGTGCGTCGGTGTATCTGCCTGCTGGCTGATCTCGATGGTCACGCGCTGACCCGAGACATGCGGCTCGGCATAGAAACCTTGGCCGATATCGCGATAGACGATGGTTTCGGTGGCCACGGCCCCATTGGGCCCGACCACGACCTGCCGCAGCGGGATGGGGACCGAGCGGCCAACCTGGATGAAGGCGCGGCCGCCTTCGACGGTCTGCACCATCTGGCTGCCCGACTCCTGGCGTTGACTGCGCGTGTCCCAGACCTGGGCATTGGCGTCGACGCGCTTGGTGCTGCCCAGCGTCACCTGCCCTTCGACCTTGCCGCCCTGTTTGGCGGTGTCGGCGCCGCGCGTCTGGCTGACGCGGATGACGAGCTTCCTGGCCGGCGTGTCGATGGCGGCCAGAGCGCGCTTGATCTCTTCGCGGTTGCGCTTGGAGGCACGCAGGAAGAGCTGGTTGTTCATGCCGGAGAGCGCCCCGCCCGGTTCGACCATGGGTTGCAGCACCGGCAGCACCTGATCGACGGTGCGCGACTTGAGGGGGATGACTTCGAGTTCCTGCTGAGCCAGCGCGCCGCCCAGCCAGAGGGCGATAAGGACAGCGAATAGTGTTTTCATGAAGCGTTTCTCCTCAGGCGATCGTTTCCATCCTCAGGGCGTCCGCCAGCCCCTGCAGGCAGGTTTCCGATTCGCAATGCGGCCGCGCCAGGTATTCCTGCGAGCGCATCTCGGTAAGGCGGCTGACGGTGCGGAAAAACTCACCCGACTGCGTGCCCTCGACATAAAGCTCGGCCGGGGCGACCTCGGCGCTGGCCACCAGTTTGACCCGGTGATCGTAAAAGATATCCACCAGCCAGGTGAAACGGCGGGCTTCGGACGATTGCGCCGCCGACATGCGCGGAATATTGGAGAGCAACACCATATGGCAGCGATGGGCGATTTCGAGGTAGTCGTTTTGCGAACGCGGACCCTCGCAAAGGTGCTTGAAATCGAACCAGATGACGCCTTCGGCACGGCGGCGGACGGAAATGCTGCGGCCGAGGATTTCGATCTCGCCGCCTGCCTCGCCGTCGCCGCCGGCCATACGGCGGAAGCTCTCCAGCATTTTGTGTTCGGCTTCGGGCCCGGCCGGATGGTGATAGACCTCGACCGCCTCCAGGGTCCGCATGCGGTAATCGATGCCGGCATCGACCTCGACCACTTCAAGGTTCTGCTTGAGCAGTTCGATGGCGGGCAGGAAACGGTCGCGTTGCAGGCCATTCGGATAGAGGCCGTCCGGCGGGTAGTTGGAAGTCATCACCAGAACCACGCCGTGCTGGAACAGCCCTTCGAGCAGGCGTGCCAGGATCATGGCGTCGGCGATGTCGGAGACGTGAAATTCGTCGAAGCAGAGCACCCGCACTTCGATGGCGATCTGCTCGGCCACCTTGCGCATCGGGTCGGGCTCGCCGCGAAAGCGTTCGAGGTCGCGGTGGATGCGCTGCATGAAGGCGTGGAAATGCATGCGCTTCTTGCGCCGGTAGCCAAGCACTTCATAGAAGCAATCCATGAGCAGGCTCTTGCCCCGGCCGACGCCGCCCCAGAAATAGAGCCCTCGCGGCGGCACCGGCGGCAGAAAAACACGCCGCAGCTTGTGGCCGCGCGCGGCCTTGAATTCCACCAACTCCGAGTGAAGCAGTTCGAGACGCTCCGCCGCCGCGGCCTGCGCCGCGTCCGGAACGTATCCCCGCTCTTCCAGCAAGCGGTGGAAGGCGTCGATCATGGCGCGTTGTTCAGCCATTGCCTTGCTCCACTATTGAATGCATCAAGCGACACGCCAGCCCTTCGGCTGGCTCAAAATTATGGCGGAGCTGACGACCAGACTGCTGCCAGCAATCAACCGTGCTGCGCCAGAGAGGCCATCAATTCTTCCTGCACGACCGGGCGGCCATAAAGCCAGCCTTGGGCCTGGTCGCAGCCCATCTGCCGCAGCAGGGCCGCCTGCTCGGCGGTTTCCACGCCTTCGGCCAGGACCCGCATGCCCAGGCGCCGCCCCAGGGCAACCACCATTTCAGCGATGCGCGCGCCCGGCTTGTTTGAATCGAGCGCCCAGATGAAGCTGCGGTCGATCTTGAGGCAATCGGCCGACAGGCGATCAAGGTAGGACAACGAAGAGAATCCGGTGCCGAAATCGTCGATCGCCACGGTCAGCCCGCGCGCCTTGAGGGCATGCAGGCGACCCTCGAATTCCACCTGCCCGAACATGGCGACGGATTCGGTGATCTCCAGTTCCAGTAATTCGGGTGGCACCCCCGTCTCCGCCAATGCCTGGTCGAGCATTTCCATGAACCCCGGGTGGTGGAACTGAATGGCCGAGACATTCACCGCCATGCGCAAATTGTGGCCGGCGTCCCTGAAATCGTTGAGCGCATGCAGTGAAGTGCGGAGCACCCAGGCGCCGAGCGCGACAATCAGGCCCGATTGCTCGGCGACCGGGATAAAGCGGTCGGGCGGAATGAAGCGGCCATCCTCGGTACGCCAGCGCAGCAGCGCCTCGACGCCGACGATGCGCTCGTTGGCAAGATCGACCTGCGGCTGGAAAACCACGAACAGCCGGTCGCTGCTGAACGCGGCACGCAAATCCTGGAGCATGCGGACGCGTTCGCGGGTCTGGATGGCGACTTCCGGCGTGTAGTACGCTTCGCGGCCGACACCATCGGCCTTGGCGCGTTTGAGGGCGATGGCGGCGTAGCGCAGGAGATCGGCGCCGCTGCTCATGTCCTCGGCGACATGGACGAAACCGAGGGATATCGAAACTGTCTGCGCCCCCTCCTCGACCATGAGCGGGTCGTTTAGGATTTCGCGCAGCAAGGCGGGATTGACCACGTCCTCGGCGCCGACGACACCGAAGATGTCGCCGCCGACCCGCGCCACACAAACGTCGTCCGGGAGTGCGCCGCGCAGGCGCCGTGCCACCTCGATCAGGATCTGGTCGCCATAGCGATAGCCGAGAATGTCGATGGTTTCGGAAAACTGGTCGATATCGACAATCGCCACCACCTTCGCCCGGCCCTCGCGCTTGGCCAGTTGGCCCTCGATGATTTCGATCAGGGCGGTGCGGTTGGGCAGTTGGGTGAGCGTATCCACGTACGCCGTCTCGCGCAGGCGCGCCACCAAGCCGATGTTGTCGGCGCAGATGGCGACATTGGCGCAAAAAACGTCGAGCAGATAATGGTTGATTTCATGGCCGGAAGGATTATCGACATAGGCCGCGAAATCCCGGCCGTCCTTGCCTGAAAAGTAGAGCGCGACGCCGCCAGCATCGGTCTGGAGTTTTTTCTCCCGCAGCGCGGCAACGAGGCAATGTTCCACCGCAACGAGCGCTTCCGGCGGCACGCCCTGATGGTCGGCGTAGACGCCGGTACTCGCAAGAACGACAAAACCCGGCGCTTTCGAGCCGGCCTCGGAACGCACCACCATGCCGACCGGCGGCACCGCCAGCAGGGCCGCGATCTGATCGATGACGCCGGCGGCGAATGCGGGCATGCCCTGCTCGGCGATGAAGCGGTTGGTACCATCGACGATCAACTCCAGCCCGCGCCGGCCTTCGTCGAGGCGGGTGATCTGGTCGTAGGAGCGGATCGCCGCGGTGAGGACGGTGAATAGGCGGCTGCGGTTCAGCTCAGCCTTGGTCTTGTAATCGTTGATGTCGTAGCGGGTGATGGCGTCGATATCCGGCGCGTAGCCCGGTTGCCCGGTGCGCAGGATGATGCGAACCGAAAGCAACCCCAGATCGTCGCGGACGCGGCCGATCAGGGTCAGCCCGGCGTCCTCGGTTTCCATCACGACATCGAGCAGGATAACCGCCAGGTCGGTGGTATGGCGAAGGACTTCCAGCGCCGAGGCGCTGGAATAGGCATGCAGGAATTCCAGCGGCCGGCCGAGGATACGCGCGCCACGCAGCGCAAAGGTGGTGGCATGATGAACGTCCTCGTCGTCATCGACGACCAGGATACGCCAGGGATCGGGAGCTCGCAGGCTGGCTTGGGGATCATCGATTTCCTCTTCCAGAAAATCGATGCGATCGTCCTCGTCAACCATGGCCAGCCTTAGGTGAGTGCAATGACCGTAACATTAGCGCGTCACCGCAAGGCTGGCAATAACGCGCCGCAGCAAAAAGCGCCGGAGAAGCGCGTCTTTTCACGATCTCAGGTCACCCGCCCAAACAGCGGGCGGATTGCGTCGAGCCGACATGCTCGCGGGCGCCTTGCCCCGCAGCCTGCCGATTCCCGCGCAACCCTCGCCTGATCGGGGAACATGCCTTAAAAGTGCAGCGCCCGCTTGTCGCAAGCCAACGCGGCTTCATGGGTGACTTCCGACAGGGTCGGATGGGCATGGCAGATTCGCGCCAGATCTTCGGAGGCGGCGCCGAATTCCATGGCGACGACCGCCTCGGCGATCAACTCCGAGGCATTGGCGCCGAGAACGTGCACCCCGAGAATACGGTCGGTTTGCGCATCGGCAATGATCTTGACGAAACCCACCGGGTCACCCATGCCCAGCGCCCGCCCGTTGGCGAGGAAGGGTACTTTGCCGACCTTGTAGGCAACACCGTCGGCCTTCAGTTGTTGCTCGTTCTTGCCTACCCAGGCGATTTCGGGATGCGTGTAGATGACCCAGGGAATGGTGTCGAAGTTGCAATGACCGGCCTGGCCGGCGATGAGTTCTGCGACCATGACACCCTCTTCGCTCGCCTTGTGCGCCAGCATGGGCCCGCGCACGACGTCGCCTACCGCCCATACGCCTTGCAGGGCGGTGCGGCAGCAACCGTCGACCTCAATGAAGCCGCGCGCGTCGAGCTTGAGGCCCACCGCTTCGGCATTCAGACCATCGGTATTCGGCACGCGGCCGACGGAAACGATGAGGCGGTCGGCCTCGAGCTTCTGCGCCTGCCCGTCCTTGTTCTCATAGGCGATGGAAACGCCCTTCTTGCCAACCTTGATCTCGCCGAGCTTGACGCCGAGCTGGATGTTCAGTCCTTGCTTGGCGAACAGCCGGGCGGCTTCCTTGGCGACGTCCTGATCGGCCGCCGAGAGAAATTCCGGTGCGGCTTCGAGGATGGTGATTTCGGAACCCAGGCGGCGCCAGACCGAACCCATTTCGAGGCCGATGACGCCAGCGCCGATCACCGCCAGCCGCTGCGGTACCGCTTGCAGTTCGAGCGCGCCAACGTTGTCGAGAACGATCTTGTTATCCACCGCGACGTTAGGCAGATGCCGGGCCTTGGAGCCGGTGGCGACGATCACTTGACCGGCGACCACTTCCTCCTCGCCCACCTTGACGCGCCAGGTATTGCCTTCCTTGCCGAGGAAGGAGCCATGCCCGGCAAGGAACGTGACCTTGTTCTTCTTGAACAATCCCTTGATGCCGCCGGTGAGCTGATCGACGATCTTGTCCTTGCGCGCCTTCATCACCGGCACGTCGATGCTCGGCGCGCCAACCTTGATGCCTTGATCGGCAAAGGAATGCGCCGCTTCCTCGAAGAGATGCGAGGTGTGCAACAGCGCCTTGGACGGAATGCAACCGACGTTGAGGCAAGTGCCACCAAGGCGCGGCTCGCCCTTGGGGTCGGCGTAGGGATTGGATTCGCAGCAGGCCACGGAAAGCCCGAGCTGAGCGGCGCGGATGGCGGCGACATAACCGCCGGGCCCGCCACCAATCACGAGAACATCGAAATTTTGAGACATGAAAAATTCTCCTGGGAAAGCCGGCCGGGATCCGGAAGGGGTCGAGCGACCCTGATCCGAATCCCTATTCCGCGATCCTACTAAATCCTGATTTCCGAATCCTGATTGCCGAATTCAAAATCCTGATCCGAATCGCGCTTAAATTCCGAGCAGCAGGCGCGCCGGGTCTTCTAGCGCTTCCTTCATCGCCACCAGGCCAAGCACCGCTTCGCGACCGTCGATGATGCGGTGGTCGTAAGAAAGCGCGAGGTAGTTGATGGGGCGGATGACGATCTGGCCGTTCTCCACCACCGGCCGTTCCTTGGTGGCATGCA
>JAPUEC010000104.1:11061-15329 GCA_027492775.1 Rhodocyclaceae bacterium
ATTGCGGCGGGTTGATGATCGGGGTCGACAGCATCGAGCCGAACACGCCGCCGTTGGAAATGGAGAACGTGCCGCCGGTCAGGTCCTCGATGGAGAGCTTGCCGTCCTTGGCCTTGGCGCCGAATTCGCCGATCTTCTTTTCGATTTCGGCGATGGTCATCTGGTCGGCGTTGCGCAGCACCGGCACCACCAGGCCGCGCGGCGAACCGACGGCGACGCCGATGTCGATGTAGCCGTGATAGACGATGTCGTTGCCATCGACCGAAGCATTGATAACCGGGTACTTCTGCAGAGCGGCGCAAGCGGCCTTGACGAAGAAACCCATGAAACCGAGACGCACGCCGTGGGCCTTCTCGAACTTGTCGGCGTAGAGCTTCCTCAGCGCCATTACCGGCGCCATGTTGACCTCGTTGAAGGTGGTCAGGATGGCGTTGGTCGATTGCGATTCGACCAGGCGTTCCGCGATGCGGGCGCGCAGCCGGCTCATCGGCACGCGCTGTTCGGGCCGGTTGGCGACCACGTCAAGGCCGACCGGCGGCGTCGGCAGGCTGACCGCGGTACGGGCGGGCTGCGCGGCCGCCGCAGGCGCCGGGGCGGCCGCGGGTGCGGGCGCGGCTGGCTTGGTCGGCTTGGCGGCCACCGCGTCTTCCTTGGTGACACGGCCGCTACGGCCGGTGCCCGTGACGTCGGTCGCGGGGATACCCTTTTCCTCGAGAATCTTGCGCGCGGCCGGGCTGCTGATCCCGGCTGCAGGCGCCGAGGTCGGCGCGGGCGCAGGTGCGGCGGCAGCCTGCTGCGGCGCGGCGGCGACATGCGCTTCGGTGTCGATCCGGGCGATCACTTCGCCGGAAATTACCAGTTCGCCGTCCTGCTTGATGATTTCCGTGATCACGCCCGCGTTCGGGGCCGGCAGTTCGAGCACGACCTTGTCGGTTTCGATATCGATCAGGTTCTCGTCGCGGGTCACGGCTTCGCCGACGCGCTTACGCCAGCTCACCAGGGTCGCTTCGGCAACCGATTCGGAAAGCTGGGGGACTTTGACTTCGATGATCATATTGGCTCCAGTTTCTTATGGTTCTTAGATTTCGATAATGCCCAGGGCGGATTCGACCAGCGCCCGCTGCTGCTCGTTGTGCTTGGCGTAGTAGCCGACCGCCGGCGAGGACGAGGCGGGCCGCGACACCAGCTGCAACTTCTGCTTGGCGCCCACCTGGGCTTCGAGCTGGTGACGGGAGGCGAAAAAGTACCAGACGCCCTGGTTGCGCGGCTCTTCCTGGCACCAGATGATCTCGGTGGCCTTGGGATACTTGCGCAATTCCGCCTGCAATTCGGGCTCGGGGAACGGGTAGAGCTGTTCGAGGCGAATGATGGCGACGTTGTCGATTTTCTGATCGCGACGTCCGGAAACGAGGTCGTAATAGACCTTGCCGGCGCAAAGGATGACGCGCGTCACCTTCTTGGGGTCGATCTTTTCAGTTTCGCCGATGACGGGCCGGAATTCGGCGTCGGACAATTCGTCCATGCTCGACACCGCATCCTTGTGGCGCAGTAGCGACTTGGGTGAAAAAATGACCAGGGGCTTGCGCTGCATGCGCACCGCCTGGCGGCGCAGCAGATGGAAAATTTGCGCCGGCGTGGTCGGCACGCAGACTTCCATGTTCCACTCGCCGCAAAGCTGCATGTAGCGCTCCAGCCGGCCGGAAGAGTGTTCCGGGCCCTGGCCTTCGTAGCCGTGCGGCAGCAGCATGACCAGGCCACAGGCGCGGCCCCACTTGGCTTCGCCGGAGGCGATGAACTGGTCCACCACCACCTGCGCGCCATTGGCAAAGTCGCCAAATTGGGCTTCCCAGACCACCAACTCATAGGGGTTGGCGGAGGTATAGCCGTATTCGAAGGCCAGCACGCCCTCCTCGGAGAGCACGGAGTCGTAGCACTGGAAGCGCGCCTGCTTTTCCTGCAGGCGTTCGAGCGGCGTGTAGGTGCCTTCATCCCAGCGTTCGCGGTTCTGATCATGCAGGACGGCGTGACGGTGGAAGAAGGTGCCGCGGGCGATATCCTCTCCGGAGAGGCGCACGCCATAGCCGGAGACCAACAGCGATGCGTAGGCGAGGTTTTCGGCCATGCCCCAGTCGAAAGGCAGCTTGCCTTCGCCCATGGCACGGCGGTCCTCGATGATCTTTGCGACGCGCGGATGCAGGACGAAGCCCTCGGGCAGCGTCGTCAGGCGTGCGGAAAGACGCTTGATTTCCTTGACCGGAACGCGGGTGTTGCAGTTCTGGATGTACGCCTTGGTCAGGTAGGGCGTCCAGTCGATGGTCATCGGGTGCTTGTAGCCGGCGAGCACCGGGTTGTAGAGCAATTCGCCGCGGTCGAGATGATCGCGGTATTCCTGGATCATGCGATCCGGACCTTCCGGCGGCAGGATGCCTTCTGCGACTAGCTTGTCGCCGTAGAGCTTGCGCGTGCCGGGGTGGGCCGCGATCTTCTTGTACATGAGCGGCTGCGTCACCATCGGCTCGTCCTGCTCGTTGTGGCCGAGCTTGCGGAAACAGATGATGTCGACCACCACGTCCTTGTGGAAGGTCTGGCGGTATTCGATGGCGAGCTGGGTCACCAGCGCCACCGCCTCGGGATCGTCGCCATTGACATGGAAGATGGGTGCATCGGCCATCTTGAAAATGTCGGTGCAATAGAGCGAGGAGCGGTAGTCGCGCGGATCGGAGGTGGTGAAGCCGATCTGGTTGTTAACGACGATGTGCAGCGTGCCGCCGGTGCCGTAGCCGCGGGTCTGGGAGAAATTGAGCATTTCCTGGTTGACGCCCTGGCCGGCGACGGCGGCATCGCCGTGGATGAGCACCGGCAGGACCTTGTTCTTGCCGTGTTCGCCGCGGCGCAGCTGGCGGGCATAGACCGAGCCCTCGACCACCGGATTGACGATTTCCAGGTGCGAGGGATTGAAGCAGAGCGTCAGGTGGCAGGGGCCGCCGGGAGTGGAAACGTCGGACGAGAAGCCGAGGTGGTACTTGACGTCGCCGGCTGAGAGATCGGAGGCCTTCTTGCCCTCGAACTCGTCGAAGAGCATCGCCGGTTCCTTGCCGAGCGTATTGACCAGGACGTTGAGGCGGCCGCGGTGGGCCATGCCGATGACGATTTCATCGACACCGCGCGCGCCTGCGGCGCGGATTGCCTCGTCCATGGCGACGATCAGCCCTTCGCCGCCTTCGAGCGAAAAGCGCTTCTGGCCGACATAGCGGGTGTGCAGATAGCGTTCCAGGGTTTCGGCGGCGGTCAGGCGCTCGAGGAAGCGCTTTTTCTGCTCGGCATTGAAAACGCCATGCGAACGGATCGGCTCGATGCGTTCCTGAATCCAGCGCTTTTCCGGATACAGGTTCATGTACTGGATTTCGACGCCAATGGAGCTGCAATAGGTCTGCTTCAGGGCTTCGAAGATGTCGCCGAGCTTGGCGCGGCTGGGGCCGATGCGGAAATTGCCGACGTTGAACTCGGTGTTCATGTCGGCGTCGGTGAATTTGTAGAAGCCGAGTTCGAGTTCGGCGATCTCGGGGCGCGGCGTGCGCTTCAGCGGGTCGAGGTCGGCCCAGCGGTTGCCGAGGGTGCGATAGGCATTGATGAGCTGGAAGACGGCAACCTGCTTGCCCTCTTCCGCCTGCGCCGGCGCCACCACCTGCCGGAAGCCGCCATCCTTGGCCTGTTCGGCGAAGGCGGCGACGACTGGGCCATGCGGCACGTCGCGGGCGACAAAGCCGGGCATCTGCGCCAGGCGGTCGAAATAATCGCGCCATTCGGCTGGAACCGCGGTCGGGTTATCCAGATAAGTTTCATAAAGCGCTTCGACAAACGGCGCGTTACCGCCAAAAAACAGCGAGTTGTCGAGCATCTGCGTCATCGTGGTCATCGGCATACCTCTATCGTGTTGCGGCCATTCTTTGAATCTTACGAGCAAAAAGGCGGCCTCGTGGGCCGCCTCTTCACAAGTTTTGCTTTAACGTTGGTTGATGGGTACGACATCGCGCTTGGCGGCGCCGATATAAAGCTGCCGCGGGCGTCCGATCTTGTATTCCGGATCGGTCAGCATTTCTTCCCACTGCGCCATCCAGCCCACCGTCCGCGCCAGGGCGAAGATGCAGGTGAACATTGAGGTTGGGATGCCGATCGCCTTCTGGACGATGCCGGAGTAGAAATCCACGTTCGGATAGAGCTTCTTCTCGACGAAGTAGTCGTCTTCCAGTGCAATGCGCTCCAGGTCC
>JAPUEC010000105.1:0-6492 GCA_027492775.1 Rhodocyclaceae bacterium
CTCAGTGTCAACAAAGTATTGTCGATCGAGGAAATCGCCATGCTTTCGAAAATGGGAGACGGCGACGGTGCTGCATTAGAATCGGCAGTCTGATCGCCAACTGGAAACGGCGCCTTCGGGCGCCGGCCCCGCATGGATTACTCGCAACTCAGCTCGCAGGAAATCGAACGCCTGTCGCGCAGCATTGGCCCCGGTGGCTGGACGGTGGAATCGTCCCGTCCGATTTCGACGCTGCTGGGCTCCTGCGTTGCCGTCTGTCTCTTCGACACGGCGGTCCAGGTCGGCGGAATGAACCATTTCATGCTGCCGCAGATGCAGCGCAGCAATCATGCCGACGAAGATATGCTGCTCGCCGGCGACGCCTGCATGGAGGCCTTGCTCAATACCCTGCTCGCCCGCGGCGCATCGCGCCACCGCATCAAGGCCAAGGCTTTCGGCGGCGGCACGGTGATCGAAAGCAATCTACCCACCACACTCTCGATCGGCAAACGCAACGCCGATTTCACGCGCGAATGGCTGGAACGCGAAGGTATCCCCTTGCTCGCTTCCGACTTTCTCGGCCCCTGGTCGCGCAAAGTGCTTTTTCTGCCGCAAAATGGCGATGTATTCTGCAAGCGCATGACGACCAACATGTTCAGCGCCGAAGCGTTGAAGCGTGAGGAAGACATCTACGCCGCCTCGCTGTTGCAGAAACCGCCCGCCACCAACAAGAAAATCGAGCTCTTTTAGGTGCACTAATGGACTTCAGCATCACCGACCAGGAATTCACGCTTTTTCAACGGCTGATCTACAAGATCGCCGGGATCAGCCTCGCCGATTCCAAGAAGGCCCTGCTCGTCGGCCGCCTGCAGCGCCGCCTGCGGCATTACCACTTCGAGACCTTCAGCCAGTACTACCGCATGCTTTCCTCGAACGAACACGCCGAGGAATTGCAGACCATGGTCAATATGCTGACCACCAACGAAACCTATTTTTTCCGCGAACCCAAACATTTCGACTACCTGCGCGACGAAATCCTGCCCAAGCGCCGGGCCGGCGGCACCTTCCGCATTTGGAGCGCGGCCAGTTCCTCCGGCGAGGAGGCCTACACCATCGCCATGGTGCTGGCGGAACACCTGCCCAACGCCCCTTGGGAGGTCGTGGGGTCGGACATCAGCACGCAGGTGCTGACCAAGGCGCGCGCCGGCCATTATTCGCTCGACCGTACCGAGGGCATTCCCCAATCATTTCTCGGCAAATACTGCCTCAAGGGCGTCAACGCCCAGGCCGGCACCTTTCTCATCTCGCAGGAGCTGCGTCGTCGGGTCAATTTCCAGCAGGTCAACCTGACCTTGCCGGTGAGCGCCAGCCTCGGGGAATTCGACGTCATCTTCCTGCGCAACGTGATGATCTACTTCGATGTCGAAACCAAGAGCAAGGTGGTTTCCAACCTGCTGCCGCGACTGAAGAGCGGCGGCTACTTCATCGTCGGCCATTCGGAATCGCTCAATGGCATTACCAACGGGCTGAAGACGGTCCGTTCGACCATCTACCAAAAGCCTTAACCGAAAGGCCCGCGCGCCATGTGCATTCTTGAAAGTCTCGCCAGGACCGGCCTTTCCGGCTTCGTCACTGATCATGGGGGGCACGAACCCGCTTCGCCCACCCGAGTGCGATCAACCGAGGCGGCAGGCTGATGGCCACCGGCAGCGGCAATATCCGCGTGATGATCATCGACGACTCGGCGCTGGTGCGCCAGGTAGTCTCGCAGGCCTTGGCGAAGGAACCTGGCATCGAGGTCATCGCCACGGCCTCAGATCCGCTCTTCGCGCTCGACAAGATGAAGACGCAGTGGCCCGACGTCATCGTCGTCGATATTGAAATGCCGCGCATGGATGGCATCACCTTCCTCAGAAAGATCATGGCCGAACGGCCGACGCCGGTGGTGATCTGTTCCTCGCTGGCGGAGAAAGGCGCGCAGGCGACCTTCGATGCGCTCTCGGCTGGCGCGGTGAGCATCATCACCAAGCCCAAGGTCGGCTTGAAATCCTTCTTGGAAGACGCCTCAAACGACATCGTCCAGGCGGTGCGCACCGCCGCCCGCGCCAATCTGCGGGCGCTTTCGCAAACCGTCACCGCCCCGCGCCAGCCCTTGATCACGCCCAAGAACAGCGCCAACGTGATTCTCCCGCCCGGCGGGCCAACCGCCATGGCCCGCACCACCGACCAGATCATCGCCATCGGCACCTCCACCGGCGGCACCCAGGCGCTGGAAGCGGTGCTGACGCAATTGCCCGCCACCTGCCTGGGGATCGTCATCGTCCAGCACATGCCGGAAAAATTCACCGCCATGTTCGCCGAACGCCTTAACGGCATTTGCGAGATCGAAGTGCGCGAAGGACAAAACGGCGACCGCGTCTTTCCCGGCCGGGCGCTGATCGCCCCGGGCGGCAAGCACATGATGCTGAAGCGCAGCGGTGCCCAGTACGTGGTCGAGGTGGTGGATGGCCCGCTGGTCAATCGCCACCGGCCTTCGGTGGACGTCCTTTTCCGTTCGACCGCCAAGTTCGCCGGCGCCAACGCGCTCGGAATCATCATGACCGGCATGGGCGACGACGGCGCCCGCGGCCTCAAGGAAATGCGCGATGCCGGCGCCCGGACCATTGCCCAGGACGAAGCCAGCTGCGTCGTTTTCGGCATGCCGCGCGAGGCGATTCGCCTCGACGCTGCCGATCAGGTCATTTCGCTATCGCAGATTCCAGGGGCGATGATGGCATTCGCGCGCTCGGCTGGCTGAGGCCGCCGCACGCCACCCGCTCGGCCACGCTCAGGGGTTTGGCTTTTTCGATGCGGACGAGAAGTCCGCCGACGCCGTCGATCCCGCCTTCGAGCACGTCACCAGGAACGATGGTGCCCACGCCCGCCGGCGTGCCGGTATAGATCAAGTCGCCGGCGGCGAGACACACACTGGTCGACAAGTTGGCGATCACTTCCGCCACCTTCCAGGTCATTTGCGCCAGATCGCCATTCTGGCGCGTCTCGCCATTTACCTGCAGCCAGATGCGCCCGCTTTTCGGGTGTCCGCACACCGAAGCCGGTTGCAAAAGACCGGCCACCGCCGAATGATCGAATCCCTTGCTCAAATCCCAGGGGTGGTTTTTCTCCTTGGCCCGCGCCTGCATGTCGCGGCGGGTGAGGTCGAGGCCGACGGTATAACCGTAAACCCCGGCGAGCGCTTCATGCACGCTGAGGTTGGCGCCACCGCCAGAGAGGGCGACGACCAGTTCCACTTCATGCTGCAGATTGGCCGTGAGCGGCGGATAAGGGATTGCGATTTCGTTGCGCCCAGTGGTCAGCGCATCGGCCGGCTTCATGAAGAAAAACGGCGGTTCGCGCCCCTCGGCCTGTTCCAAGGCACCCATTTCGCGGGCGTGATCGGCGTAATTGCGGCCGACGCAAAAGATGCGGCGCACCGGAAAGCGTGCTTCGCTATCGACAATCCGCAGGAAAGGATGCGGACCGGGATCGAAAAGATAATGCATGACGGTTTTCCAAAGTTGGCGACGCGAACACAGGAATAAAAGCAAAGATTGGTACGCACGAAATCGCCGATGTTCCCCGGCAAGGGTTCAAACCGGATTTTCGATATCGACGAACTCGCATTCCAGGCCGAATTGCGCCGCCAGGTGCGCGGCGAGCGCCGTCACGCCACCACGCTCGGTGGCGTGATGACCGCAGGCGAGGTAAGGAATGCCGCTCTCCCGCGCCAAATGGACGGTCTGCTCCGAAATCTCGCCGGAAACATAGGCATCGAGCCCCAGCGCGATGGCTTGTTCGAAGTAGGCCTGCGCCCCACCCGAACACCAGCCGACCCGCCGCACCATTTTTTTTTCGGGCCCGACCAGCAAGACCTTGCGCCCGAGCTTGCGGCCGAGCCGAAGCGCCAGCGCTTCCGCCGTTTCGCCCGTCGGATTGTCGCCCTGCCAGGCAATATCCTGCTCGCCGAAGCGCCCCTGCGAAACCCAGCCCATCATCGCCGCCAGTTGGGCGTTGTTGCCCAGCTCGGGATGGGCATCGAGCGGCAGATGATAGGCAAAGAGATTGATGTCTTGCCGCAGCAGCGTGCCCAGCCGCATTTTGCGGATTCCGGTCACCCGGCCGTCTTCGCCGCGCCAAAAATAGCCATGGTGCACCAGCACCGCGTCCGCCTTGCGCCGCACCGCTTCGTCGAGCAATGCCTGGCTGGCGGTGACGCCCGCGACCACCCGCATCACCGTTTCGCGACCTTCCACTTGCAGCCCGTTTGGGCAATAATCCCGGAACCTAGCAGTCTCAAGCAGTTGGTCGAGGTAGGCGGCCAGTTCATCGCGCTTCATCGGATCGGAATTCCATGCGTAAGTATTGGCTGATTTTTGCACAAACCGTCACCGTTGCGGTGGCGATCCTCTTCGTCGTCATGACCTTCAAGCCGGATTGGCTGGGCAAGCGCACGGCGGTGACGGCCATCTTCGAAGCGCCCCCCGCTGGCGACGAACCGGTTCGCGCTGCCGGCTCCTACCGTGACGCCGCGCGCAAGGCGCTGCCGGCCGTGGTGCACATCTATACGACGCAGGAAATCAAGACGCCGCGCCATCCGCTGATGGACGACCCGATCTTCCGTCACTTTTTCGGCGACCGCTTCGATGGCGGTTCCCAGCGCACCGCCGGCCTCGGGTCCGGCGTCATTGTCAGCAACAATGGCTACATCCTGACCAATTTTCACGTCGTCGAGGCTGCCGCGGATATCGAAGTGGCGTTGAGCGATGGCCGGACGCTCAAGGCCAAGGTGGTCGGCGCCGACCCGGAATCCGATTTGGCGGTGGTCAAGATCAGCGCCGAAAAACTGCCGGCGATCACCTTCAGCGCCGCGGACAGTGTCAGCATCGGCGATGTCGTGCTTGCCATCGGCAACCCGTTCGGCGTCGGCCAGACGGTGACGATGGGCATCGTTTCCGCGCTCGGACGCTCGCATCTTGGCATCAACACCTTCGAGAATTTCATCCAGACCGATGCGGCCATCAACCCCGGCAACTCGGGCGGCGCGCTCGTCGACGCAGCCGGCAATCTGGTCGGCATCAATACCGCCATCTACTCGCGCACCGGCGGCTCTCAGGGCATCGGCTTCGCCATTCCCGCTTCGAGCGCCCGCGCCATCATGGAACAGATCATCCAGACCGGCACGGTGACGCGCGGCTGGATCGGCGTCGAAGCCCAGGAAATCACGCCGGAACTGGCCGAATCCTTCGGCTTGCCGGGGACCGAAGGCGCGCTGATTGCCGGCATCGTTCGTGGCAGCCCCGCCGATCAGGCCGGGGTCAAGCCGGGCGACGTTTTGCTGGCCGTCAATGGCAAGCCAGTCAAGGATCCGCAAGTCATGCTCGACCTCATTGCCGGACTCAAGCCGGGCGAAAGCGCGAGCTTCCGCTTGCGGCGCGACAAGGGAATCGTCGAGACGCCGGTCAAGATCGGCAAGCGGCCCGCGATCAAGCGTCCCGAATAATCTTCCCGCCCGTTCCTTTCGAGGAGCGGGCGACACAGGCGCCGGCGGATCGTGCCGGCAACAGGAGCACGCGCCATGTGTCAATTGCTGGGGATGAACTGCAACGTTCCCACCGATATCTGCTTTTCCTTCACCGGCTTTCAGCGGCGCGGCGGGGATACCGACGTGCACAAGGACGGCTGGGGCATCGCCTTCTTCGAGGGGCGCGGCGCACGGATCTTCCTTGACTCGGCGCCTTCCGCCTCTTCGCCGATCGCCGAACTGGTGCGGGCTTATCCCATCCGCTCCAAGAATGTCGTCGCCCATATCCGCAAGGCGACGCAAGGCGCGGTCGGGCTGGAGAATACCCACCCCTTCATGCGCGAGCTGTGGGGCCGGCACTGGATATTCGCCCACAACGGCAATCTTGTCGATTTCGCGCCGGAGTTCGAAGGCAGTTTCCAGCCGGTGGGAACGACCGACAGCGAACGCGCTTTCTGCTGGCTGTTGCAGGAGTTGCGGCGGCATTTCGGCCACACCCCGCCCCCGCCGGAAGATCTCTTCGCCACCATCCGGGAGTTAACGCTCAATATCGCCCGCTATGGCGAATTCAATTTTCTGCTCTCCAACGGGGCCGCGCTTTACGCCCACTGCTCGACCCGCCTGAATTTCCTCATGCGGCAGGCGCCCTTCGCCAAGGCCCATCTCAAGGACCGCGATCTCAGCCTCGACTTCAACGCCGTGACGCGGCCCCGCGACCGGGCGACGATCATCGCCTCCGCACCGCTCACCGACAATGAACAATGGGAGGCTATGACGCCGGGCAGCCTGTGGTGGTTCGCGGAAGGTTTGCCGGTCAAGACGGCGGTAACGGTGCCCGGCCCGGAAAAGAAACCGGAGCAGGCCGGCCAGTAGCTGGCGTTTTTAAGGGCGGATCATCGAATCCGCCGGATGCTAGGGCGTGTTCACAATCAGGCGACGGTTGCCGGCTGATT
>JAPUEC010000105.1:6502-15135 GCA_027492775.1 Rhodocyclaceae bacterium
CAACGAGCCGGCGCTGAAGGGCAGCTTCGACGTGGCGATCCGGCGCTCGCCGGCCGGCTGCTCGGGCGGGTACACACCCCGGGGCGGTGTGCCGGGTGATTGTGAACACGCCCTAGGCCGTCGAATCCGGCTCCGGTTCAGGCTGGACGGGCTTCGCTACCAGGCGCGCCGCCAGAATTCCCAGCTCGTAGAGCAGGCACATGGGAATCGCCAGCGCCAGTTGTGAGACCACATCCGGCGGAGTGACGATGGCGGCGACGACAAAGGCGCCGACGACGAAATAAGCGCGCCATTCCCGCAGCTTTTCCACGGTGACGACCCCCATCTTGACCATGACCACCAGCGCCACCGGCACTTCGAAGGCCAACCCGAAGGCGGCAAACATGGTGAGGACAAAGGAAAGATAGGCTTCGATATCCGGTGCCGGGGTGATGCTTTTCGGCGCAAAACTGGCGATGAAGGCGAACACCTGGCCAAACACGAAGAAATAGCAGAAGGCGATGCCCGCCAGGAAAAGGAAGGTGCTCGAGATCACCAGCGGCAAGCCGAGTTTCTTCTCATGCGAGTAGAGGCCGGGGGCGATGAAAGCCCAGGCTTGATAGAGGATGTAGGGCAAGGCCAGGATGAACGCCACCATGGCCGTCACCTTGAGCGGCACCATGAAGGGGGTGATGACGCCAATGGCGACCATCTTGGTGCCTTCGGGCAAGGCGCGGGTCAGCGGCAGCGCCAGGAAATCGTAGATCACGCTCGGGCCGGGATAAAGGCAAAGCACGCCGAGGGCGATGCCGATGGCGATCAAGCTGCGCAGCAGGCGCGTCCGCAGCTCGATGAGGTGGGAGATGAAGGAATCTTCGCTGCGCTCCATCATGGGGCGGGCTTATCTTGCGAAGGCGGTTGCATCGGCAAGGCCGCGGTGCTGGCGTCACCCTCTCCAACGGCGGTCTGCCCGGCGAGTGCTGTGGCAGATGAATCCAAGCGCGCCGTCGCCTCCAGTTCCGCCAGCGCCGCCTGCGCCGGCGAGGCGATGGCGGAGTGAGCCGACTCCAACTCTTCCTGGACGGTCTTATGCATGTTACGCACGGATTCTTCCGTCTGCGCCTGCAACTTCTTCAGCTCTTCCAGCTGAAGTTCGCGATTGATATCGGACTTCACATCGTTGACATACCGACGCGCCCGGCCAAGCAGGTGGCCGGCCGTGCGTGCCACACCCGGCAAGCGCTCGGGGCCGATGACCACGAGGGCGACGACGCCGATGACGATGAACTCGGTGAAGGAAATATCGAACATGGTTGGCGCATGAACCGGCAGTCCGCCGGCCGATGCGCGTCCCGAAGAGGAATCCGCAGCAGCCGGGGCGCTCGCCCGTTCCTACTTTTGCTTTTCCTTGGTTTCGACGTCGATGGTCTGGCCCGTCACTTGTTGCGGCGGGAGCGGCTCGGCCGGTTTGACTTCGCCGCCTTCCTTGATGCCGTCCTTGAAGCCCTTGACGGCGCCGCCGAGGTCCTGGCCGATGTTGCGCAGTTTCTTGGTGCCGAAAACCAGCAGAACGATGACCAGAACGATCAACCAGTGCCAAATGCTTAAACTGCCCATGAAATTCTCCTCGCTAGCGGTCTGCGAAACAGACCATTAATGCTTCAGCATGGGGCCGACCGGCTCCGGACCGCCCACGATGTGGGCGTGGAGGTGGGCGACTTCCTGCCCGCCGATGCGACCGGTATTGATGATGACGCGGAACCCGTCGGTGCTGCCCTCGGCAGCGGCAATCTCGCCCGCCTTGACCAGAATCTGGCCCAGCACCGCCGCATCCTCGGGAACGACGGTGGCGAGCGATGTAATGTGCTTCTTGGGAATGACGAGGATGTGCACCGGCCGCTGCGGTTGGATATCGCGGAAGGCCAGGATGTTCTCGTCCTCATAGACCTTGCCGGCGGGAATTTCGCCGCGAACGATCTTGCAGAAAAGGCAGTCGCTCATCGGCTACCCCCGCGACTTTTTCTCGTCTATGCCGGAGATGCCCTCACGGCGGCGCATTTCGATCATCACGTCCTCGATGGAAAGATCGAAGAAGGCCAAAAGCACCATGATGTGGTACACCACGTCGGTCGATTCGCGCACGATCTGAAGGTGCTTGCCGTCCTTGCCCGCCATGATCAGTTCGGCGCATTCCTCACCGATTTTCTTGAGGATGGAATCCGGGCCCTTGCTGAACAACTGGGCGGTATACGAGGTGGCGGGATCGGCGTTGCGGCGCGACGCCAGCGTCTCGGACAGGCGGATCAGAACTTCATCGACGGACAGCGTCATTTTGCGTAAATCTCCTTCGGGTCCTTGAGCACCGGATCGGCCGGTACCCAGCGTTCGCCCTGCAACTCGTTGAAAAAGCAGCTTTCCCGGCCGGTATGGCAGGCAATGCCGCCGATCTGCTCGATGGAGAGCAGGAGTACATCGCCGTCGCAGTCGGTGCGGATCGAGCGGATTTTCTGGAAATGGCCCGATTCCTCGCCCTTCTTCCAAAGCCGGCGACGGGAACGCGACCAGTATACCGCGTTGCCGGTGGTGAGCGTCTCTTGCAGCGATTCGCGGTTCATCCAGGCGAACATGACCACACGCCCGCTGGCCGCGTCCTGGGCGATGGCCGGGATCATGCCGTCGACGTCCCATTTCAGGGCATCGAGCCATGGCAGTTGGTTGTCGAGATCGCTCATGGTCGGCCGTTCAGAGCCTGACCTCGATGCCGCGCTCGCGCATCCGTTCCTTGGCCTGGCGCACGGTGTATTCGCCAAAATGGAAAATCGAGGCCGCCAGCACGGCATCGGCGCGCCCTTCGGAGACGCCGTCGGCGAGATGGTCGAGATTGCCGACGCCGCCGGAGGCGATCACCGGAATCTTCACCGCATCGGCGATGGCGCGGGTGAGCGGCAGGTCGAAGCCGTTCTTGGTGCCGTCGCGGTCCATGCTGGTGAGCAGGATTTCGCCGGCGCCAAGCGCCTGCACGGTTTTCGCCCATTCGATGGCGTCAAGGCCAGTGTCGTTGCGACCGCCGTGGGTGAACACATTCCAGCGCCCAGGCCCGGTCTGCTTGGCGTCGATGGCGACGACGATGCATTGGGACCCGACCTTGCCGGAGGCTTCCGCCACCAGATCGGGGTTCTGCACGGCGGCGGTATTGATCGAAACCTTGTCGGCGCCGGCATTGAGCAGACGCCGCACATCGGCCACCGAGCGCACGCCGCCGCCAACCGTCAGCGGAATGAAAACCTGGTTGGCACAGGCTTCGACGATGTGCAGGATGATGTCGCGCTGATCGCTGGAGGCGGTGATGTCGAGGAAGGTGACCTCATCGGCGCCCTGCTCGTCGTAGCGGCGGGCGATTTCGACCGGATCGCCGGCATCGCGCAGGGCGACGAAATTGGTGCCCTTGACGACACGGCCGGCGGTGACATCGAGACAGGGAATGATGCGTTTGGCGAGCATTCGTCAGGCCGGCGGCGGGCTGGCGACAGCGGCGACGGACTTGCCGGCGCCATTCGCCTTGTCAGCCGTTTCCTGCGCCTTTTTGAAATCGAGCGTGCCGTCGTAGATGGCGCGGCCGGCGATGGAGCCGACGACACCTTCCTGCTCGACCGCGCAAAGCGCCTGAACATCCTCGACGCTGGAAAGACCGCCCGAGGCGATCACCGGAATGGTCAGCGCCTGCGCCAGGCGCACGGTGGCATCGACATTGACCCCGGAGAGCATGCCGTCGCGCCCGATATCGGTGTAAATGATGGCTTCGACGCCGTAGTCCTCGTATTTCTTGGCGAGGTCGATGACATCGTGGCCGGTGAGCTTGGACCAGCCATCGGTCGCCACCTTGCCGTCCTTGGCGTCGAGCCCGACGATAATGTGGCCGGGAAAGGCCAGGCAGGCGTCGTGCAGGAAACCGGGGTTCTTGACCGCGGCGGTGCCGATGATGATGTAGGTGATGCCGTCGTCGAGGCAGCGCTCGATGGTATCGAGGTCGCGGATGCCGCCGCCGAGTTGCACCGGGATGTCGTCATCGAGCTCACGGAGAATCGCCTTGATGGCCGACGCATTCTTGGGCTTGCCGGCGAAGGCGCCGTTGAGATCGACCAGATGCAGGCGGCGGGCGCCCTGATCGACCCAATGCCGGGCCATTTCGGCGGGACTGTCGGAAAAAACGGTAGCCTGGTCCATCAGGCCTTGCTTGAGGCGGACGCATTGTCCGTCCTTGAGGTCAATGGCGGGAATAATCAGCATGGATGAGTGTGGATGGTGGGGGGTTGACCAATGGCCGGAGAGGCGGCGGCTCAGGGCCGCCAAGTCACGAAATTTTTTAGAAGCTGCAAGCCGTCGCGGGCGCTCTTCTCCGGGTGAAATTGCGTGGCGAAAATATTATCCCGCCCTACCGCGCAGGTAAAGGGCAAGCCGTACTCCGCCGTTCCTTCGACCACTGACATGTCACGAGGTTCGACATAGTAGCTGTGCACGAAATAAAAACGCGCGCCGTCGGCGATGTTCTCCCACAAGGCATGCGGTTTCTGTTGCACTTCGTTCCAGCCCATGTGCGGCACCTTGAGGCGCTCGCCAGAGGGGAGGTGCATTTTTTCGTCGGGAAAGCGCCGTACCTTGCCTTCAAACACGCCGATGCCGGGCACATCGCCCTCCTCGCTATGCTCGAACAGCATCTGCAGGCCGACGCAAATGCCGAGGAACGGCTTTTCCCGCGCCGCCGCGACGACCACCTCGCGCAAGCCGCGGGCATCGAGCTCGCGCATGCAATCGGGCATGGCGCCCTGGCCGGGGAAGACGACGCGGTCGGCGGCGGCAACCACCGCCGCATCGTCGGTGATCACCACCGGCACGCCGTTCGAGACGTGCTCCAGCGCCTTCGACACGGACCGCAGGTTGCCCATGCCGTAATCGATGACGGCAATGGTCACAGGCTGCCCTTGGTCGAAGGCATGCTGCCCGCAGCGCGGGCATCGGGAGTCGTCGCCATGCGCAGCGCCCGGCCGAAGGCCTTGAAGATGGTCTCGGCCTGATGGTGCGCGTTGACGCCCCGCAGGTTGTCGATGTGCAGGGTCATGCCGGCATGGTTGACCAGCCCTTGGAAGAATTCGTGGATCAGGTCGACGTCGAACTGGCCGACCCAGGCGCGGGTGAATTCGCAGTTGAATTCCAGCCCGGGACGCCCGGAAAGGTCGATCACCACCCGCGACAAGGCTTCGTCGAGCGGCACGTAGGAATGACCGTAGCGCGTCAGGCCTTTCTTGTCGCCCCAGGCCTTGACCAGCGCCTGACCGATGGTGATGCCGACGTCCTCGACGGTGTGGTGCGCGTCGATATGGAGATCGCCCAGGGCCTCGACCTCGAGATCGATCAGCCCATGGCGGGCGATCTGGTCGAGCATGTGATCGAGGAAGGGTATCCCGGTGGCGAATTTGCCACGGCCGCTGCCGTCGAGATCGAGACGCACGGTGATCTGCGTCTCAAGGGTGTTACGCTGGATTTCGGCGTTCCGCATAGGGGCGAAGGCTGAGAAGGAAAGCGGCATGATACCATTTCAGGCCCGACATCGAATTCTGTGCCATCGCGCCATGAGCAAGTACTGGAGCACTGTTGTTCGCGGCCTCACCCCGTATGTCCCGGGTGAGCAACCGAAGATCGCCAATCTGATCAAACTCAACACCAACGAGAACCCTTACCCGCCCTCCCCCCGGGCCCTGGCCGCGATTCGCGCCGAACTGGGCGAGGATGCGACGAACCTGCGGCGCTACCCGGATCCTAATTCCGACCTGTTGAAAGCCGCCATCTCCCGCAATTACGGCGTGCAGGCCTCTCAAGTCTTCGTCGGCAACGGTTCCGACGAGGTCCTGGCCCATGTCTTCCTGGCGCTCTTGAAGCATGAGCGGCCGATTCTCTTCCCCGACATCACCTACAGCTTTTATCCGGTGTATTGCGGCCTCTATGGCGTCGAATACCGCACCGTGCCGCTAACGGCCGATTTCTCCATCGCGCCTGCCGATTACCGCGCTCCCAACGGTGGCGTCATCTTTGCCAACCCCAACGCCCCCACCGGCCGGCCGCTGCGCTTGGCGGAAGTTGAAAGCATCGTCGTCGCCAATCCGGATTCGCCGGTGATCGTCGACGAGGCCTACATCGATTTCGGCGGGGAGAGCGCAGTGACGCTGGTCGACCGCTATCCCAACCTGCTGGTGGTGCATACCCTCTCCAAATCGCGTTCGCTCGCCGGGCTGCGGGTCGGTTTCGCCATCGGCCACCCGGACCTGATCGAAGCGCTGGAGCGCGTGAAGAACAGTTTCAACTCCTACCCGCTCGACCGCCTCGCCATCGTCGGCGCAACTGCCGCCATCGAGGATGTGGAACACTTCGAACTCACCCGCCAGGCGGTCATCCGCACGCGCGAGCACCTCGTTGCCAACCTCGCCGGCCTCGGCTTCGAAGTCCTGCCCTCGGCCGCCAATTTCATCTTTGCCCGCCATCCGGGACGCGATGCCGCCGATCTGGCGCAACAACTCCGCCAGCGCGCCATCATCGTCCGTCACTTCAAGCTGCCACGCATAGAGCAGTTCCTGCGCATCAGCATCGGCACCGACGCGGAATGCGCCGCGCTGGTCGCCGCTCTGGTCGAGATCCTTTAACCAAAAAAGGGAAAAATCATGCCCCTGCCCCCCCAGCTTGCAGAAGCCATCCTGGCGCAATGCGCCGACGCCGTGATCTACGCCGACCGCGACGGCATGATCCAGTACTGGAATGCCGCCTGCGAACATCTTTTCGGTATTCCCGCCACCGAGGCGCTCGGGCAAAGCCTCGACATCATCATCCCCGAGCGCCTGCGCCCGGCCCACTGGACGGGCTACAACCGCGCCATGGACCAGGGCAAGACCAGGCTCCACGGCCGCCCGACGCTGACCAAGGCGTTGCATAAATCCGGCGAATCGATCTACGTCGAAATGAGTTTCGCCGTGGTAGCCGATGAAGGAGCTACCGTCGGCTCCGTAGCCATCGCGCGGCTGCGCGAGGCCCCCAAGAAACCGGCTTGATTCGAAGCAGCGCGGCCTGGTTGGATTACCCGTATCTAAACAATTCCGGCGATTCCCGCCAAGGCGCCCACGGCAATCAACCACAGCGGATGCAATCGCTTGAAACGCAGGTCGGCACCGGCGACCGCCGCCGCCAAAATCCAGCCAGTCCATTGCAGACTCGCGGCGAAGCCGATGAGCATTCCACCGGACAGGATCAAGCCCACGGCCAGTGGCGCCACACCGACCTGCACTGCCTGTTGCCAGCGCGTCCCGCGGAAGCGTTCCCAATGGCGAAAGAGCAGGAAGATCACCACGCTCATTGGCAGGCAAAGCGCGATGGTCGCCGCCAGCGCGCCGGCCAGGCCAGCCACTTCCCAACCGATCAGGGTGAGCACCAGCAAGTTCGGGCCTGGCGCCGCCTGACCGATGGCGCAGAGATTGGCGAAAGTCGTGTCGTTAAGCCACTGATGCTGCTCGACGACGACACGGTGCAATTCCGGGATCAGTGCATTGGCGCCGCCGAAGGCGACGAAGGAAAGCAGCGAAAACTCGAGAAAGATTTCAGCGACGATCTGCATGATCGCCCAAGCTCCACCATGCGAGCGCCGCCGACAATGGCAATAGCGACAACATCACCGCCGGCAGCGGCCAGCGCAACCAGGCGATCCCCAGGAAGACTAGGCCGGCGAAGGGCAGGAAGCGCCCCTTGCGCTTGATCGCCATGGCCATGCGCGCGGCGGTCGCGAGAAAGAGTCCGGTGCCGGCTGCGGCAACGCCGCGCAGCATGCCCTGGATTGCCGGCAAGGTGCCAAAGGCGTCGTAGAGTTGCGCCAGCAGCAGGACGACGATCACCGGACCGGAAAGTAGACCGATCACGGCGGCCAGCGCACCCTTGACACCGCCGTAACGCGAACCGACCACCACCGACAGATTGACGACATTCGGGCCGGGCAAAAACTGACAGAGCCCTTGCAGGTAGTTGAATTCATCCGCCGACAGCCAACGCCGCTCCTCGACCAGCATGCGGCGGGCAAAGGGCAGCACGCCGCCGAACCCCGAGAGGCCGACGGCGGAAAATGCCCGAAATAGCGTTTTGAGATTGACCTGCGGTGATTCGGGCAGCGCCATGCGGCTGGCGCCTAAGGAACCTGCTGGTCGATGATGATCTTCAGGCCTTGCGTTCCAGGTTTGACCGGCGCGCTGCGTCCAAACCAGTCGCCGCTACTGGCGGCAGCCTGGCCGCTCTTGGAAACGCGCGCCTCAACGACCACTTGCGGCGTCTCGGAGAGTTTGCCGCCACCCATGATGCCCATGCTGTCGTCGAGCTTGAAATCGTAGGGCAGACTGGAAACGGTCATGCGCTGGATGGCGAGGGGCATGCGGGCTTCGACCGGACGGGCGAAGATGAAGAGCGTGTCGGTCGGCGAAAATTTGCCGGCGGCCGCCTTGGAGATTTCGATACGGCCGCTCAAGGTGGCACCCGGCGCCGCTTTATCCGCCTTGGCGGCTTTTTCGGGGGCGGCCGGCCGCTCCGACTTCGCCGCTTTGTCGGCCTTGCCGGGCGCTTTCGCCATTCCG
>JAPUEC010000106.1:0-7847 GCA_027492775.1 Rhodocyclaceae bacterium
TCTTGTTGACCTCGTCGAGGTGCATTTCTTCCTGGACGATCATGTCACGGGCGTATTCCTCGACCAGCACGGACTGCCCTTCGGCGGCGCGCAGCAGTTCGTAATACATCGCCAGCGCGGTCTTTTCGTGCTCCAGGCTTTCGCGCAGGATGTCGCCGATATCGTGCTTGTGCGATTCCAGCAGGGTCCCGATCTTGAGCGATGGATGGCCGCCGAGCAGCGTCACCAGTTCGCCGGCGCGATGAGCGTGATCCATGCTCTCAGTGGCGTTTTCCTTCAGCCAGCCGACGATGGGAATGCGGTTATAGCCATACACCATCAGCGAGTAGTGGGTGTAGCGCACCACCCCCGCGAGTTCGGCTTCCATGATGCGGTTGAGGATGGGAATCAGGGCACTGGATTTTTCTTCGGTCATGGCGTTTTCTCCGTTGGTCTTCACCCGCCCCCCACTGGCCGGGCGTGCCGGTTATGACCGGCCTGCTGGCGCTTGGTTGCATGCATCGATGCTTTGCGCTTCGGGCGCCGAGGCGGTAGCATCCGCCCCGCAATGAACACGCCCGCCACCCCCGCGCTCGACCTGCTACGTCAGACTTTCGGTTATCCCGCCTTTCGTGGTCGCCAACAGGAAATCGTCGAGCATGTCGCCGGCGGTGGCGACGCGCTGGTCCTCATGCCGACCGGCGGCGGCAAGTCGCTTTGTTTCCAGATACCGGCGCTGCTGCGTTCGGGATGCGCGGTGGTGGTGTCACCGCTCATCGCGTTGATGCAGGATCAGGTCGAAACCCTGGTGCAACTCGGCGTGCGCGCCGCATTCCTCAATTCCAGCCTGGAGTGGGCGGAGGTTCGCGCCATCGAGCAGCGCCTGATGCAAGGCGGCCTTGACTTGCTCTATGTTGCGCCCGAGCGCCTGATGACGGAACGCGGCCTGGCGCTCCTCGACCGCCTGGAGGCGACCGGCGGCATCGCCCTTTTTGCCATCGACGAGGCGCATTGTGTCTCCCAGTGGGGTCACGACTTCCGCCCGGAATACTTGCAGCTCTCGGCACTGCACGAGCGTTACCCGCAAGTGCCGCGCATTGCGCTCACCGCCACCGCCGACGAAGCGACGCGGCGGGAAATCATCCAGCGCCTGGGGCTTTCCGAAGCGCGGATTTTCATCTCCAGCTTCGACCGCCCCAACATTCGCTATACCGTGGTCGAAAAGGATAACCCGCGCCGGCAATTGCTGACCTTTCTGGCCGAGCGCAAAGGCGAGGCCGGCATCGTCTATTGCCTCTCGCGCAAGAAGGTCGAGGAAACCGCCGATTGGCTCAATGGCCAGGGCTGGCCGGCGCTGCCTTACCACGCTGGCCTGCCGAGCGAGGTGCGGGCCGATAATCAGCGCCGCTTCCTGCGCGAGGAAGGCTTGGTGATGGTCGCGACCATCGCCTTCGGCATGGGTATCGACAAACCGGATGTGCGCTTCGTCGCCCACCTCGACCTGCCTAAGAGCCTGGAGGCCTACTACCAGGAGACCGGCCGCGCCGGTCGCGATGGCGAACCGGCCGAAGCCTGGATGACCTACGGCCTGCAGGACGTCGCCCTGCAACGGGCGCGCATCGATGATTCCGGCGCCCCGGAGCAGCAGAAACGGCTGGAGGCGCAGAAGCTCAACGCGCTGCTTGCCTTTTGCGAATCGCCGCGCTGCCGCCGCACGGTGCTGCTGGAGTACTTCGCCGAGGCCGCCACGCCCTGCGGCAATTGCGATGTCTGCCTCGATCCGCCCGAGCTTTGGGACGGTACTGAAGCGGCGCGCAAGGCGCTGTCGGCGGTCTTCCGCACTGGCATGCGCTTCGGCGCCATGCATCTCATCGACGTCCTGCGCGGCAAATCCACCGACAAGACGCGGCAGTGGAATCACGACCAATTGCCCACCTTCGGCGTCGGCGCGGATCTGGACGATGCCAACTGGCGGGCGGTGTTCCGCCAACTGGTGGCGGCCGGCCTGTTGCAGGCTGACCTTGCCGAGCACGGCGCCCTCAAATTGACCGAAGCGGCGCGCCCCGTGCTGAAGGGCGAGCAGTCGGTGGAGTTGCGCCGTTACCGGCCGTCGCGTGGCGGCAAGCCGAAACGCGTTGCCGGGCGGGCGAGCGAGGGATTGTCGACCGGCGATGCCGCGCTTTTCGAGGCGCTACGCGCCTGGCGCGCCGAAACGGCGAAGGAGCAGGGCGTTCCCGCCTACGTCATCCTGCACGACAAGACGCTGCGCGAGTTGGCGGAAGTGCGGCCGGTGAGCCGCGGGCATCTGATGACAATTACGGGGATGGGCCAAGCCAAGGTCGAGCGCTACGGCGACGACATTCTGGCGGTGGTGCGCGCGGCCTAATTTTTCATTGCGCGTTTGTGAGCCGATTCAATAACGACTTAATCGCCAGCCTCGCTTGCAAGGCCGCTTCCGGCGGCGAATTGTCGCGCGTCAGTTTGACTCGACTTCGATTTCCTTGACCCACATGCGGGTGCCGGCGGTTGGCTGCATATCGAAGCTGCCGCAGGCGGGGCAGGGCGTGTAGCTTTCCGCCATCACCGCCACCTTGCCGCAGGCACCGCAGGTTCCCTCGCCGGGAATGTCGATGATTTTCAACACCGCATCGGCTGCAACACCGCCGAGCTTGACCACGTCGAAGGCGAAGGCCAGGGCTTCCGGCTCGACCGCGGAGAGGCGGCCAATCTCCACCACTACCGTTTTCACCCGTCTCGCGTTTTCCCGACGCGCCGTTTCCTCGACGAGCTGGATCATGTCTTCGGCCAGCGAAAGTTCGTGCATGGGGTTGCCTCGTTGGGAAACTAAAAAGGGGGCACATTGTAGCGTCCCCTTTTTTGCTGGCGTGAATCGGCTTAGTCGGTTGCGAGGAAGCGCTGGATCAGTTCCTTGGCCTGGTCCAGCTTGGTCAAGCCGTCGAAGTGGCCGCCGTCGCCCTTCAGGATGGAAATCTCCGCCCGCCCATCGGTGGCCCGGATTTCCTCGACCGCCGTTTGCGAAACGAAGGGCGGCGCCAGGAGATCGGATTCGACCGGCAGAAAGAGGAATTTGGCGCGGGCTTCCGCGATGCGTGGCTTGACGTTGTACAACGCCGCGGCGCGGGCCATATAGAGGACGTGATTGGCATCGCTGACGTCGGCGCTCATTGCCGCGAGAGCGCCCACCCCGGCAAAGGCCTTGAACTGGTTGTCGAGCGAGACGGCAGGGTCGCGCGCCGGATCGGCCCAAGCATCGCCAAACATGCGGTCGACCCAGGGAGCGCTTACGGCGCCGAAGGTGGTGAGGCGGAAAGCCTCCACCAAGCCTGCCTTGGGCTGCTCGTTGAGCGCATAGGCGCCGCCCTTCCAGGCGGGGTCGAGGTGAATCGGGACGCACCAGCTATCGACGATGCTGCGCCCATAGGGATGGAGGTAAAGCCCCGGGCAGATGACGGCGATCACGCGCTCGACCATTTCCGGATATTCCACCGCCCATTGGATCGCCTGCACCGAACCGGCCGAGGGGCCGGCGACGGCGACGAGCTTGTCGATGCCGAGGTGATCGACCAGGGCCTTCTGGACATGGACGAAGTCACCGACGGTAGTGATGGGGAAATCAAGGCCATAGGGCTTGCCGTTATCCGGGTTGATGCTGGCAGGGCCGGTAGTGACGACGTGGCCGTCGAAGACCTTGACGCAGCACAGGCTGTCGCTGCTGATGACGAAATAGCGATCGGTGTCGATGCATTTGCCCGGGCCGATGACGCTGTCCCACCAGCCGGGCAGCGGATCGCTTTCCTGATAACGCCCGGCGGCGTGGGCCGTGCCCGAGTAGTAGTGGCACACCATGATGGCGTTGTCGCGGGCGGCGTTGAGCGTGCCGTAGGTTTCGTAGCCGACGCGGACATCCTTCAGTGTGCGGCCGGATTCGAAAGTGAAGGTGGATAGGCTGAAAACCTGGCGTTGCGGTGTCATGCTGTTCTCCCATGCAGATCTTGGTCTGATTTGCTGTCATTAGGCCCGAATTTGCCTCGGGTACCAACCCCACGATTGGGGGGCAGCCGCCAGGTTCCTAATCGGTGGTCAAAAACCCTTGGATCAAATCGCGCGCCTGATCGACCTTGGTCAGCCCGTCGAGGTGCCCGCCGTCGCCTCGCAGCACCGCCATTTCCGCACGGCCGCCGGCCGACCGAATCTGATCCACCGCGGTTTGCGACATGAAGGGTGGGAAAATGAGATCTGATTCGGCCGGCAGGAAAAGGAATTTTGCGTTGGCCTTGCCGATCCGCGACCGCACGTCATAAGCGTTGCAAGCCCTTGCCATGTAGAGGAAATGATTGGCATCGCTTTGCGCGGCGGCGGCGCTTGCCAGGGCGCCCAGGGCCGCGTGCGCCCGGAATTCGTTGTCGAGCGAGGCCAGCGGATCGCGTGCCGGGTCTGCCCAGCCTTCGCCGAATGTATTGGCGATGAACGCGTGGCTCAGCGCGGTGAGGGTCGTCAGCCGGCAGGCTTCAACCAGTCCCTTCATGGGTTGTTGCGCGGGGTCGTAATTGCCGCCCTTCCAGGCGGGATCGACCAAGATCGGCGCCGCCCAGCATTCGACGGTGCAGCGGACATAGGGATGCAGCAACAGCCCCGGTGAAATGACCGCGATGACCCTTGGGACCATGGTTGGATATTCGACGGCCCACTGGATCGCTTGCGCCGAGCCGGCGGAAGGTCCCGCAACCGCCACCAGTTGGTGGATACCGAGATGGTCGAGAAGCGCTTTCTGGACGTGCGCGAAGTCGCCCAGGGAGGGAATGGGGAAATCGAGACCGTAGGGTTTTCCGGTCGCGGGATCGATGCTGGCTGGACCGGTGGTGACCGTGTGACCGTCGAAAACCTTGACGCAACACAAGCTGTCGCTGCAAACGACGAAATAACGGTCGGTGTCGATGCATTTGCCCGGGCCGATGACATTGTCCCACCAGCCGGGCAAGGGGTCATCCTCGCGGTAGCGTCCGGCGGCATGGGCGTTGCCTGAGAAATAGTGGCAGACCAGGATGACGTTGTCGCGGGCGGCGTTGAGCGTGCCGTAGGTTTCGTAGCCGACGCGGACGTCTTTCAGCGTGCGGCCGGATGTCATGGTGTAGGTGGGTAGGCTGAAAACCTGGCGTTGCGGTGTCATGGAATTCTCCCTTGTGATATGCGTTTTTTCCCGAATGTCGCCTCGGGATGATTTAGGGGTTTTCTATGCGAAAACCCTTGGCACCTCAACTACCTGGATGAGGGGCGAGGAGGATTGCCCCTTTCATGAGTTTAGGCGCTGGCGAGGAAACCATGCACGACTTGGCGCGCCTGGTCGAATTTGGACAAGCCGTCGAAGTGGCCGCCATCCGCCTTCAGCATCTCCAATTCGGCGCGGCCACCGGCGGCGCGGATTTCATCGACTGCCCGTTGCGACATGAAGGGCGGAAAGACGAGATCGGACTCGACCGACAGGAACAGGAACTTCGCCCGGGCGTTGCCGATGCGCGGCAGCACGTTATAGGTGCAGCAGGCGCGCAGCATGTAGAGGAAGTGATTGGCATCACTGAGCGCCGCATTGGCGGCGGCCATGGCGCCAAGATCGGCGCGGGACTTGAATTCATGGGCGAGCGCGAGACGCGGGTCGCGCTTGGGGTCAGCCCACGTATGACCGAAGTTGCGGTCGACTTTTCGTTGCGGAGTCATGGTGCGTTTTTCCTCGAAGGCGATGAATCTTTGGCCACTGCCTGGCCGCCGCGCCGGAAGCTGCCTTGTCGCATGAAGAGGAGCAAGGGCAGTGCCGTCAGCAGGGCGATGCCGAAATAAAGAAAGAGGCGTTCGAAGGCCAGCATGGTGGCTTGCTGCATGACCTGATGGTCGAGCATCAGCAATGCCTTCTTTTCGGCCAGCTGGACGCTGGCGCCATGCGTCATGAAAAGCGCCTTGAATTTGGCCAGACGCTCGGCCGCCGCGGCCGAGTGCGTGGTGACATGAACCAGGAGTTCGCTGCGGTTGGATGCCTGAAGTTGCACCAGCGCCGTTGCCGAAGCGGCGATACCGACGCTGCCGCCCAATTGGCGGGTAAGGTTGTAGAGGCCGCTGCCGTTGGCGATCTGCTCGGGCTGGAGATTGCCGTAGGCGAGATTGTTGAGGGGAATGAACACCATGCCGAGACCGACGCCGCGCCAGATCAGCGGCCAAAGGAAGTCGTCGTGGCCGGTTAGGGTGGTGAATTGGCCGTGCTGCCACATCGACCAGCCGAAAATGGCGGCGCCGATGACGACAAAAACGCGCAGATCGATGCGGGCGGTGGTGACGATTCGTCCCATTAGCGCCATGGTGATACCGCTCGAGACGGCGCCGGGCAGGATAATCATGCCGGTTTCCCAGGCGGTGTAGCCGAGCAGCGTCTGGAGGTAGACCGGAAGAATGAAGACTGTGCTGAAGAGCGCCGCGCCGAGGAGGAAGGTGAATAGCAACGACACCGCGAACTGAATGTCCTTGAGGATGCGGAGCTCGACGATGGGATGCCGGTGCCGAAGCTCGTGCCAGACGAAGGTGGCCAGCGACACGACGCTGATGACCGCATAGGCGATGATTTCCCGCGATTCGAACCAGTCGAGTTTTTCACCGCGCTCGAGAAAGGCCTGCAGGCAGCCGATACCGAACGCGAGCAGAAGCAAGCCGGGCCAATCGATGCTCGCCGCGCGTTTGCTATAGCGGGATTCCGGCACCACGGCGAGCGCGGCGACCAGGGCGATGGCGCCCAGTGGCAGGTTGATGTAGAAAATCCAGGGCCAGGCATAGGTGTCGGTGATCCACCCGCCGACCGTCGGGCCCAGCGTCGGCCCGACCATGATGCCGAGTCCGAAAATGGCGATCGAATGTGAGGCTTCCTGCGGGGTGAAGACCTCGTAGAGCGTGGCATTGGCGGTCGAAATCAGCCCGCCGCCGCCCAGGCCCTGGACGATGCGCCAGAGGACGAGTCCGCCGAGGCTCGTGGCGTTGCCGCAAAAGAACGAGGCAATGGTAAAGACGAGGATGGAGGCGGCGAAATAGTTGCGTCGTCCCATCAGGTTCGAGAGCCAGCCGGAGATAGGCAGCACGATGACGTTGGCGATGACGTAGCCGGTCGATACCCAGGCGATCTCGTCGATCGTCGCCCCGAGCGTGCCCATCATGTGCGGCAGGGCGACATTGACGATGCTGGTGTCGAGCAGTTCCAGCATCGAGGCGAGCGTTACCGTGACTGCGGTCCAATAGCGGCGGGCGTGAATCTCTTCCGCACTTCGAACGCGCGAAAACGAGGGAAGGATCGGGCGCATGGCGAAGCGGTCAGCGGGTGGTGATGGTGACAACCGCACTCATGCCCGGACGGAGCGGCCGGGCGGGATCGATCTCGTCAACGTGGATGCGCACCGGGATGCGCTGCACCACCTTGGTGAAGTTGCCGGTCGCGTTGTCGGGCGGCAGCAGCGAAAATACCGCACCGCTGGCGGGGCTGAGCGATTCCACGTGGCCTTTGAAGCTGACGCCGGGATAGGCGTCGATTTCGAGTTGCGCCACCTGGCCCGGCTTGATGTCCGCGACATCGGTTTCCTTGAGATTGGCGTTAACCCAGACTTCGTCGGTGACCAAGGTCAGCAATGGCTGCCCAGCCTGCACCAGTTGCCCCGGTTCTGCCGTCCGGCTGCCGATGATGCCATTGGCCGGCGCCAGGATGCGGGTGTCGGCGAGTTGGATCGCCGCCAAGTCGCGAGCGGCGGCCGCCGCCTGGACCTTGGCCAAGGCGGCGCGCAGGGCGGCGCTCGATGCCGTGATCTGCTCGCCGGCGGAGGTCG
>JAPUEC010000106.1:7857-14978 GCA_027492775.1 Rhodocyclaceae bacterium
TTGGCTGCCCGGACCTGGGCGGCGGCCGCGCGCGCCGCGGCTTCTGCGGCGTCCAGCGCCTGCGGCGAAACCATCTTCTTGGCGACCAGTGCGCGGACGCGTTCCAGATCCTTCTGCGCTTTATCGGCGTTCGCCAGACTCTGGTCGATGTTGGAGCGCGCCACGCCGGCATTCGCGCGCGCGGCGGCAAGCTGCGCTTCGGCCTGACCGCTGAAACCTTCCTTGCCGGCCGCAGCGACCGCCATCTGCAATTCCGCTTCGGCCTGGGCGAGGCGAGCGCGGAAGTCGCGGTCATCGACCGTAACGAGCGGGATGCCGGCGCCGACCCGTTGATTTTCCTGCACGGAAATAGTGGCGACGAAGCCGCCCACCTTGGAAAGGATGGGAACCACGCGCCCTGCGACTTGGGCGTTGTCGGTGCCGACGTGGGTCCGCCCGTGCCAGTAGCGGTATCCCGCCCATATCAGCGCCAAGCCAACGACGAGAGCAAGAAGCAGACGGACGCGACGTCGGCGCCCGGGGGTGGGAAGTGCAGGTGCGGATTCAGGCGGCGTCGGGGTGTCGGGCATGTTTTTTCTTTCGAATTCCAATAATGACTCGTTGGTCATTAATTTAATTTGGGCGATGGCCGATGTCAAATCCCGTATAGGAATCTGTCATATGAATTCTGGTAAAACCATGCCATTAAAAGGGTCTACATAAAATCCCGCAATCCATGTTGCAGTGCGGCATCACGCATCCGCGGGTCTCGGCGGCGTCACATTTTTGTCGATAACTGATACACATTGTCACAAACGGATTGACGTCCGTGAAATATGTGGAGGAGAATCACATCGCCTATATCAATCCACTTGAGGGGAAAAATCACATGGCATTCTTGATTGTATTAGTGTCGCTATGCTTTTTGATGTTCGTAGCCTATCGCGGCTACAGCGTCATCTTGTTTGCGCCAATCGCAGCCATGGGGGCGGTGCTTTTGACCGATCCCATCCTGGTTGCTCCGATGTTCACCAATCTGTTCATGGTCAAGGCAGCCGGCTTCGTCCAGCTGTATTTCCCGGTATTCCTGCTGGGTGCCGTGTTCGGTAAGGTGATCGAACTGGCCGGCTTCTCCAAGGCCATCGTCGCCGCGGTGATCAAGTTGATCGGACGCGAGCGTGCGATCTTCGCGATCGTGACGGTTTGCGCCATCCTGACCTACGGCGGTGTCTCACTGTTCGTCGTGGTGTTCGCGGTCTATCCGTTCGCTGCCGAAATGTTCAAGCAAGGCGGTATTCCGAAGCGCATCATCCCGGGCACCATCGCCTTGGGCGCCTTCACCTTCACCATGGACTCCCTGCCGGGCACGCCGCAGATCCAGAACGTGATGCCGGGCAACACCTTCGGTACCAACATCTACGCTGCTCCCTATCTCGGCATCATCGGTGGCGTGTTCATCCTGATCGTCGGCATGATCTACCTCGAGTGGCTGTGTCGTTCCGCTGCCAAAGCGGGCGAAGGCTACGGCACGAACCACATCAACGAGCCGGAACCGTTCGACGAAACCCACGAAAAGCTGGCCAATCCGTTCGTCGCCATCCTGCCGCTGGTGCTCGTTGGCGTTATCAACTTCATCCTGACCAAGCATGTGCTGCCGGACATCTATAGTGCCAGCCATCTGCCGGACATGATCAACGACAAGGGCGTCCTGTCCTTCGTCAATGACATCGTACGTAAGACCAAGAGCACTGCCGAAATCAAGAGCGTGCTGGGTATCTGGTCGGTCGAAGCGGCGTTGCTCGTCGGCGTGCTGTCCGTCATCGTGCTGTCGTTCAAGCGCGTTATCAGCAAGTTTGCCGAAGGTACCAAGTCCGCTATCGGCGGCGCGTTGCTGGCCTCCCTGAACACCGCTTCCGAATACGGCTACGGTGGCGTCATCGCCGCTCTGCCCGGCTTCCTGGTGGTTTCCAGCGCCCTGTCCGCCATTCCCAATCCGCTGATCAACGAAGCCATCACCGTGACCACCCTGGCTGGTATCACCGGCTCCGCTTCCGGCGGTATGGGTATCGCGCTGGCCGCGATGGGCGAAGTCTTCAAAGCGAATGCCGCTGCTGCCGGCATCCCGCTGGAAGTCTTCCACCGCGTGGCCGCCATGGCCTCCGGCGGTATGGACACCCTGCCGCACAACGGCGCGGTGATCACGCTGCTGGCGGTGACCGGCCTGACCCACCGTCAGTCCTACAAGGACATCTTCGCCATCACCGTCATCAAGACGAGTGCGGTATTCGTGGTGATTGGTGTGTACTACGCGACCGGTATCGTCTGATCCAGAACTTCGGTTCAAAAAACGCCGGCTTCGCGCCGGCGTTTTTCATTGCTACTCCGCAAACACATTGCCGCTGTGCGAAAGCTGTGGATAAGGGGGGCGGAAAAACTGATAAAATTAAAAAATTTCCCCCAACAGCCAGATACGGAGTTTAAAACAATGGCCATCGAACGTACCCTCTCCATCATCAAGCCGGACGCCGTTAAAAAGAACGTGATCGGAAAAATCTATTCCCGATTCGAGACGAACGGACTGCAAGTCATCGCCGCCAGGATGGCCTGGCTGTCCGCAGAGGAAGCCGGCAAGTTTTACGCGGTCCACAAGGAACGCCAGTTCTACAAGGATTTAGTGAGCTTCATGACTTCTGGCCCGGTGATGATCCAGGTCCTGGAAGGCGAAAACGCCATCACGCGCAACCGCGAATTGATGGGGGCTACCGATCCCAAGAAGGCCGAAGCAGGCACCATCCGTGCCGATTTCGCCGACTCGATCGACGCCAACGCGGTGCATGGCTCTGATGGCCCGGAAACGGCGGCGGTCGAAGTCGCCTTTTTCTTCCCCGAGATGAACGTTTACAGCGGCCGCTGATTCGCCGCGATCCGCTATGCAAAATCTTCTCGACTTCGATGCTGAAGGCCTGACGAACTGGTTCGCGCAACGGGGCGAAAAGCCTTTCCGCGCGCGCCAGGTGCTGCGCTGGATGCACCGTTTCGGCGAGAGCGATTTTGACGCCATGACCGATCTCGCCAAGAGCTTGCGCGAGAAACTCAAGGCCGGGGCGACGGTGTCGCCGCCGGCCGTGGTCTCCGACCGGATTTCCGATGACGGAACGCGCAAGTTCCTGATCGACGTCGGCGGCGGCAATGCCGTCGAAACCGTGTTCATCCCGGAAAGCGATCGTGGCACGCTCTGCATCTCGACCCAGGCCGGTTGTGCGCTGGATTGCGCTTTCTGTTCGACCGGCAAGCAGGGGTTCAATCGCAATCTCACCGTTGCCGAAATTATCGGTCAGCTTTGGCTCGCCAATCGTGCCCTCGGCGCCGATCCCAAGGGCGAGCGCATCATTTCCAACGTGGTGATGATGGGCATGGGCGAACCGCTCGCCAATTTCGAAAACACTGTGACTGCTCTGCGGCTGATGCTCGATGACAACGCTTATGGGCTGTCGCGGCGGCGTGTCACCGTCTCCACCTCCGGGCTGGTCCCAGTCATCGATCGCCTCGGCGATGAATGCCCGGTCGCGCTGGCCGTATCTCTGCATGCGCCGAGCGACGCACTGCGCGACCAGATCGTTCCCATCAATCGCAAATATCCGCTGGCGTCGCTGATGTCGGCCTGCCAGCGTTATCTCGAAAAGGCGCCGCGCGATTTCGTCACTTTCGAATACATCATGCTCGACGGCATCAACGACACCGACGCGCATGCGCGGGAACTGTTGGTTCTCACCCGCGATGTTTCCTGCAAGTTCAACCTGATTCCCTTCAACCCATTCCCCGGATCGCCTTTTCGGCGGTCGAGCCCGGAACGCGTGCGCCGTTTTGCCGATATCCTCATGCAAGCCGGTATAGTCACTACCACGCGCAAAACGCGCGGCGACGATATCGATGCCGCGTGCGGGCAATTGGCCGGTCAGGTCAAGGATAAAAGCCGACGCACCACGGCACGAGTCATTCCACTGGAGGAAATGCGTCCATGAAACGTCAGGTCAAGTTGCTGCTGGCAACGATGTTGCTCTCGGTCGTTGGCACGATGGCGCAGGCACAGCAGTCGTCGTACGAGCAGGGCAACGGCAATACTCAGGTGAACACGCCGCGGAGCGGCCAGACAACCGATCCGACAACCCGAGCCAAAATTCACACCGAACTTGCATCGCTTTATTTCCAGGAGGGCAACATGGCCGTGGCGCTGGAGGAATTGCGGATCGCGCAATCCGCGGATCCCCGATATGCGCCTGCATACAGCGTGCGGGGTCTAGTGCATGCCTACCTGAGAGAGAACGATCTGGCCGAGGCGCAGTTCCGTCGGGCTCTGGAACTGACCCCGAATGATGCGCAGGTCAATAACAACTACGGCTGGTTCCTTTGCCAGATCGGCAAGGAACGCCAGTCGATCGCCTATTTCTTGAACGCGCTCAAGAGCCCGCTCTATGAAACTCCGGATCTGGCTTACGCCAACGCCGGTCGATGTGCGTTCGCGGCGGGCGATCTCGATGGCGCTGAGAGCTACTTGCAGCAGGCAATCAGGCTTTCGCGCGACGGCGGCTTTTCTCCGCGCCTCCAGTTGGCGGCGCTGCAATACAAGCGCGGCAATCTGGAAGAAGCGCGGCGCCAGGTTAACGGTGTGCTCAACTCCATGGGTCAGCCGTCGGCCGAGGCGCTGTGGCTGGCTTTGCGCCTGGAGCGGAAACTCGGCAATCGTTCCGCGGAAAGCACCATGGCGGCACAATTGCGCAACCGTTTCCCCAATTCCCGCGAATATCAGGAATTCCTCAAGGGCAACTTCGAATGAGTGAAACCAGCGTCGACCCGGATAGCGGCGAATTTGAACAATCGCTGCCCTCGGTCGGGACTCAATTGCGGTTGGCGCGCGAAGCAAAAGGGCTTTCGCTGGCCGAGGCCGGTCAGGCGCTCAAGCTCGGCCCCCGCCAGGTCGAGGCGCTGGAAAACGGCAATTGGGATGCGCTTCCGGGCAGCACTTTCATCCGTGGCTTCGTGCGCAACTACGCGCGCCTGGTGCAGGTCGATCCGACCTTGCTGATGGCGCAGATGGATAGCGTTCTCGAGGTCAAGCGTCCGGAATTGGCGCTGCGCGAAAGCGCGCATGTGGCGATGCCTGAACCGGCGGGGCGGTCGCGGCGGCGGGATTACGCGGTCGCGTCTTTCGGCTTGCTGCTCGTAGGACTGGCGGCGCTCGCCTACTTTTTCCTTCCCCAGGATCTGTCGAAGATGCGCGATAGCGTGGAAGCCATCGTCGCGACCTATTCGCGCCCCGCGCCACCGGCCGGCCCGGTGGCTCCGCCGGCGCCGCAGGGCGAACCGGTTTTGCCGCCTGGGGCCACCGTTGCCCAGGTGATGAACCCGCAGAGTACAGCCAACGAACCGAGTCCCCCGCCCGCAACGGCGCCGGAAGCGGCGCCAGGTCAACAGTCTGCCGCCGTGGTGGCGCCCGAGGAAAAAACCGAGGCGCCGCCTTCCTCGGTTGCACCGTTGCGCCTTTCATTCACCAAGGAATCCTGGGTTGAAATACGCGACCGTCGTGGCAACGTCGTGTTCTCCCAGCGTGGCAGTGCGGGGATGGAACGCGACGTCGACGGTCAGGCGCCATTCAGTATCGTCATTGGCTATGCGCCGGGCGTTACTCTCAAATATCGCGGTCAGAATGTCGATCTGGCGCCTTTCGCGCGCGGGGATGTTGCCCGTCTGACCCTGGAGTGAAGCATTGAGTCTCAAGCGTAAATTGACCCGTGCCTGCACGATCGGCAGGGTGACCGTGGGTGGAGACGCCCCGGTCGTGGTGCAGGCCATGACCAACACCGATACGGTCGACTACCTGGCAACGGCGCTGCAAACCGCGGAGTTGGCGCGCGCCGGTTCCGAGCTGGTTCGCATCACCGTCAACACCCCGGAAGCGGCGGCGGCCGTGCCAAAAATCCGCGAGCACCTCGATCGAATGAGCATCGATGTGCCGCTCATCGGCGATTTCCACTACAACGGCCATCGCCTGCTCACCGAGCATCCGGCCTGTGCCGAAGCGCTCGCCAAGTACCGCATCAACCCGGGCAACGTCGGCTTCGGCAAGAAGAAGGACGAGCAGTTCGCCAACATGATCGAATTGGCCTGCCGTTACGACAAACCCGTCCGCATCGGCGTCAATTGGGGCAGCCTCGACCAGGAGTTGCTCGTTCGGATCATGGACGAGAACAGCCGCCGTGCCGAACCGCTCGATGCCGGCCAGGTCATGCGCCACGCCATGGTCACCTCGGCGCTCGAGTCGGCGGCCAAGGCCGAGGAACTGGGTCTGCCCGGCGACCACATCATTCTGTCGTGCAAGGTGTCGAGCGTGCAGGATCTGATCGCCATCTATCGCGAATTATCGAACCGCGCCGACTACCCGCTGCATCTCGGCTTGACCGAGGCCGGCATGGGCTCCAAGGGTATCGTCGCCTCGACGGCCGCCCTGGCGGTGTTGCTGCAGGAAGGCATCGGCGACACCATCCGCATTTCCCTTACGCCCGAGCCCGGCGGCAGTCGTGCGCAAGAAGTGATCGTCGGCCAGGAAATCCTGCAGACGATGGGGTTGCGTGCTTTCACGCCGATGGTGGCGGCCTGCCCGGGTTGCGGTCGCACGACCAGTACTTTTTTCCAGGAACTGGCGGGGCAGGTGCAGGATTACGTGCGCGCCAGCATGCCGGAGTGGAAGCTCAAGTACGATGGCGTCGAAAACATGACGCTGGCGGTGATGGGCTGCATTGTGAACGGCCCGGGCGAATCCAAGCATGCCAATATCGGCATCAGCCTTCCCGGCACCGGTGAGGCACCGGCGGCGCCAGTGTTCGAGGATGGCCAAAAAACCGTCACCCTGCGCGGCGACAATATCGCCCAGGAATTTACCCAAATCATCGAGCGCTACGTCGCCCGCACGTACGCACCAAAAATCAAGTCATGACCCAAACATCGCAAGTCGCCCTGCAATCGGTCAAGGGCATGAACGACATCCTGCCGGCGGAGGCCGAATTCTGGGAGTTGTTCGAGGAAGCCATCCGCGGGTGGTTGAAGGCTTACGGCTATCGGCCGATCCGTCTTCCCATCGTCGAGCC
>JAPUEC010000107.1 GCA_027492775.1 Rhodocyclaceae bacterium
AATCGGCACCGCTTTGTGCCGCGATGTCCTTGAGACCGTGGGCGACATAATCAAGCGCCACGTTCCATTCCACTTCCCGCCACTCGCCGCCTTGCTTGACCATCGGCCGAACCAGACGCTCGGGCGAATTGAGACCTTGATAGGAGAAACGATCTTTGTCGGAGAGCCAGCACTCGTTGATCTGCTCGTTATCCAGCGGGAGCACGCGCATCACCGTGTCGTGCTTGATCTGAACGACCAGATTGGAACCCAGCGAATCATGCGGGCTGACCGATTTGCGGCGCACCAATTCCCAGGCGCGGGCCGTATAGCGGAACGGCTTCGAGGTCAGGGCGCCGACCGGGCAGAGATCGATCATGTTTCCGGAAAGTTCGGAATCGATCGTCCGCCCCAAGAAAGTCATGATTTCCGAATGCATGTTGCGGTTCGCCATGCCCAGTTCCATCACCCCGGCGATTTCCTGACCGAAGCGCACGCAACGGGTGCAATGGATGCAACGCGTCATTTCCTCCATGCCCACCAGCGGACCGGCATCCTTCTGGAAAACGACCCGCTTTTCCTCGGTGTAGCGGCTCGCCATCGGTCCATAACCGATCGCCATATCCTGCAACTGGCATTCGCCGCCCTGATCGCAGATCGGGCAATCGAGCGGATGATTGATGAGCAGGAACTCCATCACGCCCTTTTGCGCCTTCACCGCCAAGTCCGAATGCGTGAATACCTTCATGCCGTTGGTGACCGGCGTCGCACAGGCCGGCAGCGGCTTGGGCGCCTTTTCAACCTCGACCAGGCACATGCGGCAATTGGCCGCGATGGAGAGTTTCTTGTGATAGCAAAAATGCGGGACGTAAACCCCGACCTGATGCGCGGCATCCATCACCGTGCTGCCGTCGGGCACTTGGGCCTTCTTGCCGTCGATTTCGATTTCTAGCATTTCGCTACCTTGTTGCCAGTCGCTGTATGGGGTTTCACCGTGAAGTCTCCGCTTCAGTCTTCAGAGTGATGGAAACCACTGCCGGCCCACTGCACATCCTTGGGCACCAGACAGGTCTTGTGTTCAATGTGATGCTCGAATTCGCTGCGGAAATGCCTGATGAAGCTCTGCACCGGCAAAGCCGCCGCATCGCCGAGCGCACAGATGGTGCGGCCCATGATGTTGGAGAGCACGCCGTTCAACAGATCGAGGTCTTCCAGCTTGCCGTTGCCGTTTTCGATGCGGTGAATCACCTTGTACATCCAGGAGGTGCCCTCGCGGCAAGGCGTGCATTGGCCGCAGGATTCTTCGTAATAGAAGTAGGAAAGCCGCTCCAGCGCCTTCACCATGCAGGTGGTTTCGTCCATGACGATGACCGCTCCCGAGCCGAGCATGGAGCCCGCCTTGGCAATGGAGTCGTAATCCATGGTCGTTTCCATCATCACATCGCCGGGAACGACTGGCGCAGAGGAACCGCCGGGAATCACCGCCTTGAGCTTGCGACCGCCGCGCATGCCGCCCGCCATCTTCAGCAGTTCGGAGAATGGCGTGCCGAGCGGAATCTCGTAGTTGCCGGGGCGATTGACATGGCCGGAGACCGAAAAAAGCTTGGTTCCACCATTGTTCGGCTTGCCGAGATTCAGGAACTCATCGCCGCCCATCTTGAGGATGTAAGGAATCGCGGCAAGGGTCTCGGTGTTGTTGATCGTCGTCGGCCGACCGAAGAGGCCGTAGGAAGCAGGGAAAGGCGGCTTGAAGCGCGGCTGCCCCTTCTTGCCTTCGATCGATTCCAGCAGCGCCGTTTCCTCGCCGCAGATATAGGCGCCATAGCCGTGGTGGGCGAAAAGCTCGAAATTGAAGCCGGTGCCGAGAATATTCTGGCCGATGAAGCCGGCGGCGCGCGCCTCGTCCAGCGCCTCTTCGAAACGTTGATAAATTTCGAAGATCTCGCCGTGAATATAGTTGTAGCCGCCAGTCGCGCCGATGGCGTAGGCGGCAATGGCCATGCCCTCGATCACCGAATGCGGGTTGTAACGCAGGATGTCGCGGTCCTTGAAGGTCCCCGGCTCGCCCTCGTCGGAATTGCAGACGATGTACTTGTCGCCCGGCAGCGAGCGCGGCATGAAGGACCACTTCAGCCCGGTGGGGAAGCCAGCGCCACCGCGCCCGCGCAGAACGGACTTCTTTACTTCGGCAATGACCTGCTCTTGCGAAATCGGCTCCGTGAGTACCTTCTTCAGCATTTCGTAGCCGCCGCGCGCCACGTAATCCTTCAGGCGCCAGGCATTGTCGCCGTCAAGGCCAACAGTCAAAACCGGATTGAGCGTCCCGAGGATGGCCATTATTTGCACTCCTCGAGCAGTTGATCGATCTTTTCCGGCGTCATGTGACCGCACATGCGGTGGTTATTGACCAGCAGCACCGGAGCATCGCCGCAAGCGCCCATGCACTCGCCTTCCTTGAGTGTGAATTTTCCGTCGGCCGTCGTCTCGCCAATGCTAATGCCGAGCTTTTCCTTGAGATATGCCACGGCGTGATTCGCCCCGGAAAGCGCGCAGGGAACATTCGTGCAAACCGTGAGCTTGTGTTTCCCAACCGGCTTCAGTTCGAACATCGTGTAGAAGGTCGCCACTTCCCAAGCCGCAACCGGCGGCATGTCGAGGTAGCCGGCAACGAACTCGACAGTCTCCGGCGCCAACCAGCCCTTTTCATCCTGCGCAATGGCAAGACAGGCCATGATGGCCGACTGCTTGCGGTCAGCGGGATATTTCGCGATCTCGCGATCAAACTTCTGGAGCGATTCAGTGGAAAGCATCAGCGGTCAATCTCGCCAAAAACGATATCTTGCGATCCGATCAGGGTCACCACGTCGGCAATCATGTGTCCCCGCGACATTTCATCCAGCGCCGCCAAGTGCGCGAAGCCGGGTGCCCGAATTTTCATCCGGTAAGGTTTGTTGGCACCGTCAGAAATGAAGTAGATGCCGAACTCGCCCTTCGGATGTTCAACCGCCGCATACGCTTCCCCACGCGGCACATGAATGCCTTCCGTGAACAGCTTGAAGTGATGGATCAGCTCTTCCATGTTCGACTTCATCGATTCGCGGGGCGGCGGTGCCACCTTGTAGTTGTCGGTGATCACCGGACCGGGGTTGGCACGCAGCCAGGTAATGCACTGCTTGATGATGCGGTTGGACTGGAGCATCTCTTCCATGCGCACCAGATAACGATCGTAGCTGTCCCCGTTTACGCCGACTGGCACGTCGAAATCCACGCGATCATAGGCGGCATAAGGTTGCTTCTTGCGCAGATCCCAGGCAATACCGGAACCGCGCAACATCGCGCCGGTAAAGCCCATTTGCATGGCGCGTTCGGGCGAGACGATGCCGATATCGACTAGGCGCTGTTTCCAGATGCGGTTGTCCGTGAGCAGCGTGTGATACTCGCTATGGTAGGTCGGGAAGCGCTCGGTGAAATCCTCAAGGAAATCGAGCAGCGATCCCTGTCGATTCTCATTGAAAGCCGCCACCTGCTTGGCGTTCTTCCAGGGCGATTCCTTGTACTGCGGCATGCGATCCGGCAAATCACGGTAAACGCCACCGGGACGGTAATAGGCAGCGTGCATGCGCGCGCCGGAAACCGCCTCATATACATCCATCAAATCTTCGCGTTCCCGGAAGGTGTAAAGCGCCATGGTCATGGCGCCGACGTCCAGCGCATGACAACCAATCCATAAAAGGTGATTGAGCAAGCGCGTCACTTCGTCGAACATGGAGCGGATGTATTGTGCCCGCTCGGGAATTTCGATTCCCAGCAACTTTTCCGTTGCCAGGCAATACGCATGTTCATTGGACATCATCGACACATAGTCGAGACGGTCCATGTAAGGAACGGATTGCACCCAGGTACGAGTCTCCGCCAGCTTCTCCGTCGCGCGATGCAGCAATCCGATGTGCGGGTCCGCGCGCTGAACCACTTCGCCGTCAAGTTCAAGCACGAGCCGGAGAACGCCATGCGCTGCCGGGTGCTGCGGGCCAAAATTGAGCGTGAAATTGCGGATATCAGCCATGCCCAACGTCCCCATAGGTATCTTCACGCACGACACGCGGCGTAATTTCGCGCGGCTCGATCGTCACCGGCTGGTAGATCACCCGCGCCTGCTCCGGGTCGTAGCGCATCTCGACATGACCTGAAATTGGGAAATCCTTGCGGAAGGGGTGGCCGATGAAACCGTAGTCGGTCAGGATGCGCCGTAAATCCGGGTGGCCCGGGAAGGCGATTCCATAAAGGTCAAAAGCCTCACGCTCGAACCAATTGGCGCAATTCCAGACTTCGGTGATCGAATCCATTGAAGGAAACTCATCGTCGTCCGCAAAGGCGCGCACCCTCAATCGCCAGTTATGGGCAATGGAAAGCAGGTGAACAACGACGGCAAAACGTTTTCCGCCCCACGGCTGGTTGCCGTAGCTCGCGTAGTCGACACCGCACAGGTCGATCATTTCCTCGAACTTCAGCTCGGGCTCGTCTCTCATTGCCAATAACACGGCGCGATAATCGGATGCGGCCACCTCGACCGTGACTTCGTTCAACGCGGTAGTTACCGACTGCAGCTTTTCGCCAAACTTGTCCTGCAATTTTTGGCAAAGCGTTTCCAGCTTGACGGACATGATCGATCAGCCCTCAGCGAGCAATGGTGTTGGTACGGCGAATCTTGTTCTGCAGCTGGATAAGGCCGTAGATCAGCGCCTCCGCCGTTGGCGGGCATCCGGGAACGTAGATATCGACGGGGACGATGCGGTCGCAGCCGCGTACGACGGAGTAGGAATAGTGGTAGTAACCGCCGCCGTTGGCGCAGGTCCCCATCGACACCACCCAACGCGGTTCCGACATCTGGTCATAAACCTTGCGCAAGGCCGGCGCCATCTTGTTGGTCAGTGTACCGGCGACGATCATCACGTCGGATTGCCGCGGGCTCGGCCTGAAAATGATGCCGAAACGATCGAGGTCATAGCGCGCCGTGCCGGCGTGGATCATTTCGATGGCGCAGCAAGCCAACCCAAAAGTCATCGGCCACATCGAGCCGGTGCGCATGTAGTTGATCAGCTTGTCAGCCGTGGTGGTAATGAAACCTTCTTGCAATACACCTTCAATACTCATATGCCTCGCCTCATTCCCATTCCAGCGCGCCCTTGGCCCAGGCGTAGATATAGCCAATGACCAGGACGCCGATGAATACGATCATTTCGATGAATCCAAACAATTTGATCGATTCAGTCGCGACGATATCCTTGAAAATGGTCGCCCATGGAAAAAGAAAGGCGATTTCAAGGTCGAAGAGAATGAAGAGAATGGCAATAAGGTAGTAGCGCACGTCGAACTTCATGCGCGCATCTTCAAAAGCCTCGAAGCCGCATTCGTAGGGCGAGAGCTTTTCGGAATCCGGATTGCTGGGGGCGACGAGCCAGCCGAGCAGAATCGGGAGCACGCCGAAGGCAATGCCCACCAGAATAAACATCAGAATTGGAAAGTAGTTTTCCATGACCCGCCACATGCAGTTTCTTGGAAAGACGGGGTCACCCCCGCGATTGGTGCCGACGGCGAGACTCGAACTCGCACAGCTTGCGCCACTACCCCCTCAAGATAGCGTGTCTACCAATTTCACCACGTCGGCACTGCTCATTTCAGCAACGCAGGCCCAACTTCAGGCCAACGTTACAAACAACTACTTCGGAACATCCTTCGCTTTGGAAGCCGCGTCCGCCGGGGTTCCAGACGATTCTCCGGTCGCCGGAGAAGGCTGCGATTTTACTGCTTCTTGCATCACGCTGCCAGAGGTTTTTGGCTGATTCGAGGCGATATACGCCATGGCCAAGCTGGTTGCGAAAAACACCGCCGCCAGGATGCCGGTGGTCCGGCTCAGGAAGTTGGCGGAGCCGGAGGCGCCAAACAGGCTGCCGGAGGAACCGCCACCGAAGGCGGCGCCCATGTCCGCCCCCTTGCCGTGCTGCATCAGCACCAGGCCAATAATGGCGAGCGCCACGATAATATGAACCGTCAAAACCACCGAGAACAACCAAGTCATCTTTTTATCCCGTCAATTCGCCGCGCGGCAGATCGCCAAAAAATCATCCACTACGAGTGATGCCCCACCAATGAGGCCACCATCGATGTCCGCCTGAGCGAACAGTTCAGCAGCGTTTTGCGGTTTCACGCTGCCGCCGTAAAGCAATTTCAATCCCGTTGCCACATTCTGGTCGTAAGCGGCTACCTGCGCCCGAATCGCAGCATGCACTTCCTGGGCCTGCGCCGGCGTTGCCGTCTTGCCGGTGCCGATGGCCCAGACCGGCTCATACGCCACAACCGCCTGACCAAACGCCGAAACCCCGGCCAGATCCAGCACTGCGGCCAGTTGTCGACTCACCACCTCGACCGTACGGCCAGATTCCCGCTCGGCCAACGTCTCGCCGACGCAAAGGATGGGGATCAGTCCCACAGCCTGCGCAGCGCAAAATTTCGCGGTAACAACTGCGTCCGTCTCACCATACAACGCCCGCCGCTCCGAATGGCCGACGATGACATAGCGGCAGCCGAAATCCTTGAGCATCGCCATGGCGACTTCGCCCGTAAATGCGCCCTGGGTATGTTCGCTGGCATTCTGAGCACCCCAGGCGACCGCGGAGCCTGAAAGAGCGCCTTGTGCTTGGGCCAAATACGGGTAAGGAACGCAAACCGCAACAGCACAGGCGGTGCCTTGGGAGATGCCGCGCTTCACCCCTTCCAGCAATTCTTGATTGCTGGCGAGGGTGCCGAACATCTTCCAATTTCCAGCGACAAGCTTCTCACGCATGGCCATTTATTCGTTTCTTTTCGCAAAACTTTTCAAGTTTATCAATCGGGACGAGCATCAGTCAATAAATGCGCCGTTTTTGCTCCTGCCTACTTGGTTGCTTCACGGACCGCAGCCGCCAATTTTTCGGCACAAGCCAAAACTTCTGATTCCTCTTCGCCCTCCACCATGACCCGAAGCAACGGCTCGGTTCCCGAGGCACGGATCAAGACCCTGCCGCGTCCCGCCAGCCGAGCTTCGATCGATTCTGCAGTTGCCTTGATGCTTGCGTCCTCTTGCCAACGGAATCCTTTGGAGATCGGGACATTGATCAATTTTTGCGGATAAAGTTTCAGCGCGCTCAAAAAGTCCGCGAAACTGCCTCCCCGCTGCTGCAGCGCCGCCAAAACCTGGAGTGCGGCAATGATGCCGTCGCCGGTCGTGTGGCAGTCGAGGCAGAGAATATGGCCCGAATTTTCGCCGCCGAACAGCCAACCATTCCTGACCAGCATTTCCAGTACGTGGCGGTCACCCACCGCCGCCCGCGAAAAGGGAATACCAAGTTTGCTGATCGCGTGTTCGAGCGCGAGATTGCTCATCAAGGTACCGACCACTCCGGCCACGGGGCCCTTTTTCAACCTGCCCGCGACGATGGCATACAACAACTGATCGCCATCGTAGAGATGCCCTGCCGCATCAACCATCTGGACGCGGTCGCCATCACCGTCGAGCGCAATGCCGAAATCTGCCCGCTGCGCGAGAACCGCTTCGCGCAGCGCGTTAGGGGAAGTTGCGCCGACGCCATCGTTGATATTGAGCCCATTGGGCTGGATTCCGATACTGATGACTTCGGCGCCGAGTTCATGAAATACCGAGGGTGCGACCTGATACGCCGCGCCATGGGCACAATCGAGAACGATACGCAGGCCGCGGAGGTCAAGATCATTGGGGAAGGTGCTCTTGCAGAATTCAATATATCGACCGCGCGCATCGGTAATGCGGCGGGCGCGACCAAGATTGGCCGAGGGAACGCAATTGAGGGGCGCATCGATACTCTCCTCGATCGCATGCTCGACGACGTCGGGCAACTTGGTGCCCTGAGCCGAGAAGAACTTAATACCGTTGTCGTAATATGGATTATGCGACGCCGAGATGACGATGCCAGCCTGCAAACGCAGTGCACGCGTGAGGTAGGCGATGGCGGGGGTGGGAAGTGGCCCGACCAGGCACACATCCACGCCCGCAGCAGCAAAACCTGCCTCAAGCGCCGCTTCCAGCATGTAACCTGAAAGCCTGGTGTCCTTGCCGATCAGTACCGCCGGACGCTCGCCTATCGGCAATCCGTCTTCCGCCACCAAGACTTTTCCGGCCGCATAGCCAAGTTTCATGACGAAATCCGGCGTGATCGGCGCGCTGCCGACGCGGCCACGGATTCCATCGGTACCGAAATATTTTTTAGTCATTTTTACCTTCCTCTTCCAATGCAGACCATACGGCTAAAGCATCACGAGTCGCGGCAACATCGTGTACGCGTAAGATTGCGGCGCCGCGCTGCGCTGCCAACAGCGCGGCCGCCACGCTAGCGCACAAGCGCTCGTCAACCGCGCGGCCCGTAATCGCTCCAAGCATGGATTTACGCGAGATACCGATGAGCAACGGCAGCCCATCAACCCGCAATTCGGGCAACCGCCGCAAAAGCGCCAGATTGTGCTCCAGCGTCTTTCCAAAACCGAATCCCGGGTCGAGCATGATACGCTCATCCGCGATGCCCGCCTGACGACAATCCATCAATCGAGCAGCCAGAAAGCCACGTACCTCGCTTACGACGTCTCGATAGCGCGGCGCCTGCTGCATGGTGAGCGGAGCATCGAGGGTGTGCATGATGCACAACCCGCAATTGCTTCGGGCGACGATTTCGAGCGCAGCCGGATCGCCAAACCCCGTAATGTCGTTGATCATGTCGGCGCCGGCAGCGAGTGCTTCCGCCATTACCCGCGGCTTGTAGGTGTCGATCGAGACCGGAACACCACACCCCCACAAAGCATTTAGGACGGGCAATAGGCGCCGCAACTCTTCCGCCAGTTCGGTCGGCTGGGCGCCAGGCCGGGTCGATTCGGCGCCAATATCCAGCACATCGGCGCCTGCAGCGATCTGCGCATGCGCGTGCGCCACGGCGCGGTCGACGTCATTGGCAAATCCGTCGCCTGAAAACGAGTCCGGCGTTAAATTGACAATCCCCATAACCAAAGGACGGTCAAGACGCAGGACAAATTTTCCGCAGGCGAAGTTCATATAAAAAGCGGGAGAGCAAAGCTCCCCCGCGTTAGGATCGATGGATCTAGATCAGATCGCTGCCGCTACACCCGGTTCGGCGCCGGGAGTATCCCCTGAGGTTGGCGTGCGCGGAGCGCTTTGCGTCGGCTTCGGGGGGCGTGGCGGCTTACCCGCCATGATGTCGTCGATCTGCTCGGAATCCAGCGTTTCCCATTCGAGCAGCGCCCGGGTCATCGCTTCGACCTTGTCCCGATTTTCTTCCAACATCCTCCGGGCCAGACCGTATTGCTGATCGATGATGCGACGGATCTCCTCGTCGACCTGCTTCATGGTCGCTTCGGAAACGCTCTTGTGCGTCGTCACTGAACGGCCGAGGAAGACCTCGCCTTCGTTTTCGCCATAGACCATCGGGCCCATGGCGTCAGACATGCCGTAACGGGTCACCATGTCACGCGCCATCTGCGTCGCGCGTTCGAAGTCGTTCGAAGCGCCGGTGGTCATCTGGTTCATGAACAATTCTTCGGCAATCCGGCCGCCGAACAGAACAGCGATGCGGCTCAAAAGATACACGCGGTCGTAGGCGTAGCGGTCCTGTTCCGGCAGCTGCATGGTCAGGCCCAGCGCGCGGCCACGCGGAATGATGGTGACCTTGTGCACCGGGTCCGACTTGGGCATGAGCTTGGCGACCACCGTATGGCCAGACTCGTGATAAGCCGTATTGAGCTTTTCTTCCTCGCTCATGACCATGCTGCGGCGTTCGGCGCCCATCATGATCTTGTCCTTGGCCTTCTCGAAGTCTTCCATATCGACCAAGCGCTTGTTGCCGCGGGCGGCGAACAGCGCCGCCTCATTGACCAAGTTGGCCAGGTCGGCCCCTGAGAATCCCGGCGTGCCACGGGCAATGATGTCCGCTTTGACGTCACCGGAAATCGGTACCTTGCGCATGTGCACCTTGAGAATTTCTTCGCGGCCGCGGATATCCGGCAGCGGCACGACCACCTGACGGTCGAAACGTCCCGGCCGCAACAGTGCGGGGTCGAGAATGTCGGGACGGTTGGTCGCGGCGATGACGATGATGCCGGCGTGGCCTTCGAAGCCATCCATCTCGACCAGCAACTGATTCAAGGTCTGCTCGCGCTCGTCGTTGCCTCCGCCCAAGCCAGCGCCGCGATGACGACCGACCGCATCGATTTCATCGATGAAGATGATGCAAGGCGAATGCTTCTTGGCGTTTTCGAACATGTCCCGCACCCGGGCAGCGCCCACGCCGACGAACATTTCGACGAAATCGGAACCCGAGATGCTGAAGAACGGCACCTTGGCTTCGCCGGCGATAGCCTTTGCAAGCAAGGTTTTACCGGTACCCGGGCTGCCGACCATGAGCACGCCCTTGGGAATACGGCCACCCAGCTTCTGGAATTTGGTGGGATCACGGAGGAAATCGACCAGTTCCTGCACATCTTCCTTCGCTTCGTCGCAGCCAGCGACGTCGGCGAAGGTGATGACGTTGGTCGATTCGTCCATCATGCGAGCCCGCGACTTGCCGAAAGAGAACGCTCCGCCGCGGCCGCCACCCTGCATCTGGCGCATGAAGAAAACCCAGACACCGATCAGCAAGAGCATCGGGAACCAACTGACGAACAAATTCATCAGGAAGGAAGGTTCTTCCTCGGCCTTGACCTTGAACTTGACGCGATTCTTCAGCAGGTCGCCGACCAGACCGAAGTCCATTGGCGATTGCACCACAACCTTCCGGTTGTCGCTGGTCGTAACGTTGAGCGTACGCCCCTGCATGACCACTTCGGTCACGCGGCCCGCGTTCACCTCTTCGATGAACTGGGAATAATCCATGGTGTTCTGCTGACTCTGGCGGCCGTTGAATTGATTGAAGACCGTCATCAGCACGAGACCGATGACCAGCCAGATCGCCAGATTTTTGAACATATTGTTCAAGCTTGCTCTCCTTCCGTCGAGCGACAAATAATTGATTCTAGCGCAATGTCCGACCAAGCATGTAAAGCTCGGCACTGCGGTCGCGCGAGGCTTTCGGCTTGCGTGTCGCTACCGTGACGAAAACCCCTCTCATCGCTTTGATGAACGCATCAAAGTCGGTCCCTTGAAACACTTTGACCAGATAGGCGCCATCCGGTTTCAAGTGCTGACGAGAAAACTCCAGACCAAGTTCCGCCAGATACATCCCGCGCGCCTGATCAACCAGGGGAACACCAGACATATTGGGGGCCATGTCGGATAAAACAACCCCGATCTTCCGTCCATCGAGTCTTTGCTCCAGTTCCTTGAGCACAGTCTCTTCGCGGAAATCGCCTTGAATGAATTCGACGCCATGAATCGGCTGCAGTTCGAGCAGGTCCAATGCGAACACCTTTCCAGTATCTCCAACCCGCTTGGCGGCAACCTGCGACCAGCCCCCCGGAGTCGCACCGAGGTCGACCACCGCCTCGCCGCGCTTCAAAAGCTTGTCGCGGTCGTCGATCTCCATCAGCTTGAAAGCCGCGCGCGATCGCCACCCTTCCGCCCTGGCCTGCTGGACGTAATGATCGTTGATATGCTCGCGCATCCACGCCTTGCTGGTTCTTGTTCTTGCCATCCGATAAAATGCCGTTTTAAAAGGGGTTTTCCGATGCTGCAACTAACTTCCGACGAGCGCAGCGAATTGCGCGCTCGCGCTCATGGGCTGGGCCCGGTCGTTTCGATTTCTCAAAACGGCCTGACCGACGCGGTCATTAAGGAAATCGATATTAGCCTCAAGGCGCATGAGCTGATCAAAATTCGCGTTTACAACGATAACCGTGAAGAACGCGACGTCTTCCTCAGCACGATCTGCGAACAGCTGGAAGCCGCACCGGTACAACATATCGGCAAACTACTCGTCGTCTGGCGGCCGGCGCCCGAAGATGAAACCAAGCCCGCCACCAACCGCCGCAAGCCGCCCCGTCGCACCAAGCGCAGTTTCCAAGGCACCTGATCTTCCCACGGGCGTAGAGCGGCTGCGCGCCCGTCAAGTCAATTCACTTTACTCGTAGCGCACGTCGAGAATTTCGTATTCCCGGATGCCGCCGGGCGCCTGAACCTGGACGATATCTCCGGCGTATTTGCCGATCAGGGCGCGGGCGAGCGGCGATCCCACCGACAGTTTGCTCGCCTTGACGTCGGCCTCGTCCTCGCCAACGATCTGATAAGTCACACTGGCGCCGCTTTCCTGGTCTTCCAGATCGACGGTGGCGCCAAAGACGCAGCGGCCGTCTGCGTCCAACAGCTTGGGATCGATGATCTGGGCGTTGGAAAGCTTGCTTTCCACTTCCTGGATGCGCCCTTCGACGAATCCCTGGCGCTCCTTGGCGGCATCGTATTCCGCATTTTCAGAAAGATCGCCATGCGAGCGGGCTTCGGCGATCGCAGCGATGACGCTCGGGCGGTCGACGGTTTTCAGCCGGTGCAATTCGATGCGCAGTTTTTCGGCGCCGTTCACAGTCAGGGGTGTCTTGCTCATAGCTTTTCTTCAGTTAAAGCAAAACCGCCGGGGGCTCGCAAGGAGCCACTACGGCGGTTCTGAAAATATGGATTAGATCAGTTGCGAATGTAAAGTCTGGATAGGATACACCACCAGACCGCCGCCGTGGCGAATCCCCTCCGCCGCCGCTTCTGCGCCCCACAACGTCGTGTACATGGTCACGCGCTGCTGCAGGCCGGAAGTGCGGATGGAGCGGGAGTCCTGGATAGCGTGCCGCTTCTCTTCCACCGTGTTGATGATCAAGGAAATTTCGTTGTTCTTGATCATGTCGACGATGTGGGGGCGCCCTTCGATTACCTTGTTGACCACCGTAACCGGCACTCCCGCGGCAGTGATCAAACGCGCCGTGCCGCGGGTGGCGAGGATGAGGAAGCCCGCTGCATGGAGATTGCGGGCGATATCCACCGCCTTCGGCTTGTCGCCCTCCTTCACCGAAATGAAGACCTTGCCGCCCTTGGGCATGCGCACGCCGGCTGCGAGTTGGGATTTGACGAACGCCTCGGCAAAGGTGACGCCAACGCCCATGACTTCACCGGTCGACTTCATCTCCGGCCCGAGGATGGTATCGACGCCCGGGAATTTGTTGAACGGGAAAACCGCTTCCTTGACCGAGAAGTACGGCGGCACCACTTCGCCGGTGACGCCCTGGGCCTTCAGACTCTTGCCCGCCATGCAGCGCGCCGCGATCTTGGCCAACTGCAGGCCGGTCGCCTTGGAGACGAATGGAACGGTACGCGAGGCACGCGGATTCACTTCGAGCACGTAGACCTGATCGTCCTTGATGGCGAACTGGACGTTCATCAAGCCGCAAACATCGAGCGCCTTGGCCATGAGCTTGGTCTGGCGACGCAATTCGTCCTGCACCGCCTTGGGCAGCGAATAGGGGGGCAACGAACAGGCCGAATCACCGGAATGGACACCGGCTTGCTCGATGTGCTCCATGACGCCGCCGATCATCACTTCTTCGCCGTCGGAAAGCGCATCGACGTCGACTTCGCAGGCATCGTTGAGAAAGCGGTCGAGCAGCACCGGCGAGTCGTGGGAGACCTTGACCGCCTCGCGCATGTAGCGTTCGAGATCCTTCTGCTCATGGACGATTTCCATGGCACGGCCGCCCAGCACATAGGAAGGACGCACGACCAGCGGATAACCGATTTCCTCCGCCAGGCGGATGGCGTCGGCTTCGGTACGCGCGGTGCGGTTGGGCGGCTGCTTCAAGCCCAGTTCGTGCAGCAACTTCTGGAAGCGCTCGCGGTCCTCGGCAATGTCGATCGATTCCGGCGAGGTGCCGATGATGGGCACGCCATTGGCTTCCAGCGCCAGCGCCAGCTTGAGCGGCGTCTGGCCGCCATACTGGACGATGACGCCGACCGGCTTTTCGACGGCGACGATTTCCAGCACGTCTTCCAGGGTCAGCGGCTCGAAGTAGAGGCGGTCGGAGGTGTCGTAGTCGGTGGAGACGGTTTCCGGGTTGCAATTGACCATGATGGTTTCGAAACCATCCTCGCGCATCGCCATGGCGGCATGCACGCAGCAGTAGTCGAATTCGATACCCTGCCCGATCCGGTTCGGTCCGCCGCCCAGCACCATGATCTTCTTGTTGTTGGTCGGATTGGCTTCGCACTCTTCCTCGTAGGTCGAATACATGTACGCGGTGCTGGTCGAGAATTCGGCGGCGCAGGTATCGACGCGCTTGTAGACCGGCCGCACCCCCAGCGCGTGACGACGTTCGCGCACGGCAGATTCCGCGGTCTTCGTGAGGTCGGCGAGGCGGCGGTCGGAGAAGCCCTTGCGCTTGAGGTAACGCAGCTCCTCGGCCGACAGCGAAGCGAATTCGCGTTTTTCGATTTCCAGCTCGAGATCGACGATTTCCTTGATCTGGGCGAGGAACCACGGGTCGATCTTGGTGAGTTCGAAAGCGCGCTCCAAGGACATGCCAACGCCGAAGGCATCGGCCACGTACCAGAGACGGTCTGGCGTGGCATTGGCGAGTTGCTCGTCGATGGTCTCGGGATCGACGGATTTGAGGTTGAAGCCGTCAACGCCGACTTCCAGCCCGCGCAAGGCTTTCTGCAGCGATTCCTGGAAGGTGCGGCCGATGGCCATGACCTCGCCCACCGACTTCATTTGTGTCGTCAGGCGGTTGTCGGCTTGGGGGAATTTCTCGAAGGCGAAGCGCGGCACCTTGGTGACAACGTAATCGATGGAGGGCTCGAACGAGGCGGGCGTCTAGCCGCCGGTGATCTCGTTGGCCAGTTCATCGAGCGTATAGCCGACTGCCAACTTGGCCGCCACCTTGGCGATGGGAAAGCCGGTCGCCTTGGAAGCCAGGGCCGATGAGCGCGAAACGCGCGGAT
>JAPUEC010000108.1:0-12464 GCA_027492775.1 Rhodocyclaceae bacterium
CAGCTCGCCATTGCAGCTCTTCGTGACCCGCGCATATTCGGCCGGGGTGTCGATCAGCGCCTGGGCGATTTCGACGCGCCCGATCTCCCGCTTGACGTAGGGAATCCAGCGCTCGTTCATTTCCTTTTGCAGCGTTTCCTCGGTTCGTCCGCGCGGTCCGCGCCAGGGGGATCCAGTGGCGAAACGGCGGCTCAGCGTTTCGCCGATCTCTTTTTCAATGGCCTTGAGATGGTCCTGATAGGTGGTGACGTGCCGCAATTCATGCGCATAGATCTCGTTGTAGGCGCAGGTGCCGGCCGGGAACTCCTTGGCGACGAAAACCGTCATGGGATCGAAGCCATAGGTGAGAACCAATTGCGGACTTGCACACTCCCACTGACCGGTCCGGTCGACATACGAGGGCGTCTTGGCCTCGATGCGCACGATCGCCCGCCCCAAGGTCAGGCCCAACACGCGGTTGCCGGGGCGCGCCGCCGCGGCACTCATGGCGGTGAGCGACTGGTAGCCCTGCTGGGTGTTCATGATCACCGGTTGCTCCAGACGCTGCACGATGACCGAGGGCGGCGGCAACTTGTCGCAGCTGTCGGCCCAGGCCTGGCCGGATAAGAGCAAGAACGGGAGCAGGACAAGCAGGCGCATGAGAGGGCGGTGAGGCAATTAGAGGCGGTCAGATCAGGAGTGGGATTGCTTCACAGGCTGGGTCACGCGTCGTCACTCTAGCTGAAATCAACGCTGCCTAGTTCCCTTGGACCGTCTGGCTGCCTGCAGGGTTTTGCACCAATCGATCATTTGTTTTCGAAGAAAGATTCATGAAATACACGCCTGCAGACATGGAAGTGCTGTTGAACGCGCTGGCGACGCTTGATCCCAAGGCTTCGCCTGAAAATGGGGAAAGCTGCCTTCGTGCGCTTTGCCAACTGGTCGACTGTATTCGACCCGAGCGGGGCGACGATGCCTCTCATGCCGAGAAAGTGCTGCGGGCGCTGGCCAAGATCGTTGTTCAGCAGCAGTCGGCCCGAGAAGGGTTACGTCGGGCGCTCGCGTTTTTGTTCGCCGGCCGCCAGGCCGGGCTGTTGCTGACCCAGGCCGGCATCCTGCCGAGCACGGGCTTCTTCACCGAAACGGCCCACCGCATCAGCCATGCCCTCCTGCCGGAAGTCGTCGATCCTGCCCAACTGCGCGACATCCTGCGCATGTTGTTCCACGAGACCCGCGATGCCTGCTGGGTGCGTGATGTCCCCGATGAAGTCTGGATCGATGTCCTGGAAGCGCTGCATCCGCGCGGCGAACGTCCGAAGTTCACGAGCGATCCTAACTCCTTCCTCCAGCAACTGCTGGAGGCCATGCGCACCCTTTCCTACTGGATCGCCGCGGCGGGGCTCGAACCCGGGCTGGTGCGGCTGGAGGCCGACCTTTCGCGCTACGAGTCACCCTTTGCGGCGCAGAATATCGAGTTGCTCAAGCTCATCGGCGAACCGGGCGCCGAGGAGCGGGCGACGGACAGTGAACATCTGCTCGTCCTGCTCAGCCAATGCCATGACTGGCTCGATCTCATCCGGCGCCGTTCGCTGCGCTTTGGCACCAGCATCGCGCTCACGTTCCAGATTCGCCGTCTGCGCCAGATGCTCAAGCGCATGGAGCGCCTGCTGGCGACCTATAGCGCGCTCGACGCCCCGGTCGAGAAAGGGCGCGACTGGCGGCCGGTGGTGGTCCTGTTCAAGCGGCTGGTCAAGGCCGAATGTCTGCGCAATAACCTGCGGGCGCATTGGCGCCAGCACTTCTCGCTGCTTGCACTGCGGGTGACGGAAAACGCCGGGCGCGCTGGCGAGCACTACATTACCGAGAGCCGCAGCGAATACTTCGCCCTGCTGCGCTCCGCCATGGGCGCCGGCCTGATCATCGCCGTCATGGCGCTGGACAAGACCCTGATTGTCTCCCTCGGTCTGGCGCCACTGACCGAGGGGCTGGCGATCTGCCTCAACTACGGCCTCGGCTTCGTCCTCATCCATTTGCTGCATTTCACCGTCGCCACCAAGCAGCCGGCGATGACGGCCAACGCCATTGCCGCCAGCCTCGACAGCAGCAAGAACCGCAACAACGATCTCGACAATCTCGCCGATCTGGTGGCCCGTACCGTGCGCAGCCAGATCGCCGCCATTTTCGGCAACATCGCGCTTGCCATCCCCACCGCGATCGGCATCAGCTGGCTGCTGAAGCAAAGCTTCGGCTGGATTCCCATCGATGCCACCAAGGCCGCGCATCTGCTGGCCGATGTGCACCCGCTCGAGAGTCCGGCGCTGTTCTATGCCGCCGTGGCCGGTGTCTGCCTCTTCCTTTCGGGCCTCATCGCCGGCTACTTCGACAACCTCGCCGCCTCGCAAGGAGCGCGGCGCCGCTGATCGGACCGACACTCGCGGGGCGCTCGCGGGCAACTTCTTCTACGGGTTTCTGCGTTGCGGCGCCACCACCTTCGGCGTGCTCTTCGGGCTTCTCGTGGATATTCGCCACGTTGCCTTCTCTTCCGCCAACCTCGGCTACGCGCTGGCGGGGAGCAATATCGCGCCGGACAGCCAAGCCTTTGCCTGGGCGGCCGGGGGCGTGCTGCTCATCGCCGGTGTCAACCTCGCCGTCAGCTTCTCGCTCGCGCTCTACGTCGCGCTGCGCTCCCGCCGCATCAGCCTCGCCGACAGCCCGCGCTTCGTATCCTCGCTGCTGCGGCATCTGCTGAAAAACCCGCGGGAGTTCTTCCTTCCGCCCAAGCGCGGCTTCGTGCCCAACGTCACCGCATAATGTTTGGCGTGGCTTTTGCTAGATAAAGGCCATGTTACGCATTCTAGTGATCGACGAACTTCAGCTACGGGCCGCGGATATCTGCCGCGGCCTCATCCTGGCCGGCCATCAGGTGGCGGCCGTGTTGCCTTCCGCCGTCGATTTGCCGACCCAGGTGGCGGACATCCGGCCGGATGTGATTCTCATCGAGACGGATGCGCCATCGCGGGATACGCTGGAGCATCTGGCGGCGATGGAGCGCGATGCGCCGCGCCCGGTGGTCGTCTTCGCTCGCGAAGGGGATAACGACATCATCCGCAAGGCGGTGGCGGCGGGGGTTACGGCCTATGTCGTCGATGGTCTCGAACCCAGCCGCCTCAAGCCCATCATCGACGTGGCGTTGGCGCGTTTCGAAGCGCATCAATCCTTGCGGCTGGAATTGGCGGAAGCCAAGGGCAAGCTCTCCGACCGCAAGCGCATCGACCGCGCCAAGGGCATCCTGATGAAGAGCCGCGGGCTGGATGAAGAGGAGGCCTACGCGGCCTTGCGTAAGCTGGCGATGAATCGGGGCAAGCCGCTCGGCCAAGTAGCGCAGGATGTTGTCGACATGGCGGATCTGCTGCTTTGATTCGCCCAAGATCGTGCATTGCGTCGGATCGGCGCACCGCAGTGGGGCGCTTTCCCCTCAGCGCTCTCCCCTCGAAAAAGCAGAGCAACCCATTGATATCAAAGCATTAATAATGATTGTTATTGGACTGGCACACTCGTTGCAATAAGGAAAGCGTGTTCGGGACAACGGTGTTCCGAAAGCGGTACCGGACAAAGGCGTCCGTCGTTGGAGCTCAGTGCTCCGCGACGTGACGCCTTTTTTTTCGCCCCATCCAGATTCAGGAGAACATCATGAGCAATAACAAGAACCGTATCGCCAGCCCAGCCGCCGGATTCGATGCCGGGCGCCGCGATTTCTTCCGCGCCTCCGCCATGTTGGGCGGCGCGGCGCTGATCTCCGGCGTGGGCGCGAGTCCCGGCACCTATGCCGCCGGTTCGGACAAACCGGAAAAGACGGAAGTGCGCATCGGCTTCATTCCGCTCACCGACTGCGCCAGCGTCGTCATGGCGGCCGAAATGGGCTTCGACAAGAAGTATGGCATCAAGATCGTGCCGACCAAGGAGGCAAGCTGGGCTTCGGTGCGCGACAAATTGGTGAACGGTGAGCTCGATGCCGCCCATGTGCTTTACGGCCTGATTTATGGCCTGCAACTCGGTATCGGCGGGCCGAAGAAGGACATGAACGTCCTCATGACCCTCAACAACAACGGCCAGGCCATCACCCTCGCCAACAAGCTCAAGGATCAGGGCGCCACCGACGGCACCAGCCTGAAGAAGCTGATCGCCGCCAAGCCCGGCACCTACACTTTCGCCCAGACCTTCCCCACCGGCACCCACGCCATGTGGCTCTACTATTGGCTGGCGGCCAACGACATCGATCCCTTCAAGGACGTCAAGACCATTACCGTGCCGCCGCCGCAGATGGTCGCCAACATGCGCGTCGGCAACATGGATGGCTTCTGCGTCGGCGAACCCTGGGGCAATCGCGCCATCATGGACAAGATCGGCTTCACCGCCGTGACCACCCAGGACATCTGGGTCGATCATCCGGAGAAAGTGCTCGGCACCTCCGCCGACTGGGTGGCGAAGAATCCCAATACGGCGCGCGCCATGACCGCCGCCGTGCTCGAAGCCGGGCGCTGGATCGACGCCTCGCTGGCCAACCGCCGCAAGACGGCGGAAACCATCGCCGCCAAGTCCTACGTCAATACCGACATGGAAGTGATCCTCGAACGCATGCTCGGGCGCTATTCCAACGGCCTGGGCAAGAGCTGGGATGAAAAGAACCACATGAAATTCTTCAACGACGGCGCGGTGACCTTCCCCTACATTTCCGACGGCATGTGGTTCCTGACCCAGCATCGCCGCTGGGGCCTGCTCAAGGAAGACCCGGATTACGCCGCCGTCGCCCGCAAGGTCAACCGCATCGACATCTACAAGCAGGCCGCCGCCGCCGTCGGCGTCAGCGTGCCCAAGAGCGAGATGCGTTCGAGCAAGCTGATCGACGGTGTGGTCTGGGACGGCAAGGACCCGAAGAAGTACGCCGGCTCATTCAAGGTCAAGGCTTGAGAAAGGAAATCATCATGACGCCATTCGCCATCGTCACCGACAAGGCGCCATCGCCGCCGCCCCCGACCCTTGCGGTCGCGGGCGCGCCGAAACTCGAAGTGGTGCCGCCTCCGAAGGTGCGCACCGACTGGAGCGCTCCCGTGAAAAACCTGCTGCGCGCAGCCTTGCCGCCGGCCCTGGGCATGATCCTGCTGGTCGGCATCTGGCACCTCGCGACCATGAAAGGCGGCAGCCTGCCGGGGCCGATGCAGACCTGGGTGGAAGCGGTCAAGGTTTTTTCCGATCCCTTCTACAAGAACGGGCCGAACGACCAGGGCATCGGCTGGAACATCCTCTCCTCGCTCCAGCGCGTCGGCATCGGCTTCGGGTTGGCGGCGGCGATCGGCATTCCGCTCGGCTTCATCCTCGGGCGCTCCGCATTCACCGCCGGCATGCTCAACCCCATCATCAGTTTGCTGCGTCCTGTTTCGCCGCTGGCCTGGCTGCCGATCGGCCTGCTGGTGTTTCAGAAGGCAGACCCGGCGGCGACCTGGACCATTTTCATCTGCTCCATCTGGCCGATGATCCTCAATACCGCCCAAGGCGTGCAGCGCGTGCCGGCCGATTACCTCAACGTCGCCCGCGTCCTGCGTCTCTCGGAGTGGAAGGTGTTCACCAAGATTCTCTTCCCGGCGGTGCTGCCCTACCTGCTCACCGGCATCCGTCTTTCCATCGGCACCGCCTGGCTGGTCATCGTCGCGGCGGAAATGCTCACCGGCGGCGTCGGCATCGGCTTCTGGGTCTGGGATGAATGGAACAACCTCAAGGTCGAGCACATCATCATCGCCATTTTTGTCATCGGCATCGTCGGCCTGTTGATCGAACAATGCCTGCTGCTGATCGCCAAGCGCTTCACCCACGAAAGCAATTGACGACCATGGACACCATGCTCGCCCCACTTACCCCCGCCCCTCTCCCGCTAGCAGGCGAGGGGAGATTCGCGAGTCGCTGACGCGACTGCACAGAATGGAGACAGTCATGTCCAAGAAAATCGTCCAGATCGAAGGTGTCGGGCAGGTCTTCGACACCAAGCTCGGCAAGTTCTGCGCCCTGCGCGACATCAACCTCGACATCCTGCAAGGCGAGTTCGTCTCGCTCATCGGCCACTCCGGTTGCGGCAAGTCGACTTTATTGAACCTCATCGCCGGGCTCACCCGGCCCAGCTCGGGCGCCATGATCTGCGATGGCCGTGAAATCGCCGGCCCCGGCCCGGAGCGGGCGGTGGTCTTTCAGAACCACTCGCTGTTGCCTTGGTTGACCTGCTTCGATAACGTCTATCTCGCCGTCGAAAGTGTTTTCGGTGCCAAGGAGAGCAAGGGCAAGTTGAAGCAGCGCACCACCGACGCCCTCGCGCTGGTGCGCCTGACCGAGGCCGAGACCAAGTTTCCGAACGAGATTTCCGGCGGCATGAAACAGCGCGTCGGCATTGCCCGGGCGCTTGCCATGCAGCCAAAGATTCTGCTCTTGGACGAGCCCTTTGGCGCCCTCGATGCGCTCACCCGCGCCAACCTGCAGGACGAGCTGATGCGCATCGCCTCGGAGAGCGGCGCCACGGTGGTGATGGTGACGCACGATGTCGATGAGGCGGTGTTGCTCTCCGACCGCGTGGTCATGCTCACCAACGGCCCGGCGGCGACCATTGGCGAAATCCTGTCCATCGACCTGCCGCGTCCGCGCAACCGCCTGACCCTGGCCCAAGTGCCGGAATTCGCCGCCGCCCGCGCCGCGCTGCTCGACTTCCTCTACCGGAAGCAATTGAAACAAGCAGCATGAGCGCCGGACGCGCGAACCCCTCCCCCTTCACACCCCTTCGGGTGGGCTTCGCGCAGGGGGAGGTCGGTGGGGGATGGGGATATTGACAAAAGCCGCAGCCCCATCCCCACCTCAGCCCGTCCGGGGCCGGCTTTGCACAGCCAGCCCGTCCGAGCGGCATGGAGCAGTGCTCCATGAAACCCCGCTCAAACCCCCGTGAAGGGGAGGGAGAGCAGTGCCCAGTGGTAGCCTTAAGGAGCTTAAGATGAAGAAACTAAAACTCGTGATGATCGGCAACGGCATGGCCGGTTGCCGGGCGCTGGAGGAATTGCTCCGGATCGCGCCCGATCTGTACGACATCACCGTCTTCGGCGCCGAGCCGCACGGCAACTACAATCGCATCCTGCTCTCGCCGGTGCTGGCGGGGGAGATGACGCTGCAGGATATCGTCCTCAACGATTTCGACTGGTATCGCGATCACGGGATCACCTTGCATGCCGGCAAGACGGTGACGGAGATCGACCGCATCCACCGCGTCGTCACTGCTAACGACGGCACCACCGCCGAGTACGACCGTCTGCTGCTCGCCACCGGTTCGACCCCGTTCATCCCGCCCATCCCGGGCAACGACCTCGACGGTGTGCTCGGCTACCGCGACATCAACGACACCGAGGCGATGATCGCCGCCGCCCGCGAACACAAGCACGCGGTCGTCATCGGCGCGGGACTGCTCGGCCTCGAAGCCGCCAACGGCCTGATGCTGCGCGGCATGGACGTGACCGTGGTGCATATCGGCGAATGGATCATGGAACGCCAGCTCGACCGCGTCGCCGCCGGCATGCTGCAATCGGCGCTGGAAGGGCGCGGGCTGAAGTTCATGCTCGCCAGCCACACCGAAGCGCTGGTCCAGGGCGAATCCGGGCGGGTGGAGGCAGTGCGGCTCAAGGACGGCAACGTCCTTCCGGCTGACCTCGTGGTGGTCGCCGCCGGCATCCGCCCCAATACGGCGCTGGCCGAGGCGGCCGGCCTGCATGTCAATCGCGGCATCGTCGCCAGCGACACCCTGCAGACGGTCACCGACCCGCGGGTCTACGCCGTCGGCGAATGCGTCAGCCATCGCGGCATCGCCTACGGGCTGGTGGCGCCGCTGTTCGAACAGGCCAAGGTCTGCGCCACGCATCTGGCCGAGTTCGGCATCGGCCGCTATACCGGATCGCTGACCTCGACCAAGCTCAAGGTCACCGGCATCGACGTTTTTTCGGCCGGCGATTTTTCTGGTGGTAGCGATGCCGACGAAATCGTCCTGCATGACCCGGCCGGCGGTGTTTACAAGAAACTGGTGGTCAAGGGCGACCGCCTGATTGGCGCCTGCCTAATCGGCGACACCGCCGACGGCGCTTGGTATTTCCGCCTGCTCAAGGACCAACAGGATGTGCGCGAAATCCGTGACCACCTGATGTTCGGCGAAAACTCGCTCGGTGACAGCGGCCACGCCGGCGACAACCGGGCGGCGACCATGCCGGATACCGCCGAGGTCTGCGGCTGCAACGGCGTCTGCAAGGGCACCATCGTCAAGGCCATCCGCGAGAAGGGCTTGTTCACCATCGACGAGGTCAAGAAGCACACCAAGGCATCTTCCAGTTGCGGCTCCTGCACCGGGCTGGTCGAGCAGATCCTGGCCTCGACCGTCGGCGGCGCCTACAAGCCGACCACCGCCGCCGACAAACCTGTCTGCGCCTGCACCGATCTGACGCACGGCCTCGTCCGCCGTGCCATTCGCGAGAACAAATACCTCAGCATTCCCGACGCCATGCTCGGCATGGGCTGGCATTCGCCCAACGGTTGCGCTACCTGCCGCCCGGCGCTCAACTACTACCTTATCTCGACCTGGCCGCACGAGGCCGAGGACGATCCGCAATCGCGCTTCATTAACGAGCGGGCGCACGCCAACATCCAGAAGGACGGCACCTACTCGGTGGTGCCGCGCATGTGGGGCGGGCTGACGACGCCGAACGAACTGCGCGCCATCGCCAACGTGGCGGAGAAGTACGAGGTGCCGACGGTCAAGGTCACCGGCGGCCAGCGAATCGACCTGCTCGGCATCAAGAAGGCCGATCTACCGGGCATCTGGGCCGATCTCGGCGAGGCGGGGATGGTTTCCGGCCACGCCTACGGCAAGTCCATCCGCACGGTGAAAACCTGTGTCGGCAGCGAGCATTGCCGCTTCGGCACGCAGGCTTCGATGCGCATGGGCGTGGCGCTGGAGCGCATGCTCTTCGCCATGTGGTCGCCGCACAAGGTCAAGCTGGCGGTTTCGGGCTGCCCGCGCAACTGCGCCGAATCTGGGATCAAGGATGTGGGTGTGATCGGCGTTGATTCCGGCTGGGAAATTCATGTGGCGGGGAATGGCGGTATCAAGACGGAGGTGGCGCAGTTCCTGTGCAAGGTTTCGTCGGATGAGGAGGTGAAGGAGGTTTCGGGGGCTTTCCTGCAGCTTTACCGCGAAGAGGGGTTCTACCTGGAGCGGACGGTGCATTACGTGCATCGCGTTGGGCTGGATCATGTGCGTCAGCGGGTGGTGGATGATTTGGAAAACCGTCGGGCTTTGTATGAGCGGCTGCTTTATGCGCTGAAGGATGCGCCGGATCCTTGGGCGGAGCAGGTGGCGGATGCGGGGAAGCGGAGGCTGTTTATTCCGATCAAGGTGGAAGAGGGGGTGACGGTATGACGTCTTGGGTTTGTATTGAAGGCGGGTTGGGCGGGAGTTCGTCCCGCCAGCCGAGTTACTTCTTCTTGTCTCGCCAAGAAGAAGTAACCAAGAAGAAGGCGACCCCGGCCTCACGCCGGGCTGCACCCGGTGCCCTGCGCTACTCCGGGCAGCCGGGGGGCGGCGGCACTCCCCCCCCCGGGGCGCTCACACCCTCCACGCGCATTTACCGCCCGCCCCAGCCGTTCTCGGGGCGTTGCAGGGGAAGGGGAGAACCGACCGAAGGCTTGGATGTAGTGCTTAAGCGTGGCGTCATTTATGGGAAGGAATTGTGATGCATGACTTTATAGAACTGTGCGCCTTGGAGGACATTCCCCGCCTCGGCAGTCGCGTCGTCGAGGCGCCGGGTGGCGATGTCGCCGTTTTCCGCACCGCCGACGACCGCGTCTTCGCGCTCGACGATCGCTGTCCGCACAAGGGCGGACCGTTGTCGCAGGGCATTGTCTCGGGGCACCGCGTTACCTGCCCGCTGCATAACTGGCTGATCGAGCTGGATTCGGGCAGTGCCGTGGCGCCGGATGAGGGTTGTGCGCGACGCCATGAGGCGCGGGTCGAGGGCGGGCGGGTGCTGTTGCGGCTGGCCCAATCCGCGATCCGGCAGGCGGCCTGAGGCGAGCGGCCATGGTGTGCGGACCGCTGGCCAGCCGTGCCGGGGCGAGGCGGGGCTTCGCGCCCGCCGCCGCGCAATGTGGCGAACCCGGTCCGCGCGTCGGCCTGCGCCATTGGAGGTGCGGCATCGGCAGCCTGGCCCTGCTGCTCTTCGTCGCCTGCAATTTCCATCCGTCCTCGCCGCCGCTGGCGGGGCAGGGCGGGCGCCGTAATCCGTGCGTCAAACACAAGGTTCTGGACTGAAATGGACATGCCACACGTTACTCGCTCCACTTGTTGTTACTGCGGCACCGGCTGCGGCGTCCTCATCCATAGTCAGGGCGGGCGCATCGTCGGCGTCGATGGCGATCCCGATCATCCCGCCAATTTCGGCCGGTTGTGCACCAAGGGTTCGACCCTGCATCTCACCACCGGCATGGCGACGCGGGCGCTTTATCCCGAGTTGCGGGCCAGTCGCGGCGAACCGCGCCAACGGGTCGACTGGGAAACGGCGCTCGACACCGCCGCCGACCGCTTCGCCGACCTCATCCGGACGCACGGCCCGGACAGCGTTGCCTTCTACGTTTCCGGCCAGTTGCTGACCGAGGATTACTATGTGTTCAACAAGCTGGCGCGGGCGCTGGTGGGTACCAACAACATCGATTCCAACTCGCGCCTGTGCATGAGTTCGGCCGCTTCGGCCTACACCCGCACGCTCGGCGCCGATTCGCCGCCCTGTAGCTACGAGGATTTCGATCACGCCGATCTGGTCCTCGTCACCGGCGCCAACCCCGCCTTTGCCCACCCGATCCTTTTTCGCCGCATCATGGATGCGCGCGCCAAGCGTCCAGAACAAAAACTCATCGTCGTCGACCCGCGCCTGACCGATACCGCCGCTGCCGCCGACCTGCATTTGCAGATCGAACCGGGCACCGACACCGTGCTGCTCGGCGCCATGCTGCATGTGCTGGTGTGGGAAGGCTTGATCGACGGCCGTTACATCGCCCGCCACACCGCCGGTTTCGACGCCGTGCGCGATGCGGTGCGCGATCTGACGCCGGCGTCTGCCGCCGCCATTTGCGGCGTCAAGGCGGAAGACATCGTCCAGGCTGCGCGCTGGTTCGGCGAAGCGGGCAATGCCCTCTCGCTCTGGTGCCAGGGCCTCAACCAGTCGCACCACGGCTCCGACAACGGCGCCGCGCTCATTCACCTCCACCTCGCCACCGGCCAAATCGGCCGTCCCGGCGCCGGGCCTTTCTCGCTCACCGGCCAGCCCAACGCCATGGGCGGGCGCGAGGCGGGCGCCATGGCGACCTTGCTGCCGGGTCACCGCGATCTGGGGCAAGCGGAAGATCGCGCCGACGTGGCAAGCTACTGGGGCGTGCCGTTCCTGCCGGAGGCCACGGGCCGGACGGCCACCGAAATCATCGATGGGCTGGAAGCGGGCAGCATCAAGGCGGTCTGGATCGCCTGCACCAACCCGACGCAATCGCTGCCCGAGCAGGCGCGGGTGCGGGCGGCGCTGGAGAAGGCGGAATTCGTCGTCCTTCAGGAAGCCTTCGCCGACACCGAAACCTGCGCCTACGCCGACTTGCTCTTGCCTGCCACCACCTGGGGCGAGAAGGAAGGTTGCGTCACCAATTCCGAGCGCCGCATCAGCCGCGTCCGAGCCGCCGTGTCGGCGCCCGGCGAGGCGCGTGCCGACTGGCGCATCGCCCGCGATTTCGCATTGAAACTGGCCGAACGCCTTGGCCGCAAGGACGCCGCCCGGCTTTTCGGCTTCGATTCCACCGCCGCCATCTTCGCCGAGCACGCCGGTCTCACTGCTGGCCGCGATCTCGACCATGCCGAACTGACCCATGCCATCCTCGAGCGCGACGGCCCGCAGCAATGGCCCTACCGCAGCGGCAAGGGTATCGAGCGCCTTTATGACGACGGCTGCTTCCCCACCGCCGACGGCAAGGCGCGCTTCGTTCCCGTCGCCTTTTCCATCACCGCCGAGAAGACCAGCGCGCGCTACCCGCTTCATCTCAACTCGGTGCGCCTGCGCGACCAGTGGCATGGCATGAGCCGTACGGGCACCCTGGCGCGGCTCTACAGCCACAGCGAGCAGTGCGCCCTGGCGCTGGCGCCGGTCGATCTGGCGCGGCGAGACTTGGTTGAAGGCGAGCTGGTCCGCATCGCCAGCCGCAGTGGCAGCGTTATCCTGCCGGTCGCCGCCGATCCGGCGCAAAAGCCGGGACATGCCTGCCTGCCCATGCACTGGGGGCGGGGGGGGGGGGGGGGGGGGGGCCCCCCCCCCACCCCGTGCGCAGGGATCGCTGCCTTATAGAAACCGCCCGGGGGGGAAAACCACGCCCACCCGAATGTG
>JAPUEC010000108.1:12474-14588 GCA_027492775.1 Rhodocyclaceae bacterium
CCTGCCCATGCACTGGGGGCGGCGGCGCCTGTCGAATGGCGCCGCCAACGAATTGCTGTCCGCTGCTATCGATCCTTTATCCAAGCAGCCGGAGTTGAAACACAGCGCCATCCGTATTGAGAAGGCGGATTTGCCTTGGCGGGGATCGGCCTTAACGCTGACCGATGCCGAGACAGCCAATCATCTTTCGGCGGCGCTCCAGCCGCATCTGGCGTATTTCGACTATGCCGCCATCTCGCTGGTCGGGCGCGAAGCGACCCTGGTGGTACTCCACCTTGCACACCATCAGGCGCCGGACGATCAACATTTGACCGCCCTGCAGGGGTTGCTGGGCCTCGCCGACGGAGCGCTCGCCTACGACGATCCGCGGCGAGGAGTGAAGAAGCGCGCCAATCTTCGCGACGGCCACCTGCAAGCGCTGCTCCTCTTCGGCGAGAACGCCGCTGCCGGCTGGCTACGCGAGGCAATGCTGGCTGAGCGGCCGGCGGCGGATTTCCGTCGCTGGTTGTTCGCCCCGCTAGCGACCGCGCCCATTTCTCAGGCGTCCCGCGGACGTATCCTGTGCAATTGCCTGGATGTATCGGAGAACGATATTCGTGCGGCCGTCGTTGCGGGGGCCGCGAATATGGAGGCGCTGCAGAAAAAGCTCGGTTGCGGTTCCGGCTGCGGCAGCTGCCTGCCCGAGATCGGCCGCATGCTATCGGAAGTAACGGTCTAGGGCCGATTCACACTCGGCGGGCGGATCGCGTTGAACCGGTATGCGAGGGCCGGCAAGCGCGCGCCGCGGCCAATGGCTGTTCCCTTCGCAAGGCGCGCAACACCGTTGGCACCGCATACCGATTCAACCTGGTGGGCAAGGGTCAGGCGAGGCGGAACACCGCGTTGCCGCTCGCTTGTGTGGAATAACGACACCGCGCTCACAGCGCCTCGTGCTCCACCTCGCCAGACCCTTACGCGACCGTCCGCCGAATGAAACATGCCTGAGGAAAGCGTTGAGGCGTCGCAACGGGCAAGGGTATTGCGCGCCGCTTGCTCACCCCTGCCGGCACCAGGCGGCTTAGCTCAGGCCGGCGTCCGCAAGCCGCGCGCCGAAGCCGATGAATAAAGCGCCGACGCCGCCGGTGGCCGCGGCGGAAAGCCGCCGTCTGCGGCGGAACAACCCTGCCAGGAACGTCCCCCCGAAAATCAGCGCCGAAAGATAGAGCGCGCTGCACATTTGCACGATGGCGCCCAGGATGAGGAAGGACAGCGCCGGATACGCATAGGTGGGAGAAACAAATTGGATAAAGAAGGAGACGAAGAAGAGGATCGCCTTGGGATTCATCAGGCTGATCATGAGCGCGGTGCGGAAGGGCTTCGAAGCGTCGGACGGCACCGCTTCCTCGGCCGCAGCTTCTTCCGTATCCCGCCAACGGCGGAGGGCGGCGCGTAGAAGGCCGATGCCGAGCCATGCCAGATAGCCCGCCCCGGCGTATTTGAGCGCCACGAAGAGCGCCGGGTTGGCCTGGAATACCGAAGCGACCCCCGCAGCGGAAAGGATCATGAGGATGAAATCGCCAAGGAAGATGCCGCAGGCGCCGCGATAACCGGCGCCGACGCCCGAGCGCGAAGCCACTGTCATGACGTACATGGAATTCGGCCCGGGCAGCAGAATGATGAAGATGGTGCCGAGAATGAAGGTCGTCAGGTCGGTAATGCCGTACATGGCGGATGGCGTAAAAATTCTAATCTTACCGCTCTTACGGCCTGTTCACATTCAGCGGACCCGTGCCCACAGGTTTGAGCCGGTATGGGTGCCGGCGGAGTTGCGCGCCTTGCGAAGGGACCGACTATTCGCGCCGACGGGCGCTTAGCCGGCCCTCGCATACCGGTTCAACGCGATCCGCCCGCCCGAACAGGCGCTTGGGTAGCGGCCTGTTCCATTCAAAGCGCATTAACCCGTCGATTTGACCTTGCGGCTTGTGACTGCGGGCCCGCGGGTCGATAATGCTTTCCGACTTGGGCGCATGTCGGCGCCATCGATAAAAACAGGGAGATTCCAATGCGCAGGATACTGATGTTCACACTGGCCCTACTGGCGGCCGGGCAGGTTTTCGCTGCCACACTGGAGGAGG
>JAPUEC010000109.1:0-8178 GCA_027492775.1 Rhodocyclaceae bacterium
AACGAGGTGACGATGCCGAAATTGCCGCTGCCGCCGCGTAGCGCCCAGAAGAGGTCGGCGTTCTCATCGGCGGCGGCGCGCACCACCTGGCCGTCGGCGGTGACCACCTCCATCGACCGCACTGTGTCGCAGGTCCAGCCGAAACGCCGGGTCAGATAGCCAAAGCCGCCGCCCACGGTGAGGCCGGCGATGCCGGTGGCGGAAACGAAGCCCAGCACCGCCGCCAGGCCGTGCAGCTGCGTCTCGCGGTCGACGTCGCCAAGGGTGCAACCGGCCTGCGCCCGCGCCGTGCGTGCCATCGGGTCAACCCAGACGCCGCGCAGCAGCGATAAATCGATCATCAGACCGTCGTCGCAAACGGCCAGCCCGGCGATATTGTGGCCGCCGCCGCGCACCGAGACGAGCAGCCGGTGCTGGCGGGCGAAGCGCACCACCTGCACCACATCCGAAGTGCCGCTACAACGGGCGATCAGGCCGGGGCGGCGGTCGATCATGGCGTTCCAGATTTTGCGTGCTTCCTCGTAGGCCGCATCCTCCGGGCCGAGCACGGCGCCCTTGAAGGCGGACTTGAACGCTTGCAGCGCCTCCGGCGGAATCTCCGCCGGACGGCCATCCATGCAGTTGAGTTGGGGGGTCATGTTCGCTCCTTTTGAGTTGAGTCGGTTGTTTTAAGGCCTGTTCACATTCGGCTGGCGCGACCGTCCGCCGAATGTGAACAGACGCTTTTGAGGTTCAAGCATGGCGGCAATGCAACCTCCTGGCTAGTTCAGAATCTGAAGCGTTTTGGGTTGGAGCGTTGCCATGGAAACGGGATATGGGCAGTTCTGCACGGTGTCGCGCGGAGCGGAGGTGTTATGCGAGCGGTGGACGCCGCTCGTCATCCGCGAATTGCTGTGTGGCAGCCGGCGCTTCAACGATCTGCATCGGGGTGTGCCGCGCATGTCAACCAGCCTCTTGGCCCAGCGCCTGCGCCGACTCGAGCGCTTCGGGATCATCAAGCGATATGCCGAAGGCAAAGTCTGGGAATATTGCCTGACCGATGCAGGTGAGGAATTACGGCCATTGGTCATGGGGCTCGGCCACTGGGGGGCCAAGTGGATTGGCAGCGACCTGCGCGACAATGAACTCGATGTGGGCCTGCTGCTGTGGGACATCCGGCGCTCGGTGCGGCTCGGTGAATTCCCGCCCGAGCCGGTGATTATCCATTTTCAATTCCGCGACGGCCGCCGCGAGGAACAGTTGTGGTGGCTGGTGGTGGAAAACGGGACCGCCGATCTTTGTCGGGACGACCCTGGTCGCGATCTGACGCTGGTCGTGGAATCGACGGTGCGGGCGCTGACCGAGGTATGGGCGGGCGACCGCAGCCCGCAGGAGGTTCAGCAGGCGCGCGAGTTATGCATCAAGGGCGGCGAGCGTCACGCCCGACAATTTTGGCGCTGGCTGGGTATGGGCACTTTCGCGGCGACGCGGCAAGCGGCGCGGGAGAACCACCGATGACCGACGTCGTTACGCTCGAAGGCGCGGAACACTATCTGTGGGGCGGAGATTGCGACGGCTGGCATCTCTTGAAATCGCCCGGCCTCAGCGTCATCCAGGAGCGTGTTCCACCGGCGCGCGGTGAAGTGCCGCACTACCACGAACATGCGCAGCAGTTCTTCTACGTGCTCGCCGGCGAGGCAACCCTGGAACTGGAAGGACGCATCGTGCGTGTTCTGCCCAACCAAGGCTGTGCCGTGCCGCCGCGGGTGCGCCATGTATTGAGAAACGACGGTACGGAGGACCTTGTTTTTATCGTAATGTCAGCCCCGCCGAGCCATGGCGACCGGGTAATCGTGGACTAGCCGCCGCTCGGCACGGCAGGAGCGCGAACTGCCGTTAGCTTTCCCCGAGAAACGGCCCATGCCTTGATGGCCGTTCAATGGTCGTGATCACCATGCGGTCGCGATTGCAAATCCAGCGCCCGGAGGGTACAGAACAGCTTCGATTTCTGTTCGGCCGTAGGCGCTTGAGCATGCTTCCAACTCAGGCAACGAATATCGGTTGCCTGAAGGCCACGCAAAAAGAGATGTCGCGCAAGCGCTTCGGGGTCTGGATTTTCAATCTTATCCCCGCTGGGAAGCTCGGCAATCAAACGATTATGAACGTATCGGATGGTTGTGAGTTTTCGCTTCATATTCACTCCTTTCACATACCGGTCTTTATCCGAATCTGAATAATCATCCTATTCACAGCGCTTAAATTGATGTGACAAAGGAATAACAATGGTTTGAAAAGCGCGAACGCATGGCGGTTCCGCGATTTTTTCTCAACTGTTGAACGCTTGACGCCCCTTTGCTTTTTAAGACAGCACCCCAACAACGCAACCTCCCTTATGGCATATGGGCTTTTAAGCGTCCCGGCTTTTTTTCAACGCCGCAGTGCGACTCAATCTCATTCCCCGCTTTGAGAAACATGACGCTCACGACCTAAACCTTTGTCGTATTGACTGCCCGGAGACCGAGGCTAGTATTGGCCTGGTCTCCCTGAGATGTGTTGTGTTTTTGCCCCGTGCGTACCCCGGGGCCCTTTTTTTGGTCGCTTAATTCTTCCCCCAAACCCTCGGTCTTCCCCCGGTTTCGAATGCCTCGAAACCGGCTCAATCATTGTGAAAGACCGCGAACAATTTCCAGGAGCAATATCGATGAATTCACAACCTATGATCACCGTGAAATGGAGCGAAGACCGTTCCTTTCTTAAAGCGGAGCTGCCGAATGGCCAGGAAATCATAGAGCAAAGGCCGGCAGATCTCGCATGCCGCTTGTACGCCTTGGGAATTCGCCCAAAAAACATTCGTTATCCGGGGCGACATTCCGAGGCTCTTTCGCTGGGGCAAAAAACGAAACTCCTCGGAACCCTGCGGACGCTCGAAATGGAAGACAACCGGCCCTTGGATGATGTTTATGCTCAAACGGGCGCCGACGAACCAATAGTCTCGCCGTCATCCACCGGCGGAAACCCGCTTAGCCTGAAAATCGCCTTTTCCGACAAGCACTCCCGAAGCGCCGCCGGTGACGCCGAAAGCACTCCCCGGAGCTGATTCCGGATCAGCGCCAGCCGAAGTCACTCGTAGACGTAGCCCCTGCCCGACATCCTTCCGATGAAACCTGCATTAACCATTTCCTTTAGCAGCACCGGGCGGTACATGGTTTCCTCGAAACCTTCGTAGAAGGTCTGCACGATGGTCTGCTCGGCGGGCGCCAGATCCGACTAAGTTAAGCAGGCTCCGCCGTCAGCGTCGCCATGACGCGGCGCCAGACGGCTTCCCCCTCTGTCCCTACTTGGGCAAAAGCGGTTTCCATGGTTTGCATCTGCTCGGCGGAAAGGCTTTGTTCCAGCGCACTGCCGTCTGCGGTCAGGCGCAACTGGCGAACGCGCCGGTCATGCGCTGCTGTGGTGGAAGACACCATTTCCATTTCGATCAGCTGCCGCAACGGCGCGTTAATGGCCTGCTTGCTGACCCCGAGGATGTCGATCAGCGCATTCACGGCGAGATCGGGGTTGCGCCCGACGAAATAGAGAATGCGGTGATGCACGCGGCCGAGGCCGATCTCGGCGAGGCGCCGGTCGGCCTGCGCCGTGAAGGCGCGGTAAGCGAAATAGAAGAGCTCGATGGAGGAACGCAAGGCATTTTGACGCTCCGCTGGAAGCGTTTTATTGGTCAATAGAGTTGACATTATTTTCCCAATGGCGGTAGGCTAGATAGGTCAATATTGTTGCCATTATACGGAGCCTTTCATGCGTTCAACAGGGCCGCAGCTTTCCCTTCGCATCGCCGATCTGCATCCTTCCCCGATCCGAGAAATTCTCGCCCGGGTGCAGGAGCCGGGAATGATTTCCTTTGCCGGCGGCTTGCCGGCCGAAGAAAGCTTCCCCGACTTTGCCGGCGACTTCCCGCGTGAGGCAATGCAATACGGCCCCTCAGAAGGTGAGCCGGAACTGCGCGCCCAGATCGCCGGCGAGTTGCGCGAACTTGGGCTGGCTTGTGACGACGACCAAGTCCTCATCCTTTCCGGCTCGCAGCAGGGCATCGATCTGGTCGCCAAGCTCTTCATCGATCCGGGAACGTCGGTGGCCGTCGAATCGCCGACCTACCTGGCCGCCTTGCAAGCCTTCCGCTTTTTCGGCGCCCGCTTTCTCCCCTACCGCGCCGACCGGCTGGATCAGCTGCAAGCGGCGGCGGCGCAAGCGGCGTTTACCTACGTCATTCCCACCTTTCAGAATCCGACCGGGCATTGCTACAGCAGCGAGGAGCGGCAAGTCTTTGCGGCAATCTGCGACCGGAGCGGCTTGCCGGTTTTCGAGGATGATCCCTACCGCGATCTGGTTTTCGATACCTGCGACCGAACGCCAATCTGCGCGCATTTGCAGCAGGCGCCGTGGATTTACCAGGGATCGTTTTCCAAAAGCCTCGCGCCCGGGCTGCGCCTCGGTTACCTCGCCGCCTCGCGCGAATTGCTGCCTCTCCTGGTCCGGCTCAAGCAGGCGGCGGATTTGCACAGCAACCGCCTCAGCCAGGCTCTGGTTTTACGCCAGCTGCAACACCCCGGCCGGGCAGCGCGGATGGTAACGCTCGCCGATCACTATCGCGCCAAGCGGGATTTGTTCAACGCGGCACTCAATCGGCATTTCGCCGACCTCGCCGACTGGCACGCACCGCAAGGCGGCCTGTTTTTCTGGCTGCGCCTGCGCCAGCAGATCGACACCCGGTTGCTGCTCGACAAAGCCCTCGCGGCCGGCGTCGCCTTCATGCCCGGCGAGAGCTTTTACCCCATCAGCGCTAACTCGGAACCCAGCTTGCGGCTCAACTTCAGCTTCGCCAGCCCCGACGAAACGGAACGTGGTCTGGCGACACTGGCGGCCATTATGCGAAGCGGAGTCTGAGCGGGAATTGAGCGGCGCCGTCGCTAGAATGGCCGGAAATTTAGAGCGGGATCTATGAGCTGAACACCGCCCACCGGTGGCAAGCGGCCAGAAGTAGTCTTCTATACATTCATTTGGGTAATGAGTGCTCCGGATCAGCTAGGTAGCCTTCCGCTTTGAGCAAATACTGCACGGCAATAGGGAAGCACTTGCAGCCCTTCCGCAAACGCTCCCCCGCCTCATCAAACGCCAACCGTCAGCTTATTCGTAGGTATAAAACCCCTTGCCCGACTTCCGACCGAGGAAGCCGGCATCGACCATTTCCTTCAATAGCAGCACCGGGCGGTACTTGGTGTCCTCGAAGCCTTCGTAGAAGGTCTGCATGATTGTCAGCAGTGTGTCGAGGCCGATGATGTCGGCCAGTTCGAGCGGGCCGACCGGCATGTTGGTGCCGAGCTTCATCGCTGAATCGATCTGTTCGGCCGGCGCCAGGCCTTCCTGGAAGGCGAAGATGGCTTCGTTGATCATCGGGCAGAGGATGCGATTGACCACGAATCCTGGGGAGTTCTTGACTGCGACCGGCTTCTTGCCGAGGCGCTCGGCCAGCGCAAAAACCGTCGCGAAGCAGGCTTCCGAAGTGCGCATGCCGCCCACCACTTCGACCAGTTCCATGACCGGCACCGGGTTGAAAAAGTGCATGCCCATGAAGCGGTCTGGATGCTTGGTCGCTGCCGCCAGTTTGGTGATCGAGTAGGACGAGGTGTTGGTGACCATGATGCGGTCGGGCGGCAGCAGCGCGTCGACTTCGCGCAGGATCTTGAGCTTGAGGCCCTCGTTCTCGGTGGCGGCCTCGATGACGAGATCGCGGTCGGTGATGTCCTCGTAGCGCAGCGAGGTCGTAATGCGTGCCAGTGTCGCGGCCTGGTCGGCGGCCGTGATCTTTTCCTTCTTGACCTGGCGGTCCAGGCTCTTGGTGATGGCAGCAACGCCGCGTTGAAGGGCGGCTTCGCTGACATCGATCATCAGCACTTGCAGCCCGCCCGCGGCGCAGACCTGAGAAATGCCGCTACCCATGATGCCGGCGCCAATGACGCCAATTTTGGTAATCCCCATGATTCCCTCCTGTTGATTTATCGAACTTCCGCTGCGTTTAACCGTGCGGATGGCTGTTCTACAGCAAGGGTGATGCCAGGCCTTGTCGTCGAGTGTTAACAACAGCTTAGGCCAGATTCCGGGTTACGGCCATTCGCAGAATGCCCGGAATTCCGGGCACTGCGTCCAGTTCTCCAGACAGTAGTGACAGGGGGTGTTTCAAGCGATCCCGAGGGCGGTCAGCTTTTCGTAGAGCGAAGCGCGGGAGATGCCAAGTTGCTTGGCCGCCAACGACTTGTTGCCCTTGCAGCGGGAAAGCGTCGCTTCGATGGCGCTTTTCTCCGCCTTGGATAGCGCTTCGCCCAATGTGCCAGGGGTTTCGTTGGAAGTGTCGGCAGCGTGCCGCTTCTGTCCGAGTTCGGGCAGGATATTGCCGAGGTCCGGCGCATCGATCAGATCGCTGTCGCTATGCAGCAGCGCACGTTCGAGCACATTGCTCAATTCGCGAACGTTGCCCGGCCATTGGTGCTGGCGGAGCAGTTCGATGGCGGCGGCGGAAATCTCGCGCGGCGGCAGGCCGAGTTCGCGGCAATGCTGTTCCAAGAGGCGTTCGCAAAGTGCCGGCAGGTCGTTGAGACGGTCGCGCAGGGGCGGGATGATCAGCGTCAGGACATTAAGGCGGTAGTAGAGGTCTGAACGGAATTCGCCCGCCGCCACCATCGCGGGCAGGTCACGGCTAGTCGCGGCGATAACGCGCACGTCAACGGCGATCAACTGGTTGGAGCCGACCGGCTCGACTTCCTTCTCCTGCAAGACGCGCAGCAATTTGGCCTGGAGCGAGGGCGACATGTCGCCGACCTCGTCGAGGAAGATAGTGCCGCCATCGGCAAGCTGGACCTTGCCCTCGCGGCTGCGCCGTTCCGCGCCGGTGAAGGCGCCGGCGACGGTGCCGAAGAATTCGGCTTCCATCAGCGCTTCGGGAATGGCGGCGACATTGACGGCGATGAAGGGACCGTCGGCACGTGGGCTCATGGCGTGGATCGCCTGCGCCAGCATCTCCTTGCCGGTGCCGGTCTCGCCCAGCAGCAGCACCGAGGACGTGGTACGGGCGGCACGCCGCGACAGGCGCTTCAATTCGAGGCAGGATGGCGCGTCGCCGATGAAACTGGACAAGGTGTAGCGGGTGCGCCGGGCGGCGGCGAGCTTGCGCTTGGTCTGCGCCAGGTCGTCGCGCAACTGGCGGTAGCGCGAGATGATTGGCAGCAGGTGGCGGGCGTGCGCCAGGGTCATGCCGATAGCGCCGATGATGTTGCCGGCATCGTCGCGGAAAGGAATGCGCATCACCGCCAGCGTCTGGTCGCCGAAATCCATGATGTCGAGCATGTCGGCGTGGCCGCTGCCGACGATCGAGCGCAGCAAAGAATTCGGGATCACTTCTTCCACCGGCCGGCCCATCATCGGCCCGATGTCGTCGATGCCGAGCAGCTTGGGGTAGGCGGCGTTCATCCAGATCACCCGCGCATCCTTGTCCACGACGACCAGGCCTTCGCTCAAGTTGGCGAGATGGTCGAAGAAGGTCTTCATCACCAGGCCGCGCACGTCCTCCGATTTTTTGAGGAATTCCGCGAGATTGGGAATGGGAGCGACTGAAGTTTTGTCGGAGGGCTTGGAAGCGGTCATGGCTGGTACCGATCGGATGATCCCGCAGTTTAGCCACGACTGCGGGCGACCGCGAGTCCGGCGAGGTGAAACCGCATTCCCGACCGCCGCATTCCCTTTTTGGTGCAACAAACGGCGCATGCCGGAGGTCTGTATACGAGGAGAGCGGGCTGGAAGCACTTCGCTCCCGGTCTCAAATCGATATCCCATGACAACAAATCGACGCGGCGCAAGGCGCCCAGGCGTCGTCACAGGCAGGAGGCCACATGCTTACGCTCCGCAGGTCCAGGGACCGCGGCTACGCCGACCACGGCTGGCTTAAGAGTTATCACTCGTTCTCTTTCGCCAATTATTACGACCCTGACCACATGGGCTGGGGAAACTTGCGCGTCATCAACGAAGACCGCGTGGCACCGGGTGGCGGTTTTTCCAGCCATAGCCATCGCGACATGGAGATCATCAGCTACGTGCTCTCGGGCAATCTGGCGCACAAGGACAGCCTGGGCAACGGCACCTCGATCGTGCCGG
>JAPUEC010000109.1:8278-14342 GCA_027492775.1 Rhodocyclaceae bacterium
CGCCCGCGACCAGACGACGCATTTCCTTCAAATCTGGATTCGTCCGAGCGTCATGGGCATCGCCCCGGGGTACGAGCAAAAGACTTTCAGCGATGAGGAAAAGCGCGGTCGTCTCCGACTGATCGCCTCGCCGAACGGCAGCGAAGGCTCGGTCACCGTTCATGCGGATGCATCGCTCTACGCTGGCCTCTTCGATGTCGGCGAATCGGCGACGCTTGTCCTCAATCCTCAACGCAAGGCCTGCGTCCATCTAGTGCGCGGCGAAATTTCGGTGAATGGCCGCTCGCTCGAAACCGGCGACGCCGCGTTGATGGAAAATGAATCGCGTCTTGCCCTCTCCTACGCCCGCAACGCCGAGGTGCTGGTCTTCGATCTCGCGGCATAAATCGGACCATCGTCAATAACGGCGCCCTTCCTGGCGCCGTTTTTCATGCGCGGCCGAGGCATTTCCCGCCCGTAAAAACTCCCATTCCCCCTGCTCAGACCAAGGGAATCCCCCAATAGGTTTCGCCGGAATCTATGACTTAAGATAGATCATGGCTTGATCAAACGACCACGCCCGGCGATCGGCAAGTCCAACCAGAAACCGATCCTTGCATAATAACCAAAGGAGATTTCATGAAGCGCATCGCTCTCAAGGCTGTACCGGCTGCCCTGCTGCTGGCTTCCGCCATGTCCGCCCAGGCCTTGACGCCGGGTTCGGGCACCTGGGTGAAGGAGACCGCCACTTATGGCACCCCGAACCTGCAAGACGCCTACGTCTATGTCCCGAAGAACGCCGCACCGCAAACCCTCGCCGGCAAGCGCGCGCTGATGCTGACCATGCACGGCTGCGGCCAGACCGCCACCGGCAACGTCATTGACCGCAAATTCAATTGGGAAGACACCGCCGAAAAATACGGCATGGTCGTGATCGCCCCGACCGTTCCCTCGGGCACCACCAGCACCCGCGCCGTCTCCGGCTGCTGGGACTGGTTCGGCACCGGCCAGACCCGCACCAACCGCGACAACGTCCCGCTCAAGAAGCTGATCGACGCCGTCATGGCCCGAACCAATCTCGATATCGACCCGAACCAGGTTTATGTCACCGGCCTCTCCTCCGGGGCTGGTCAAACCTTGGCTGTGGCCTGCGTCTTCCCGGATGTCTTCGCCGGCCTCGGCTCCAACGCCGGCCCGGTCATCGGCGCCGCCGCGGGCGACATCTCGGTCGCGCCCAAGCTCTCCGCCGCCCAGATCGCCGCCAACTGCAAGGCCTATAGCGGCAGCGCCTACGCCAGCTATTACAACACCCAGATCATGTCCACCGTTTATGGCGACAAGGACACCCTGGTCCTGCCCGCCCACAACGTCCGCAATCTCGAAGGCTTCGGCGTGGTTTACGGTGTTTCCACCACCACTCCCACCGCCACCGGCAGCGTGGCTGGCGGCGGCACCTACAAGGTGTACAAGGACGCCAACGGCAAGGAGCGCCTCTCCGACCTGATGGTGAGCGGCATGTCGCACGCCTGGCCCGCAGGCACCGGCGCCGTGGCCAACATCGCCTACGTCGACAGCACCCGGGTCAATTATCCGGTCTACATCGCCGACTGGTTCTTCAAGAACAATCTTCGGGTCGTCATCATTCCGGCGCCGACCGGCGTCGTGACCTCCGGCGCGACCAACAGCACCATCACCGTTTCCTGGAGCGCCGTTTCCGGTGCGGCCAGCTACAACGTCTATCGCGACGGCGCCAAGGTCGGCTCTCCGACCGGCACCAGCTACACCGATAGCGGCCTGCAGCAAGGCTCGACCTACAACTATGCGGTCACCGCGGTCGGCAACGGTTCGGAAAGTCCCAAGTCATCGGCCGTCCAGGGCACGACCACCGGCACGCCGCCGGTGCTGAACGCGCCCGCCGGTCTTGCCGGCAGCAGCCCGGCCGTCGGCTCCGTGGCACTGACCTGGAATGTCGTTTCCGGTGCCAAGTCGTACAAGGTCTATCGCAACAGCGCGCTGGTCGGTTCCCCGACGACCAACAGCTTCAGTGAAAGCGGCCTGGCCTCCGGCAGCTACAGCTACGCGGTTTCCACCGTCAATAGCGCGAATGTCGAAGGTGCCAAGAGCGCGGCCATCACCGTTTCCCCGGTGGCCTACTCGCAGGTCTCGACCGACACCGTGACCAATCATTACAACGCCTCGCGCCTGACGCTGAATCAATACCTCGATTTCGGCGGCAAGATCGGCTACAACACGGCGCTGACCTTGTATCTGTGCGGCTCCACCTGGACCAATCAGGCGGATTGCAGCCCGATGAACTCCGGCACGGCAACCACCACGACCACGACGACCACCACGACGCGTGCCGCGACGACGACCACCACCGCCGCCGCAACCACCACGACGACGACCACGACGACGAGCAACGCCGGCGCCTGTTTCAAGGCAACGAACTACGCCCACGTCACGGCCGCCCGTGCCACGGCCTCCGGTGGCAACACCTATGCCAAGGGTTCCAATCAGAACATGGGCCTGTACAACACCTTTACGACCACCAAGCTGCGCCAGACCGGCACCGCTTACTACGTGATCGACAACACCTGCCCGTAAGCGATTCGAACTGGTTCAACGCTCAAACCCGGCCTGCGCGAGCAGGCCGGGTTTTTTATTGCCTGCGATGAATGAAGCAGCCGTCCGGGTGGCCTTCGCCCCCTGCCCCCTGCCCCCTGCCCCCTGCCCCCTGCCCCCTGCCCCCGGCCCCGGTCCCGGCCCCACGCCCATGCTAGACTGCCGCTGGCATTTTCCAGCGCTTGGCAAGATGAAATCCCTTGCGGCGCAAGATGCAAACCGTGGACGCTTCCGAGAAAACACCGATGACCAAACCCACGAGACCGGGCCAGCGGGCTAAACCCAGCCAATCCTCCGGCGCTCCCGCCCCGCAGGACGTTAACGCCCTCTTGGCCAGTTTCAATGCGGGGCGCCACCCGGAAGCCGTTGAACTCGCCAGGAGGATGACAGCACGCTATCCCAACTATGGATTCGGCTGGAAGGCGCTGGGCGCGGCGCTCAAGCAATCAGGCCGCGACGCCGAGGCATTGGCGCCCATGCAAAAGGCGGCCGGATTGACACCGGGCGATGCTGAAGCGCATAACAATCTTGCCGTCGCGTTCAAGCACCTGGGACGGCTGACCGAGGCTGAGGCCAGTTGCCGCAGGGCGCTGAAAATCAACCCGGATTTCGCCGAAGCTCAGAGCAACCTCGGCATCACGCTCAAGGATCTCGGCCGCCTGGACGAAGCCGAGGCCTGTTGCCGACAGGCGCTAGCTGCCATGCCGGATTTCGCCGACGGCTGGAATAACCTCGGAACCGTGCTCCGCGATTCCGGCCGACAGGACGAAGCCCTGGATTGTTACAGTCGGGCGTTGGCGCTCCGGCCGGACTTCGCCGACGTCTATCACAATCTCGGCGGCTTGTTCAAAGACCTGGGGCAACTGGAGAAAGCCGAAGCCAGTTATGGCGAAGCGCTCCGGATCAAGCCGGATTTCGCCGATGCGCTCAACAATCTGGCATTGCTCTTCAATCAGCAGGGCAAATCGGTGCAGGCGCTGAACGCCGCCATCCAGTCCCTCCAACTGCAGCCGACGACTCTGGCAAAAAATGTCTTTACTGACTGCATCAAGACCCTGCGGTTTTCCGAGGCCAACCCCGACCTGCACGCAACTCTTGCCGCCGCCTTGACCGAGCCATGGGGACGACCGGCCGAACTGGCGAGGGTCTGCATCAATCTGCTCAAGCTCGACCCCGATATCGGCGGCGGCATTGCGCGGGCAGCCAACGTCTGGCCGCGGCCGCTTTCAGGCCCGGAACTCTTCGGCACCTGCGAACCGACGGCCCTGGCGGCGGATTCGCTGCTCTGCACACTGCTCGTTTCCGCTCTCATCAACGACATCGAATTCGAACGCTTTCTGACTTTGGCAAGGCGGGCGCTGCTCAAAGCCGCCGTGGCCACAAGCGCTACGGACAACGGCGAAGCGGAAGCGGACAATTTCCACAGCGCGCTGGCGCGCCAGTGCTTCATCAACGAATACGTGTTTTCCTGCAGCGTGGAAGAAACCCGTCAAGTCGAGGATTTGGCCCGCTCCATCGTCATAGCATTGGAGGGCGGGGCAGCGGTGCCCGCGACCTGGCTCGCGGCGATCGCCGCCTATGTCCCACTCCATACGCTCCCCTTCGCTTCCCGCTTGCTGGAACGGCAATGGTCGCCAGGCCTGGCGCCGCTATTGGCCCAGCAGATGTCCGAACCGCTGGAAGAAGCCGGCGAACGCTCGGACATTGCTCGACTGACCACGATCGAGGATGAGGTTTCCCTCCTGGTGCAACGGCAGTATGAAGAAAATCCCTACCCACGCTGGACGAAAACGACACTCGCCGGGAAAGGGAAGAACATTCTTGCCGCGCTCCGAGAAAAATTTCCCCGCGCGCCCTTTAGCCAACAAACGAACGCTGGCGTCGATTTCCTGATCGCGGGTTGCGGCACAGGTCAGCACGCGGTGGAAACGGCGCTGCAATATCCCGCTGCCCGGATATTGGCGGTCGACCTGAGCCTGAGCAGCTTGGCTTACGCCCGCCGAAAGACGCGTGAACTGGGTTTGAGCACCATCGAATACGCGCAGGCCGACCTCCTCAAATTGGGCGCGCTCGAGCGTCGCTTCGATGTCATCGAATCGGCCGGCGTCCTGCACCATCTCGGCAATCCCTGGACGGGATGGCAGGTGCTCCTATCCTTGCTGCGCCCAGCAGGCGTGATGCGGTTGGGTTTCTACAGTGCCTTGGCCAGACGGGATATCGTCCGCATCCGGGATTTCATCGCCGGTAGGGCCTATGGCACCACTGCCGAAGATATCCGGCGCTGCCGCCAGGACCTGATCGCCTTGGAAGAAAGCGAAAGTTTCGGCGGTGTATTCAGACTTACCGATTTCTTCAGCACAAGCGCCTGCCGCGATCTCCTATTCCACGTCCAGGAACATCGACTGACCCTGAGCGACATCGATACCTTCCTGAGGAAAAACCGGCTGACATTCCTGGGTTTCGATCTCGACGACGAAACACTCATGGCGTATAGAAAACGCTTCCCCAATGATCGTGGTGCCACCGACCTCGGTTGCTGGCAGAGGTTCGAGGAAGAAAACCCCGACACCTTCGCGGCGATGTACCAGTTCTGGATCCAGCGGGCGGAGTGACAGCGGATTCTTGTCTTCGCAACAAGTACCGGCTTAGCCGCAGCGGGGGAAAGCTGTTAACATGAATCATCGGCCCCTTGGCCCTGGACCTCGCTCGGAGCGAAGGGACAAACGATGAAGATCACGCTGGTCAATCCGCCCCTGCTGCAAACGGAAGACGCCTCCGAACTGGCGCTCATGGGAAAGCGCAACAGCGACGCGCTGCAAATTTCCATCGGTCTGCTCGGCTTGGCGGCGCAATTGATCGAATTGGGCCACGAAGTACGGCTGCTCAACCACGTCCAGTCTACCTGGCAAGCCTCCATTGACGAGGCCGCACTCACTGATGCGGAGTTGGTGGGAATAACCGCCATGAGCCACCAGCGCAAGGTTTTGGCCCCTTGGTCGCAAGCGCTGAAAGCCCGCCAACAGGCATTGAATCCCGATGGCCCGCCGTGCCGAATCATTCTCGGCGGCATCCACGCCAGCTTTCTTTTCAAGGAAATCCTCGAGCGCTGGAAGGCCATCGACTTCGTAGCCGTCGGCGAGGCCGATGTCAGTCTGCCCGAATTGGTCGGGCGGCTGGAACGGGGCGAAGCCGTTGAAGGCATCCCCGGTATTGCCGGACGTGGCGCGGACGGATCGCTAAGCTGGGTCGGGCCGGCCGCGCCCGTGAGCGAATTGGGCGCACTGCCTCTGGCGGCGCGTTATTTCCCTTCCAGCATCATCGCCACGGCGCGTGGATGCCCCTTCAATTGCACCTTCTGCTGCTCGCCCGGACTCTGGCGTTCGCGCGTGCGCGAGCGGCCGGTAAGCCATGTGATCGAGGAACTAAAGCTCCTGCGCGACAAGTATGGGATGACCCAGGT
>JAPUEC010000110.1 GCA_027492775.1 Rhodocyclaceae bacterium
ATGCGGCTCGACAAGCCGATCGGCATTCTGCTGTTGATGTGGCCGACGCTCTGGGCGCTGTGGTTTTCCTCTGGGGGGCGCCCGAATTGGTGGGTGGTCTGGGTGTTCATGCTGGGCACGGTGCTCATGCGCTCGGCGGGCTGCGTCATCAACGATTACGCCGACCAGGATATCGACCGGCACGTTGCCCGCACCAAGGATCGGCCATTGACCGCCGGCCAGGTCAGCGGCAAGGAAGCGCTGGTCCTGTTCGCCGTTCTCTCGCTCTGCGCTTTCGCGCTCGTGCTGCTGCTCGGGGATAAGCTGGTGATCTGGCTCTCGGTGCCGGCGCTCTTCCTCGCCGCCAGCTACCCCTACACCAAGCGATTTTTTGCCATTCCCCAGGCCTATCTCGGCATCGCCTTCGGTTTTGGCATCCCCATGGCCTACGCCGCCCACATGGGGCGGGTGCCGGCGGAAGCTTGGTGGATGCTGCTCGCCAACATCTTCTGGGCGATTGCTTACGACACGGAGTACGCCATGGTCGACCGCGACGACGATTTGAAGATTGGCATCAAGACTTCCGCCATCACCTTCGGCCGCTTCGACGTCGCCGCGGTGATGCTCTGCTACGCCGCAACCCTGGGCTTGCTCGCCTGGCTTGGTTGGCGGGAATACATGGGTTGGGCCTTCTATGCCGGATTGGCGGTAGCAGCCTGCGTCATGGGCTGGCATTACACCCTCATTCGCGGCCGCGAGCGCATGCCCTGCTTCCGTGCCTTCCTCAATAACAACCTCGTCGGCGGCGTTATTTTTGCCGGCATTGCACTCGATTTCCTGATTTCAGGAAGGGGCGTCGGATGAAATACCAGGATTTGCGCGATTTCATCGCCCAACTCGAAGCGCAGGGCGAACTCAAGCGCATTGGCGTCGAAATCAATCCCGATCTGGAAATGACCGAGATCTGCGACCGCGTCCTGCGCGCCGAAGGCCCGGCCATTCTTTTCGAAAAACCGAAAGGCAGCGCCATTCCGGTGCTCGCAAATCTTTTCGGAACGCCGCGCCGGGTGGCACTGGGCATGGGCGAGGACGGCGACTGGAAAACGGCGCTGCGCGAAGTCGGCAAGCTGCTCGCCTATCTCAAGGAACCCGAGCCGCCCAAGGGCCTGAAGGATGCCTGGGACAAGCTGCCCATCCTCAAGCAGGTGATGAACATGTCGCCCAAGGTCGTCTCCTCGGCGCCTTGTCAGGAAGTGGTGTGGGAGGGCGCCGATGTCGATCTCGCCCGCCTGCCCATCCAGCGCTGCTGGCCGGGCGACGTCGCGCCGCTGATCACCTGGGGCCTGGTGGTGACGCGCGGCCCGAACAAGACCCGGCAGAACCTCGGCATCTACCGCCAGCAGGTCATCGGCCGCAACAAGCTCATCATGCGCTGGCTGGCGCATCGCGGCGGGGCGCTCGATTTCCGCGATCACCAGCAGGCGAAACCGGGCGAGCCTTTTCCGCTGGCGGTGGTGATCGGCTGCGACCCGGCCACCATTCTCGGCGCCGTGACACCGGTGCCGGACGGTCTTTCCGAATACCAGTTTGCCGGTCTGCTACGCGGCGCCAAGACCGAACTGACGCAATGCCTCGGCTCCGACTTGCAAGTGCCGGCACGCGCCGAGATCGTCCTTGAAGGCGCGCTGCAGCCGGGCGAAACCGCGCTGGAAGGGCCTTACGGCGACCATACCGGCTACTACAACGAGCAGGCCGAGTTCCCCGTCTTCACCGTCGAGCGCATCACCACCCGGCAAAATCCGATCTACCACAGCACCTACACCGGCAAGCCGCCGGACGAGCCGGCCATCCTCGGCTTGGCGCTGAACGAAGTCTTTGTGCCGTTGCTGCAGAAGCAGTTCCCCGAAATCACCGATTTCTACCTGCCGCCCGAGGGCTGCTCCTACCGCCTGGCGGTGGTGAGCATGAAGAAGCAGTATCCCGGCCACGCCAAGCGCGTCATGTTCGGCATCTGGTCCTTCCTGCGCCAGTTCATGTACACCAAACTCATCATCGTGATGGACGACGACGTGGATATCCGCGACTGGAAGGAAGTCATCTGGGCGCTGACCACCCGCGTCGATGCCATCCGCGACACGACGCTGGTGGACAACACGCCCATCGACTACCTCGATTTCGCCTCGCCGGTGGCGGGGCTGGGCAGCAAGATGGGCGTCGACGCCACCAACAAATGGCCCGGCGAAACCGCCCGCGAATGGGGCCGGCCCATCGTTATGGACGAGGCGGTGAAGCGGCGGGTGGATGCGCTGTGGGGAGACCTCGGACTGTGAATTCCGAATTGGCCATCGCGCCCATCGATCTGACCGATGCCATGCACACCGGCGCATTGCTTACCCTGCTCGACCATTACGCCACCGATCCCATGGGCGGCGGCGAGGGGCTTTGTGCCGAGACCCGCGCCAATCTGATTTCGGCGCTGCAAAAGCTGCCGAACTACCATGGCGGTTTGGCCGTGTCTGGCGGCCAGGCGGTCGGCTTGATCAACTGCTTCACCGCCTTCTCGACCTTCGCCGCCAAGCCCTTGCTCAATGTCCATGATCTTGTCGTTCATGCCGGCTGGCGCCGGCGCGGCATTGGCCAAGCCCTGCTTGCCTTTGCCGAAACCCAGGCGCGCCGGCTCGGTTGCTGCAAGGTGACGCTCGAAGTATTGACCGGCAACCGCACGGCGCTGGCGACCTACCTTCGGGCCGGGTTCGCGCCTTACGTGCTCGATCCGGCTGCCGGGCAGGCGGTGCTGATGCAGAAATACCTGGCGTAAGCGATCTGCAATGCGGCAGTTCGAGACGAGCAACGGTTTTTATTGATTGAGACGTCCATGGAAAAGCAATTCACCCTCTTCATCGTCGATGATGACATCGTGGCCCGCATTACGCTGGAAGCGATTTTCAGCAAGGAATACGAGGTCGAATTATTCGAATCGGCCGAGGCTTGCCTCGAGCGCGCGATAGCGCGGCAGCCCGATCTTTTCCTGCTCGACGTCGGCCTGCCAGGGATGGATGGCTATCAATTGTGCCGTGAACTCAAGAATCGGCCGGAAACCGCCGGCGTGCCGGTGATCTTCGTTTCCGGCATCGACGACCTCGAATCGCGCCTGCACGGCTACGACATGGGCGGCGACGATTTCATCACCAAGCCCTACAGCGCCGCGCACATCGAGCGCCGGGTGGCGACGATCCGCGAGGCGGCGACGGCCATGCGTCGGCTGCTCGACCAGGCCGCCGAATCCGATGAGCTGGTGTCGCTCGTGCTCTCCAACATCGACGAATACGCCATCCTTATTCAGTTCCTGCGCGCCCTGAATACCTGCGCCGATGGACGCGAGGTCGCGCAGGCCATGCTTTCGCTGTTGCGCAAATATCGCCTCAACGGCGCCGTCCAGCTTCGCCTGGGCGGTCGCGAGCTCAATATTGGCGAGCATGGCGAGAACAATGCGTTGGAGGTTTCCATCCTCAATCACGTTCGCAAGCTCGACCGGATTTTCGAATTCAAGAGCCGGGCGGTGTTCAATTTCGAAGTCATCACGGTGATGATCAACAACATGCCGACGCAGGAGCCGGAAGTCTGCGGGCGCATCCGTGACAATCTCGCCATCGCCGCCGAAAGCGCCAACACCAAGCTTTTAGCACTGCAAACGGCAGAGGATTACGCCTCGACGCGGCAGGGGCTCGGCGAACTGCTCGTGGCGGTGCGCCAGGCGATCGAGGATTACGGCCGCAAGTACAACCGCGCCCGTTACGAGGGCGCCATCCTCTCCCGCGAAATGCTCGACGATCTGGTGGCGTCGTTTTCGGACATCGGCATCAGTTTCCAGCAGGAAGAAGCGCTGGAAAACCTGATCAAGGAAAAGACCGCCAGCCTGATCGATCTCTACGATTTCGGCGGCGTCACGGCGGCAACGCTGGAGACCCTGGGTCAGCGTCTCAATGCGATGCTGGCCGAGGAGCCGGCGATCTCCCGCAACGACGCGCCGCTCGCCAGCGCCTGATGCGCCCGTCACCGATTCCTTGCCTCTCCCTCGCCGCCGCCATCCGGGCCCGCGACGCAGAGGCTGCTTGCCGAGCGGGGCACCCGCGATGAAGGAGGAAGTGGATACTCAGGCGGCAAGCCTGCGTCGCATGCGGCACGCTTTCGATCTGTCGCCTGCCTTCCGGGTGTTGCTGGCGCCCGATGGCACGGTGCTGGAGGCGAATCAGGCCGCCCGCGAGCTTTCAGGGGCGGCCCTGGAGGAGGTGACGCAGCGCCCTTTTTGGCAGACGCCCTGGTGGCCCGGGCTGGAAGATTCCGCCGCGCGGCTGCGGCGTTGCGTCGAAGCGGCCGTTGCCGGTGAGAACGTTCGCGAACAGTACGAGTTTCGGGATTCCACGGGGCGTTTCCGGCAGGTCGAATTTTCGCTGACCGGCCTGCGGAACGGAGACGGCAGGCTCGAAACGCTGTTGGCCGAAGCCAATACGACCGCCGATAACGCATCGCACGAGGCGCTGGCGCGCAGCGAAAAAATGTTCCGCGAGGCCATGAACGCTTCGGTGATCGGCATGGCGCTGGTCGCGCCGGATGGCCGGTGGTTGAAGGTGAACGCGGCGCTCTGCCGCCTGCTCGGCTACGACGAATCCGAACTCCTTTCCGGCGACTTCCATAGCGTCACCTATCCCGACGACGATGCGCGGGGGCGAGAACAGGCGGCGCGGCTACTCGGGGGCGAGGCCGATCACGTCCATTTCGAAAAGCGCTACATCACCAAGGCGGGCAAGGTGATCTGGGTTTCGATCAGCGCTTCGCTGGTGCGGGAAGGGAACGCGCCCGCCTTCTTCATCAGCCAGATTCAGGACATCCAGGCGCGAAAGAGCAGCGAACACCGCCTCGTCGCACTGCGCGAGGAGTTGGAACAACGCGTTGCCGAGCGCACGCGCGATCTCGTCGTCGCCAATGCCAATCTCCAGCGTGAACGCCGGCGCATGATGATCCTCAGCGGCATCGCCGAGCAATCGAACCTCGCGTCGAGCGTTGAGGAAGTGCTGCGCTTCGCCGTCGAGGCGCTCTGCGACATGGCACAGTGGCAGGCCGGCCATGTCTGGTTGATTGAAGACAACGATCAGGTTTTGCGTTCCACCGGCGCCTGGGTGCTTTCCGATCCCGAACGTTTTGCCCCGCTGCGCCGGCTCGGCGAGATGCGTCATCCCCCGGGCGTCGGCATGGTCGGCAGGGTGATGGCGACCGGGCAGCCGGAATGGAGCGACGACATCCGCAGATCGCGCGAGCCGGTCGGCATGGCCGCCATGCTGGCCTGCGATATTCGTTTTGTCCTGACGCTGCCGATCCCGGTGCATGGACAGGTGGTGGCCGCGCTTCAATTTTTCTCCACCGAAATTGGCGGCGCGTACAGCGACGAGATGCACCAGTTCATCGACCAGGTGACAAACCTGCTCCACATCGTTGCCGAACACAAATACGAAGAGAAGGAACTGCGCCATCTGGCGCTGGTGGTCCAGCACACGACCAGCTCGGTCGTGCTCACCGATGCGGCCGGACTGATCCGATGGGTTAATCCCGCTTTCAATCGCCTGACCGGCTATCAGCTCGACGAAGTCATCGGCATGAGCCCGGGCAAAGTCCTGCAAGGGCCGGAAACCGACCCCGGAACCGTCGATCGGCTGCGCGAGGCGATCCGAGCCGGCCGCGAGGTCCAGGTCGAAATTCTCAATTACTCCAAGACCGGCCAGAAATACTGGGTCGATGTTTCGATCGGCTACTTTCGCGACAAAGCGGGGAAGATCGTCAACGTCATCGGCATCCAGCAGGACATCACCAGCCGTCGCCGCGCCGAGGATGCGCTGCGCCAGAAGGACCGTGAACTCGATGCATTGGTCGGCAATCTCGCCGATGCGGTCATCAACACCGACCGCAATGGCATCATCCGTTCCGCCAACGCCGCCACCGAGCGCATGTTCGGCTACCGGGCGGACGAACTGGTCGGGCGCAGCTTCTTCGATCTGGTGCCGATGCCCGACGATGCCCATCCCATCGCCGCGCACCTCGAAGCCCACAGCGATTCCGGTGCCGTCTTCGGGCGCGAGGCGGAAGGCGTGTGCCGCGACGGGCGGCGCGTTCCCGTCGAGGTGACGGCGAGCAGCTACCGCGTCGGCGACGAGGTTTTCTTTACCGGCATCCTGCATGACATCAGCGAGCGCCGTCAGGTCATCGCCGAACTGACCCAGGCCAAGGAAGACGCCGAAGCGGCCAACCGCGCGAAATCCGCATTCCTCGCGGCCATGAGCCATGAAATCCGCACCCCGCTCAACGGCGTGGTGGGCATGATCGACCTGCTCGGCTATTCCCCGCTCAATGCCGGCCAGCAGGAAATGACCCAGACCATCCGCGAATCGGCGTTTGCGCTCCTCGGCGTCATCGACGACATCCTCGACTTTTCGAAAATCGAGGCCGGCCATCTCAACTTCGAATCCCTGCCGGTTTCCGTCGAGGAGATCGTCGAGGGCGTGGCGGAAACGCTGGCGCCGATCGCCGAAAAGAAGCAGACCGAACTGCTGATGTTCGTCGATCCTTCCATTCCCGCCCGTGTGGTCAGCGATCCGGTGCGGCTGCGGCAAATCCTGATGAACCTGGCCGGCAACGCCATCAAATTTTCCGGCGTCGAGGCCGGCCGCTCCGGCCGGGTATGGCTGAGCGCCGAACTCGTCGGCATGTTCGGGGGGCGGGCTCGCATCCGTTTCGACATCGGCGACAATGGCATCGGTATCAGTCCCTCGGCGCAGGCGGCGCTGTTCAAGCCCTTCAGCCAAGCCGAATCGTCCACCACACGCCGCTTTGGCGGCACCGGCCTCGGCCTTTCCATTTGCCGCCGTCTGACCAGCATGATGAACGGCACCCTGACCGTCGATTCCGTCGAAGGCGAAGGATCGGTGTTTTCCGCCACCCTGGATTTCGAGCTTGCTCCCCCGGCCGCCGAAACTCGCATACCTGCCGGTCTCAACCGGCTCGAAGTCCTGATTCCCGGCGATCACACCTTGTTGAAGCATGTCGCTGCCTATCTCGAAGCGGCGGGCTGTCGCGTCAGGCAGGGGGCCGCGGCGCATGCGCGATTGACGGCGACCGCCGTGGATTCCCGTGCGCCGGTGGCGATGCTCCTGGAGGCGGCCTACGGATCGGACGCTTGCCAGGAATTTCGCCGTGCGCTTGACCACACGCCGCACGCCGGCGAATGGCCCCGCGTCGAGATCGGTCTTGGACGCCGGCGCGGCCCCCGCCAGACCGGGCGCTCGGTCGCCATCGACGGCCCGCTGCTGCGGCGGAGCGCTTTGCTCGACGCGGTTGCGGCGGCGATCGGCGGCGATCTCCCGCAAGCGACGAAGGGGCCTTCGCTGGTCAAGGTCGTTTCCTCCGATTTCCAAATGCCCCCATTCGAAACCGCGCTGGCGGCCGGGCGCGTCGTTCTGGTGGCGGAAGACAACGCCATCAATCGGGCCGTCATCCTGCGCCAGTTGCAACTGCTCGGGTATGTGGCGGAGGCAGTCAATAACGGGCGAGAAGCGCTCCAGCGCTGGCAGACGGACAAACACCGCGTCATCCTGGCCGACTTCCACATGCCTGAACTCGACGGCATCGGGCTGACCCAGGCGATTCGCGAAGCGGAGGCGGGGAGTGGCGGTCACACCGTCATCATCGCCTTCACCGCCAATGCCATGAAAGGCGAATCCGAGCGCATGTTGGCGGCGGGGATGGACGATTTCATCAGTAAGCCGGTCGTCCTCGCCCGCCTTGCCGAGACTCTGAGCCGCTGGTTGCCGAGCGAGATGGAGCCTTCCGGGGAACCGCCGGACCGGCTGGATGGGGGTGGTGAACAAGTGTTCATCTCCACCGCCCTCTCGGACCTGGTCGGCGACGATCCCGAGGCTGTGGCTGGCTTCCTCGATGCCTTCATCGACCAGACACGCGGCGATATCGCCAAGCTCCAGGCGGCTTTCGAGGCGCACGCCGCGGCGCCGGTGGGCGCCATGGCGCACAAGATGAAATCCTCCGCCCGCACCGTCGGCGCCTTCCGCCTGGCGACGCTTTGCGATACGCTTGAAACCGCCGGGAAGGCTGCGGATTGGTCGTCCATAGAGGCGCTGATGGCGGCGCTGCCCGAGCAGTTCGCCGCGGTTTTCGCGGCGCTTGGAAATAAAGGTAAAAGCTAGGTGCTTTAGCGTCGGGGTTGGATTGCGTTTTGCCGGCTTTCGCGGTCGGCTAGGCACGTGTCGCCACGAATCATCATCGCAAGCCACGTAACGACCCGGGTGCCGGACATCGGCGGAACCCGAAAGGTAAGGGCTTGGCCGGGCGAACCACGAGGTTGCAGCCAGCCAACGTGCGATAAACTACTACGCGGCGCCGGCTCTGCCTTGCGCTTCACCCGCCAAGACCTGGCGCGACCGTCCACCACTTGAGAACAGCCTGGATTCATGGATTTCGCACGCGCTCCGGACATCCTCATTGTCGACGACGACCGATTTCTCCTCGGTGTCCTGGCCAAGGCGCTGAATCGCCTCGGCTTCGACCGGGTGCGCTTCGAATCGGACAGTCGCCTGGCGCTGGAAAGATTGCGCGGCGGCGAGGTGCCCGACGTCTGCCTGCTCGACCTCAACATGCCCGAGATGGACGGCGTCGAGTTCCTGCGCGGGCTGGCCGATATCCGCTTCCAGGGCGGCATCATCCTGCTCAGCGGCGAAAATGAAAACATCCGCCAGACGGTTAAAAATCTGGCGCGTTCGCACCGGCTCAATGTTCTCGGACACCTGCAAAAGCCGCCGGAGGCCGCGCAACTGGAAAGCCTTATTCGCGGCTGGGAACCGGCGCGGCGCGAGCTTCGCGCATCGCCCAAGCGCAGCGAACTGCCGGAGCCGACCGAAGCGGAGCTCCGCGCCGCCCTCGCAAACGGCGAATTGATCAATTACTACCAGCCCAAGGTCGAGGCCGCGACCGGCCGCCTCAAGGGCGTCGAAACGCTCGTGCGCTGGCGACACCCGGAACACGGGATCGTGCCGCCGGATCGCTTCATTCCACTGATCGAATCCTATGGCCTGATCGATGCGCTGACCCAGGTGGTCATCGTCGGGGCGCTCCGGCAGGCCCGGGCGTGGCAGGACCAGGGCATGGCGCTGGAAATCGCGATCAACGTCTCGATGGACAACCTGAAGTGCCTCGATTTTCCCGACCAAGTGATCGCCCTGGCGCAGGAGCGGGGCGTTTCCCCCGAGCAGATCACCCTGGAAGTCACCGAAAGCCAGCTCGCGCGGGACATCACCCTGCCCATGGACATCCTGACGCGTTTGCGCCTGAAGCGGGTTTCGCTGTCCATCGACGATTTCGGTACCGGCTATTCCAGTCTCGCCCAATTGATGGATTTGCCGTTCAACGAATTGAAGATCGACCGCAGCTTCGTGCAGGCGGCTGACAACGACGAACGTGCCCGGCTCATTCTCGAATCCAGCGTCGAGCTTGCCCGCAAGCTGCAAATGCGCATCGTCGCCGAGGGCGTCGAAACCAGCGCCCAGTGGGACTTCGTCACCCGGCTCGGATGCGATCTGATCCAGGGCTACCGCATTGCGCGACCAATGCCCGCCGAGGATTTCGCCCTTTGGGCGGAGGACTGGACAGCGCGCTACCCTTGAGGCGCTTCAAGCCGTTGAGGCTGGCGCCTCGAGGTGGAATTCCAGCGCCAGATGATGGCAATTCAACTGCAGTCCCTTGTGGATATAAAGCCGGTGCGCGGCATGGCGGGCGTATCCGCTATCGAGGTGGATGCCGCTGCATTGCTCCTCCCGGCCATAAGCGATCAGCCAGTCGAGCAGGGCCGCCGCAAAGCCTTGCGAGCGCTCGCCGGGCAGGGTGGTCAGGTCGTCGATATAAAGCACCTTGCCCCAGGCGAGGAATTCCGCCAGGCGAAAGCCGGCAACGCTTTTTACGGCGCCATCGCGGTAGAGGGCGACGATGCGATAGCCTTGCGCCTGTTGGCGGCGAACCTGAGGCAGGAAGCCCTCGGGGTCGAGATGCGGACGGAGAACGCTGAAAGCCGGAAAGCAGGACTCGATTTCGGCGTCGGTTTGGGCGATGAAGATGTCGTCGGTCATGGATGGGTCGGGAGGGTTGAGAAAATGCTTTGGTTAGGGGCTTTTGACCGTGTCTTTTTCATGACGTTCGCACGAGACACTATTATTTGAAGGGTTATTTTTTTGCGGCCAATGAAACGGGGATGCGGATATTGCCACCCAAGCCCTTACACTCTCGCCTTTGCCGGCCAGCGCGCGATGCCTTGCCGGCGCTTTTGATCTTGCCGGCAGCGCCATTTGACGCACCGGCCGGCGCTCCGCCGATGCGACAAGGACAACGTAATGCACCCGGTCAACGATGTTGATGCCCTTCTTCTCCTGGCGGTGACCCTCTCCGCCAAACGCCGTCCGGCCGAACTGGCGGAAATCATGGCCGCCGTCGAGCTGATCCGCAGCCCGATTCCCGCCGAACTCGATCTCGACCGCGCCTTTCAGCGGCTTTCCGGCCATGGGCTGATCGCCACGCGAGACGGCGGTTTCGTGCTCACGGCCGAAGGGCAGGAACTCATGTCCGGCCAGTCCGCCAAGGGCGACGGTTCGGAGCGCATTCGTCGGCTCAAGGAGGCGCTCACCGCCAGCGTCGGCAAGGAGGAGCACTCCGCCATCGCGCCGGGGCAGAAGGCGCTATGCACCGCCATCCTGGCGCATCGGGCGGCGCAGAAGTCGCCGGCCAAGAATCTTCTCGTTCCCAAGCCGCAAGCGGCTGAAGCCCGCACCGGGCCGGGCGTGCGTCGTCGCAAGCCGATGCCCGCGCGCAAGCGCCGGGATTGAGGCCGGAAATGTCCTCAACCGTCACGCCCGCGCCGGACGGCGCCTCGTTCGAGACCCTGCCGCTCGCGCCAGCCATGCAGGCAAACCTGCGCCAACTCGAATACAAAGTCATGACGCCGATCCAGGCCGCCAGTCTGCCGCTCGCGCTCGCCGGCCATGACCTCATCGCCCAGGCCAAGACCGGTAGCGGCAAGACGGCGGCCTTCGGCTTGCCGCTCCTGACCAATCTCAACCCCCGACGCTTCGCCGTGCAGGCGATGGTGCTCTGCCCGACCCGCGAGCTGGCCGATCAGGTGACGCAGGAAATCCGCCGCCTCGCGCGCGCCGCCGACAACATCAAAATTCTCTCCCTCTGCGGCGGTACCACCATGCGCCCGCAGATGGCCAGCCTCGAACACGGCGCCCACATCGTCGTCGGCACACCGGGCCGCATCATGGATCATCTCGAACGCGGCAGCCTGAGGCTGGATGCGCTCAATACCCTGGTGCTCGACGAAGCCGACCGCATGCTCGACATGGGTTTCTACGACGACATTGCCTACGTCGCCAGGCAATGCCCGGCCAAGCGCCAGACGCTACTGTTTTCCGCCACCTTCCCGGAAGGCATTGCCCGGCTGGCGCGCGATTTCCTGCGCAATCCGCAGGAAGTGAAGCTCGCCGAGAAGCACGAGAGCAGCAAGATTCGCCAGCGCTTTTATGAAGTGAAGCACGACGAGCGCCTGCACGCGGTCGCCCCCCTGCTTCGGCATTACCGGCCGGTCAGCACGCTCGCCTTCTGCAACACCAAGCAGCGCTGCCGCGATCTCGTCGATCTGCTGCGCCAGGAAGGATTCCATGCGCTCACCCTCAACGGCGACATGGAGCAGCGCGAGCGCGACCAGGTGCTCATCCAGTTCGCCAACCGCAGCAGCTCGGTGTTGGTGGCGACCGACGTCGCCGCGCGCGGCCTCGACATCGCCCAGCTCGAAGCGGTGATCAACGTCGACATCACGCCCGATCCCGAAGTCCACATCCACCGCATCGGCCGCACCGGCCGCGCCGACCAGGACGGCTGGGCATTGAGCCTCTGCAGTCCGGGCGACAAGCGCCGCGTCGCCGCGCTGGTGCCGATGATGGGTTTCGAGCCGGAATGGCACAGCCTGGCAGGTCTGAAAAACGACGATGCCGCGCCCTTGGTACCGCCCATGGTCACACTGCAGATCCTCGGCGGACGTAAGGAGAAAATCCGTCCCGGCGATGTTCTCGGCGCCCTGACCGGCGAAGCGGGATTCACCCGCGAGCAGGTGGGCAAGATCACCGTGACCGACCAGATAACTTACGTTGCCGTCGCCCGCGATATCGCTGATGAAGTGGTGCGCCGGCTCTCCGCCGGCAAGGTCAAGGGCCGGCCGGTGAAGGTGCGGGCGCTGGAAGATTGAAGTAGGTCGAGGCCGTGCGGGTCGGCAAAAGCGGCCCGTCCTGAGTGGTGACTAGGCCTGGAAGCCCGGCGTCATGTAGATCAGTTCCCAGATGTGACCGTCCGGGTCTTCGAATCCGTGCCCATACATGAAGCCATGATCCTGCGCCGGACGCGGCACGTTGCCACCGGCGGCGCGGGCCTTCGCCACCAATTCGTCGACCTGCTCGTGGCTGTCGCAAGAGATGCAGACCAAGGCCTCGGTACAAGTCTTGGCATCGCACAAGGGCTTGTGGGTGAAGGTCGAAAAAAACGGTTCCGTCAGCAACATGACGTAGATGTTGTGGCCGACGATCATGCAAAGCGCGTCGTCATTCGAGAACTTCGGCTCGAAGTCGAAGCCGATCGCGGCGTAGAAGGCCTTTGAAAGCGCTAGGTCCTTGACCGGCAGATTGACATAAATTTGTCGTGCCATGGTGGCGGCTCCTTGATGAAATTGCAGCGATGCGGCAATCGCATCGCTCGTGAATTTGGGAAATGATGCGGCGGGCCTGGTCAGGCCGCGCGGTGGTGTCTCGAGCTTCCAGCAGCAAGTCGATCGGCCGGCGCAATTTTAACGGCTGTTGCCCGGCCTAGATATAGCGCAGCTTAAATCCGGAGTGGCCATGCGCTATCGCGCCGAACGCGACCGCCGCATGCAAGGCTCACCCAAATGAAGGTTGGCTAACGGCCTGCGTTACCCGCACGGCAAAACGACGCTCTGGTGCAGGCGCTGCGGATTTCCTCTTTTTTATGGATATCCGTACTTAGTGGTTGATTGGTTTTTCAAGCGCTGCGCCGCAGCATGCCAAAGAGATCGGAAAACGCAAAGATTTTCTGCGAGTGGCGCACTCCGACCCTGTGCCGGCCTTCGGCCCGAAGCGTGCTGAAGGGCTGATAATAAAGTGCAGCAGCCGTCCCAGACGACTGCGCACTGAGCAGCAGTTCTCGGCCGAAGCCGACTTTGGGTCTTTGGCCAGACTTGGGCGGCAATGCGCCGGTTACCTGCCGCTCAACCACTGTGACCGATCAATGATCGCTTTCGTCATAACCGTGGGGTGGCACCCGACCCGAAGCCGCCCTACGCTCTTCTATAAAACGGACGGTCAACGCCGAAGTTGGATCCAAGTTTTTTCAGGTGTGTTTTTTATTCATTCGGCAGGGTCGAAGGTATCTTCGTCGTAGTAGTTGATGACGGTGTACACCTTCGGCACACCTTGAACGGTTTGAACCTTCACATCTACGATGTAGGCCAATTCGTTCCACGGCTTGCTGAATCGCGGGTCACCAGCCATTAGAGCTTTCTTGACAGCGTTGTTTTCGAATATGACTTTTACTGGAGACTTTGAAATACTTTCGATCACAGCCTTGTTGCCTGTTTGTGATGTGTCATCAAACTTGGTCTGATACCAAGTCATTACGCGCTTACGTTGGGTGTGATCGTCCGGTTCATCCAAGAGGCCAATTTCTCTTCGAATTGCGTTCTGCGCTGCATTCGCTTGTTTAGAGTTGATAAAGAACTGGTTAACGACCTGACCACCACTTGATACGGTGAAGTTCAGTTGAGAGCCGTTATCCTTTGCAACGGGTTCAAGGATATTGCTCCACTGCTTGAGATCTTGCTTCGTGACATCCTTTGGAGGTTGGCTCTGCTTGCCGTTGAGCCACTCAATCACAGACTTGGCATAGCCCACCCATTCGACGATTGAACCACCTTGCCAAAGAAGCGGGATAACAGGAATTGCTTGGGCAACCAACTCAACAATGATGGAACCAGACCTGACTTCTTTGATGAAAAGCTCGCTGCCGGCCTGGCGTTGCTCAGGCGCTTCATTCTCGATGAATCTCTCAAATTGCTGACCAACACCCAGTAGAGCCATGGTCAGGTCGGTGAGAATCACAGGCTTCGTGTTGTTGATCGTGATTTGCAACTTGTCGT
>JAPUEC010000111.1:0-7681 GCA_027492775.1 Rhodocyclaceae bacterium
GGCGAGGAGGAATGGATCGAGCGCGTGCCGGTCGACCATGGCGCCCTCTCCCCGAACGACATCCGGGAATTGATCCGGCAGGCCGGTATCGTCGGCCTCGGCGGCGCGGTGTTCCCGACCCACGGCAAGCTGGTACCGCCCCGCAACCGGGGTATGGATGAGCTGGTGATCAACGGCGGCGAATGCGAGCCCTACATTACCTGCGACGACATCTTGATGCGGGAGCGCGCCGAGGACATCGTCCGCGGCGCCGGCATCTTCCGCGACCTGCTTCAGCCGAAGCGAGTGCTGATCGGCATTGAGGACAACAAGTCGGAAGCCGCGGCCATCATGCGCGCCGCCGTTCAGGCGGTGGGTGAGAATTTCGAGGTCATGGTCGTTCCCGCGCTTTATCCGGCCGGCAGCGCCAAGCAACTCATCCGCGTCATGACGGGCAAGGAAATTCCGGTCGGCAAGCGCTCCACCGAACTCGGCGTGCAATGCTTCAACGTCGGCACGGCTTATTCGGTTTGGCGCGCCCTCGCCCATGGCGAACCGCTGGTCTCGCGTATTGTCACCGTGACTGGCAATGTCGAGCGCCCACGCAACTGGGATGCGCTCATCGGCACGCCGATGGACGAACTACTCGCCCTCGCCCAACCCAAGCCCGACACCAACGGCATCATCATGGGCGGCCCGATGATGGGCTTCGTCGTCCCCGACAGCCGCGCTTCGGTGATCAAGGCGACCAACTGCATCATCGCCGGCTCGCCCCGTCTCTTTCCCGCGCCGCCGCCGGAGATGCCCTGCATCCGCTGCGGCGAATGCGCCAAGGCGTGCCCGCAGGATTTGCAGCCTTTCGAGCTGTACTGGCATTCGCGCGCCAAGAATTTCGGCAAAACGCAGCAGTACAGCATTTTCGATTGCATCGAATGCGGCTGCTGTTCGTACGTCTGCCCGTCCCACATTCCTCTGGTCCAATATTTCCGCTTTGCCAAGAGCGAAATCTGGGCGCGGGAGCGAGACAAGAAAGCTGCCGACGGTGCCCGTATCCGTTTCGAGCTCAAGCAGTCGCGCGAGGAGCGCGAAAAGCGCGAGAAAGCCGAGAAGCTGGCGAAGGCGGCAGCCGCGCAGGCGGCCAAGAAAGCCGCGGATAGCGACGCATCGCCAGTGCCGAGCCGTGGCGAACAAATCACCGACGCCGATCCCGACGCCGCCAAAAAGGCCGCCATTGCCGCGGCCATGGAACGGGCACGGGCCCAGCGCGCCACCGTTCAGCCCCAAAACACCGAAGCCCTGAATCCCGATCAGCAGAAGGAAATCGAAGCCATCGAAGCGCGCCGCGCCGCATCCGCGCCAACGGAAGCTTCCGCCTCCGAGATCGGAAAAACGGAACCATGACCATTTCCACTTCCCCCTACGTTCTGAAAGAGACCAGCGTCACACGGGTCATGGCGCAGGTTTGTCTGGCGCTGGTGCCGGGCATTGCCGCCTACGCCTGGCTGATCGGACCGGCGATTCTTGTCCAGCTTCTCATCGCCACCTTTGCCGCCCTGGTCGGCGAAGCGTTCATTCTCAAACTGCGGGGCAAGCCGCTCCGAATGTTCCTGTCGGACGGATCGGCGGTGGTCACCGCCTGGCTCATCGCATTGACCTTCCCGCCGCTGGTTCCCTGGTGGCTGATTTTCTCGGGCACGCTCTTCGCCATTATCATCGCCAAACATCTATACGGCGGCCTCGGCCAGAACCCGTTCAATCCGGCCATGATCGCGTTCGCCGTCTGCATCGTCGCTTTCCCGGCGCTCATGTCGCAATGGCCCAGCCAAAGCCTGCATCTGTCGCTGAGCGAGCAGGCCCGCGTCATCCTCGGTTTTTCGCCGCATTTCGACAGCGTTGCCGGCGCAACGCCGCTGGATGCGCTCAAAACCGCATTGAAGCAGGCCGAGGGCACGACCTCCGTCGCCGCCGTCATGGGCAACTCCGAACTGTATGGGCGCATTGCCGGCCGTGGCTGGGAGTGGATCTCGGTCGCCTATCTGCTTGGCGGGCTTTTCCTCTGGCAGCGCCGCATCATGACCTGGCATACGCCCATCGCCTATATCGTCGGGCTGACGGCCATATCCGGCGCGCTCTGGCTTTTCAATCCCCGGGAATTTGCCAATCCCCTTTTCCATCTGCTTTCGGGCGGTGCAATGCTCGGTGCGTTTTTTATCGTCACCGACCCGGTCTCCGGTTGCACCACACCGCGCGGCAAGTTGATTTTCGGCGCTTGCGCCGGCCTCCTCACTTACATCATCCGTGTTTTCGGCGGTTATCCGGATGGCGTCGCCTTCGCCGTGCTCCTGATGAACATCGCGGCACCGCTGATCGACACCCTGACGCAACCTCCGGTCTTCGGCATGAAAAACAAATCATGAAGCCCAAGCACGAGTTGACCGCCGCCGGCATGGCCGTACGCACGGCGATCATCCTTTTTCTTTTCATCATCGTCTTCACCGGCCTCCTGGCAGGCGCCTATTTCTGGACCAAGCCGGCGATCGAACAATCGGAAGCCGAGGAAAAGATGAAGCTCATCGGCGAAATTCTGCCGGCAAGCGAATACAACAATCGCCTGCTCGAAGATACGCTGACGCTTCCGCCGACGCCGGCGCTCGGATTGAAAGAGCCTTCCACCGTCTATCGGGCCCGCAAGAATGGCGCGCCGGCTGCCGCCGTGCTGGAAACGATTGCCCCCGATGGCTATGCGGGGAAAATCCGGCTGATCATCGCCGTCCGCGCCGACGGCCGCATCGTCGGCGTGCGCGCCGTCCAGCACAAGGAAACGCCCGGTCTGGGCGACTACATCGAGCCCAAGAAGGACAAGAACAAGGCGCGCCCGTGGATTACCCAGTTCGAGAACCTTTCGCTCGGCGAGGTGCCAGATGCTGAATGGAAGGTAAAAAAGGACGGCGGCCGTTTTGACTATTACGCCGGCGCCACGATCACACCGCGCGCCGTCGTCAAGGCGGTTCATCGCACTGCGCGCTTCGCCGCCGAAAACCGAGAAATGCTATATGCCACTGCCGGAGCCCGGCCATGATGACCCGCAACGAATTCAACACCATCGCTCATAACGGTTCTTGGAAGCAGAACAGCAGCCTGGTCCAGCTTCTCGGTCTCTGTCCCCTGCTGGCGGTAACCACCAACGCCGTCAATGGCATCATGCTCTCGCTTGCCACCATTCTCGTCATGGCGCTCGCCAATGCCGCGGTCGCCAGCCTGCGCAATCTCATCCCGCATGAGATTCGCATCCCCGTCTTCATCCTCATCGTCGCCGCGCTGGTCACCGCTGTCGATCTCATGTTCAAGGCGTATCTGCACGAGCTCTACCTGGTGCTCGGCATTTTCATACCGCTTATCGTCACAAACTGCATCGTCTTGGCGCGGGTCGAGGCCTTCGCCGCCAAGAATCCGCCGCTGCAATCTACATTCGATGGCGTTTTCATGGGCATCGGGCTGCTATGGACGCTGGCGCTTCTCGGCGGAATGCGCGAATTGCTCGGCAACGGCACCCTCTTCTCGGGAATCGAAATGGTGTTTCCCGGGCTTTCTCCGCTTCAGTTGCTGCCGGCGAATTATCCCGGCTTCCTGCTCGCCATTCTGGCGCCCGGCGCCTTCATCCTCCTCGGCTGCATGATCGCGGCCAAGAACTGGCTGGATGCCCGGGCCGCAGCGCGCGCGAGCAGACCGCTCTCGCCACTGGCGACCGCGCAGTGAGCGCCGTGGACAAGGTCGATTGCGCGGAAGTCTTCTCCCGGCTCCAAGCTGCTAATCCGCGACCGAGAGGCGAACTCGAATACGGATCGCCTTTCCAGTTGCTTGTCGCCGTGATCCTCTCGGCGCAAGCCACCGATGCCGGCGTCAACAAGGCGACGGCCCGACTGTTCCGGGTTGCGCCAACGCCGGAGGCCATTCTGGCCCTGGGCGAAGAAGGTCTGGCTGGTTACATCAAGACCATCGGCTTGTATCGCGGCAAGGCCCGCAACATCATCGCCACCTGCCAGCAATTGCTCGAATTGCACAAGGGCGAGGTCCCGGCGGATCGGGATGCGCTCGAAGCCCTGCCCGGCGTCGGTCGAAAGACGGCCAATGTGGTGCTGAACATCGCTTTCGGCCAACCGACAATCGCCGTCGACACGCATATTTTCCGGGTTTGCAACCGGACCGGCATGGCACCGGGCAAAACCCCGCTGGAAGTCGAAAACGGTTTGCTCAAGATCACCCCCGAGAGCTACCGCCTGCACGCCCATCATTGGCTGATCCTGCTTGGCCGCTATATCTGCAAGGCGCGCAAGCCGGAATGCAGCCGCTGTCCTGTAATCGATCTTTGCGAGTTTGAGGCCAAGACGGCATGACCGTTGGCAGCGCCCTGATCACCGCGTCCGAATCCAGCCCGCAGATGATCGTCGATGCTGTCCGGCAGGCGTTGGCTCGCGCCGGGCTCGAGCGCGCCAACGGACTCGTCCTGATGCTTTCACGGGAGTTCGGCCGTATCGCCGGCGAGGCTGTTCTTGCCGCCGCCCGAACCGCCGGCTGCCTGCAGGTCGCCGGCGCGACGGCGGAGGGCGTATTCACCGAGACCGGGTGGGCGCTCAATCAACCTGCCGTCGCAACCCTGGCGCTCGGCGGGGATTTCACGCTGGCGCCGACAGGCAACGACGGCTTGACCCTGTGTTTTGCCGACAGCGCCGCACCGCTCAACGACTGGCTGCAGTTTCCCCGACTTGGTCTGCTGCACAGCGGGCAATCATGGAGCCAGGCTCGTCTTGCAGCCGACGGGCGGGCGGAAACCACCGTGGTCGGCGCCAGCGCCACCTGCGCGGTTTCTTCGGGCTTAAAACCGCTGGGCGACCTCAACACTGTCACGGCGGTGCGCGGTTTCGACGTGCAGCGGCTCGGCGAACAAAGCGCTGTAGACAATCTGATGCGGGCGTTGCCGGCGGAACTTCGCGCCCGCGCGCCATTGCCAATCCATCTTCTGGCGGCGCTGCCGGAGGGACGAGCGGGTGTTCCCGCCATACCGCTGCTCTCCGCCAACGCCGATGGCTCATTCACCTTCGGACAATCCATGGACGTTGGCGATACCTTCACCTGGGCGGCTCGTCAACCGCTCACCGCTGAAAACGACATGCGCGAAGCGCTGGCGGCAGCGGCGTCGCAATTGCCTTCGCCCCCGGCCTTCGGCATCCAGTTTTCCTGTATCGGGCGCGGCCCCTTGTTCTACAGCGGCGATGACCAGGATCTCGCGGCCTGGCGATCGCGTTTTCCCGGCGTGCCGCTCATCGGCGCATATGGCAGCGGGCAACTGGCACCCGCCGGCGAAGTCAGCCGGCAGTGGCAAAATGCCGTGGTCACCGCCATTTATTGCAAAGACCATGTTTAATCCAACCCGCGACGAGGTGAGGCGATTCTTTTGCTCGGCATGGAAAAAACATGTCGAGCGCCTGCCACTGGTCGGCGCCGAAGCAACCGCCGCCGACATCGCCGCCCGCCATCCGGAATACCAGTCACTGCTCGACAATCCGGAAGCGGCATTGGAAAAGGAATGGACGCCGGAGAACGGGCAAATGAATCCCTTTCTCCATCTTTCGCTGCACCTGGCGGTCGTCGAGCAGATCAGCATCGACCAGCCGCATGGCATCCGCGCCGCTTTCGAGGCCCTTCTGACCCGCATGAATGCCCATGACGCGGAGCACGCCATCCTCGAATGCCTGGGGGAAACGATCTGGCGCGCGCAACGGGAGGGCGGCGCGATGGACGGCGAGGCCTACATGACCTGCGTGCGCCGGGCTGCGGGAATATTCGCCTGAATTTCGCGCTTTAGAACGGGGCCTTTTCAGACATCGTCGGCCGGCGGCGCGACGCGGACGACTTCCTCCAGCGAGGTCACACCGCTCGCCACCTTGAGCGCACCCGAGATGCGCAAGGGCCGCATGCCTTCGCGGTTGGCGCTCTCGCGCAGCTTGGCGATATTGGCCTGGGGGCGCACCAGCTTGCGCAGTTCCGGCGACATCAACATGATCTCGTAAAGACCGATACGGCCGGTATAGCCGGTCATACGGCATTCCAGGCAGCCGGTCGGCTGATACAACTGGGTGGGTTCGTTGGCTTTCCAGGGCAGTACCAGGGAACGCCAGGTTGCCTGTTGTTCCTCGCGCATCGGCAACGCCTTGCGGCAGTGCGGACATAGCGTGCGGACCAGCCGCTGCGCCATCACCCCAAGCAGGGTGGCGTTGATGAGATAGGCCGGCACGCCGAGATCGAGCAGCCGTGAAATCGCTGATGGCGCGTCGTTGGTGTGCAGGGTGGAAAGCACCAGGTGGCCGGTCAGCGCCGCCTGGATCGCCATTTCGGCGGTTTCCAGATCGCGGATTTCGCCGATCATGATGATGTCCGGGTCTTGCCGCATCAAGGCGCGCACGCCGCCGGCGAAGCTCAGGTCGATGCCATGCTGCACCTGCATCTGGTTGAAGGACGGCTCGACCATTTCGATCGGATCTTCAATGGTGCAAACGTTAACCTGGGGCGTCGCCAACTGCTTCAGCGTCGTGTAAAGCGTCGTCGTCTTTCCCGAGCCGGTCGGACCGGTGACGAGAATAATGCCATTCGGCGCAGCCGTCATTTGCTGCCAGCGCGACTGGTCCTCATCCGAAAAGCCGAGGTCCTTGAGATTGCGGACCAGCACTTCCGGGTCGAAGATCCGCATCACCAGCTTCTCGCCGAACGCGGTGGGCAACGTCGAAAGCCGTAGCTCGACCTCTTGCCCATCCGGGGTTCGCGTCTTGATTCGGCCATCCTGCGGGCGTCGCTTCTCGATTACGTCCATGCGCGCCAAGAGCTTGATACGACTGGTCATGGCAGTCATGACCGCCATGGGAATCTGATAGACCTGATGTAGCACGCCGTCGATGCGGAAGCGGACAATGCCGACTTCTCGCCGCGGCTCGACGTGAATATCCGATGCCCGCTGATCGAAGGCATATTGCCAGAGCCAATCGACGATATGGACGATGTGCTGGTCATTGGCATCGAACTGCTTGTTGCCACGCCCCAGTTCCACCAACTGTTCGAAGCTTGAAAGGCCGGAGGTTCCGCCCCCGGCATTAGCGGCCTTCTTGACCGACTTGGCAAGGCTGAAGAATTCGACCAGGTAACGGCTGATATCCGCCGGATTGGCGATCACCCGACGGATATCCTTGCGCAGGATATGCTTAAGTTCGCCTTCCCATTCGCGCAGGAAGGGCTCGGCGGTGGCGATCACCACTTCGCGCAGGTCGATTTGAACGGGGAGGATGCCGAAACGGGCGGCATAGGTGCTCGACATGACGTCGGCAACGCCGGTGAAGTCGATCTTGAGCGGATCGATATGCAGATATTCGAGCCCGACGCGCCCGGCGAGCCATTCGGTCAGCGCTTCCAAATGGAGCAGCTTCGAAGCCGGCGGCGGCGTGCGCCATTTCTGATCCGCGACGATGCTGAGCGGATGAACTCCCGCGCCGCCGTGCAAGCGCCGCTCTGCGCGCAAGGCCTGAGCCTCTTCCTTGCCCACCAGACCGTCGGCGATCAACATGTCGAGCAATTCGACCAGGGTCAGGCGGTGTTCCGACAATTTCTTTTCTGTCATGGGCCGAAATATTACGCGGATTTCGGGCGCCGGGAAGCA
>JAPUEC010000111.1:7691-14278 GCA_027492775.1 Rhodocyclaceae bacterium
ACAACCGAAAAGCCCGGGTTGCAATCCATCTGACTAGAATGAATCCACATTTAACGGATGGGAGACTTCAATGAAATCGAGATCGCTTTTCGCCACATGCTTGACCATCGCTTCTCTCTTGGGGCTGCCGGCGTTTGCTCAATCCGGACCTGGCACCGGCGCGGGAGGCCCGGGAATCGCTACCGGTTCCTCGATGCCCGGTGGTGGGCGTGGTATGCGCGATTGCAGCCAGGCGCCCGACCCTGCGGCTTGCCAGGCGCATCGCGAAGCGCGCCAAAAAGCGTTTGCCACCTGCAAGGACAAGCCTGCCGCTGAGCGCCGGCAATGCATGCAGGACCAGCGCATGAATAACGTCGATTGCAGCAAGGCGCCGAGCCCGGAACGTTGTCAGGCGCGGAAGCAGGCAGCGACCGAATGCAAGGACAAGACCGGTTCTGAATTTCATCAATGCGTGAGGAACAGACTGCCGCCGCCCGATTGCAGCAAGGCGAAAAATCCCGAACGTTGCGCCGCCAAGCAAAAGGCCCGTGAAGCCTGCGAGGGCAAGACTGGCCTGGAATTGCGCAAGTGCATCGCTTCGCAAAGACAAACCCGATAACCAGATATTCAGCGACGCCGCTCAAGGCGGCGTCGCTTTTCGTTCTCACATGTTTTCGAGATTGAAAACACCGTCGTCAAAAGCTTCGGCAAATACATTCCAGTCCGCTTCTGCCTGTTCGGCACAACATCGAGCCAAGGCGAGTAGCGCAGGTCGCCAACTACCGTCACCGGCAAAATCAATCAGCGCGTCGGCAGTTGCGGAACCGCCTCGGCCGCTGCTGCGTAGTTGATCCCAGGCCACCACCTTGGCGAGGGTGGCAATGGTGCTTTCAAGCTGGCCGAATTCACGCCACTCGTCGAGCGCGAGGCGGTCTTCACTCGGCTGCAACCCACGCAGGACGTAGGGCGAGCCATCAAATTCGACCGCCTGGAGGAAAATGGCTGGAACCGCCTGCATGCGCTGTTGGATTGCGACAACGCGATGCGCTTCGCTCGGCCATTCGGGTTGAGGGGTCTCAAGGCAACCGAGCAGGCAGGATGGCCGCGCCTCCTTGAGATCGATGAACTCGTTGCCATCGGGCGATCCCCTACCCTCGACCAGGGTGATGAAGCGGGAGCCGCCAAGACTCCCGGTTCCCGCGATGCGCCGGGCGACGTCGACGAGGCGATAGAACCCGGGGTTTTCCCGGGAAGCGGCGAAATCAAGCATGAATCGCTCGACCCGGGCGCGCTGCATCTCCGTCACCGGCAAGGCCTTCTTGCCGTCAAGACGAATGCGGCGCTTCTTGCCCTTGCGCTCCGTGCGGCGGTCGAGGAATTTTTCGGGATCCTCGTCCGCGCGCATGAACAATTCGGCCACCATGCCGTCGGCGCTTTCACGCTGAATCCAGCGTGCCTTGCCCGCAGCCAGCGCTTCGGCGTAGGCTGCGATGAAGATTACGGCCAGGCGCTCAGCCGCGGGACGATCCGTGGCTAGCGCCCCGCTGGCGCCAAGCAGCAGGCTGGTGGTGAATCGCACCAGATCCCAAGTGCAGGGTGCGAGCGCAGATTCGTCGAAATCGTTGATATCGAAGTAAAGTTGCCCGTCGTCACCCTTGAAGCTGCCGAAGTTTTCCAGATGGAGATCGCCGCAAACCCAGGTCAGCGGCACACTTCTCAAAATATCGGCGTTCGGCAGGCGGTGATAAAACAAATGACAACTGCCGCGCATGAAGGCAAAAGCGTTCGCCCGCATCTTGCGATATTTGAGCGCCAGCCTTTCGGGGTCGCGTCCGGCATTGAACTGCCGGATAGCGGCAACGACATCTCTGTCCTTCAAAAGCCCCCGCTGATCAGCCATTGCTCGATTTGCGGCAAGCGATCGACGCCGAAGAATGGCTCCTCGTCGACGATGACGAACGGAGAGCCGAAGACCCCGCGCGCCATGGCCTGTTCACAAACCAGCGGCAAGCGCGCCTTTAATTCGGGCGATACCAGAGCGGCGTGGAGTTCCGCCGTATCGACGCCCAAGCTGGCGGCAATCGAGACCACTATTTCCGGCGAGGAGATATCGCGGTCTTGGGTGAAGAGCGCGCGGTAAGCGGCATGGGCGAACTGGCGCGCCAGACGGCAATCGCGGTCATGCAGCCAGTAGAAAGTTCTTGCGGCGGCCTGGGTCGGCAGCGGGAAGCGGCTGGGGTGGCGGTACGCAACATCGAGAAAGCGCGCCGAACGCTGGAAATCGCGCAAGGTATAGGGAGACTTGAGCGGAACATCGACCGGCGGCCGGCTTCCCGTCGCCTTGAAGATCAGACCGAGCAGAATCGGATGCCAGCGGGTCTTGCGTCCGAAGCGTTCGGCCAGCGCCTCGATTTTTTCACTCATCAGATAGCCGTAGGGCGAAGTGAAGTCGAAATAGAAATCGATGGGAGCGGACATGCTTTCCTCCGTGCAGATGAAAAACGGTCAATCTAGCGCTTAATGCCGACCATGTCTCGGGCAAAACCGAGGACCGCGATCAATCGCCTGAATCCCGGCGTCGCGGCGGGCGTCGCCGCCCGCCGAAAACCGCCCCTTTCAATCGCGCTGGAAAAGGTCGCGAGTAAAGACCTTGCTCCGCACATCCTCCAGTTCCCCGTGCATGCGATTGGAAAGGATGACATCGGACTGAGCTTTGAATTCCTCGAGCGAATCGACGCGTTGCGAACCGAAGAACAGGCGTTCTTTCAGCGCCGGCTCGAAAATAATGCATTCGATGCCCTTGGCCTTGATCCGCTTCATGATGCCCTGGATGGCCGAGGCGCGAAAGTTGTCGGAGCCTTCCTTCATGACGAGACGATAAACCCCAACCTTGTTCGGCTTCAGGGCGATGATTTCTTCCGCCAGGAAATCCTTGCGCGTGCGATTGGAATCGACGATCGCCTGGATGATGTTGTTCGGCACCGTCTCGTAGTTGGCGCGGAGCTGCTTGGTGTCCTTGGGCAGGCAATAGCCGCCGAAACCGAAGGAAGGGTTGTTGTAATGCGACCCGATGCGCGGATCCAGACCCACGCCTTCGATGATCTGCTTGGCGTCGAGCCCGAACTTGAGCGCGTAGGAATCGAGCTCGTTGAAGTAGGCGACACGCAGCGCCAGATAGGAGTTTGAGAATAGCTTGACGGCCTCCGCTTCGGTCGCCGAGGTGAAGAGCACCGGCGTATTCGGGTCGAGCGAGCCTTCCTTCAAGATGCCGGCGATGATTTCACCATCTTTCGATTTCTCGCCGACGATGATGCGCGAGGGATGAAGGTTGTCGAGCAGGGCCTTGCCTTCGCGCAGGAACTCCGGTGAGAAGATCAGCTTCATTCCTGGATAACGCTTCCTGATCTTTTCGGTATAGCCGACGGGAATGGTCGACTTGATGCAGACGATGGCGTCGCGCCGATATTGGGCGATGTCGTCGAAGATGCGCTCGATTGCGGTGGTGTCGAAATAATTGCCCTCGGTGTTGTAATCGGTCGGGCCGGCGACAAAAATGACCTCGGCCTGGAAATAGGCTTCCTCCGGGCTGGTGGTCGCCCTGAGATTCAGCTTCTTATTGGCGAGGAAATCGGAAATTTCGTCGTCCACGATGGGCGATTTCCGGTTGTTGATGAGATCCACCTTTTCCTGGACGACATCGAGCGCAACCACTTCATGGCGTTGGGAAGCCAGCACTGCAATGGACAAGCCGACATAGCCCAGTCCCGCGACTGCAATTTTCATGATCTACCTCTTACCTAAATTGAAAAACTTCCGCCGACGAGAGAAGTTCGTCGGTTATGCGCTCGGCAAATCGATTCCCTTGAGCTTGCGATACATATCGACCGCGTAGGAATCGGTCATGCCGGCGACGAAATCAGCCACCTGCAGGAGACGAACATAGGGGCGCTGGTCGGGCTGGCCTTCGTGTCCGAGAAACTGATCGGGCAAGAGATTCAGCAACATGCGCTCACGCGTAGTCATGCGCTGGCATCCGGCGCCGGCCTCGACCGCATCCGTGAACAGCGAGAGCAAACCGCCCAGCACCTCGAAGCCGGCAGTCTCGATCTCCAGCGCGGGGCGCGCGACGTAAATGCTTTTTTTGGCCACCCGCAAGATCGCTTGGAGCGGCACAGCGAGATGCGACTTGTCGAGCAATTCCTCGTCGAAGCTGCCGTCGAGGATCTTCTCCTCGTTTTCCAGGAAGACCGCGGCGGCACTCTCCAACAAGCGCCCAATCGCTTTGGCGCGAAGATACTCCAAACGTTCTTTGGGATCGCCCAGGCGCCCGAGGCGGCCGCTGCTGACGCTGTTGCCGGCAAGATCGGCGAGCAGTTGCTCGGCATCGTCGTAGGAAACGAAACCCAGCCGAGCGGCATCTTCCAGATCGACGATGAGATAGCAGGTATCGTCGGCCACTTCCACCAACAAGGCCAGCGGATGGCGGCGCCAGGCCTGGCCGGGAATGCGTTCGACCAGACCGGTGGCGGCGGCAACGCGGCGGAAAGCCTCGGCGTCGTGCTGAAAATAGCCGAATTTCTTGCCGCTCTTGCCATCGAGCTCGACCTCGAGACTCGACGGACGCGGATATTTGGTGAAAGTCGCTAGCACCGCCGCCGTCAATTGCAAGCCAGGGTTGGCCGGGCTTTGCAGGCGCGTTACGGTGCGGAACCCTTGGGCATTGCCTTCATAGCGTTCGAAATCGGCGCGCTCAGCCGGCGTCATGGCATGCCGTTCGAGCAGGCCGGAGTTCTTGAACCACTCGCGGATGGCATCCTCGCCGGCATGGCCGAAGGGCGGGTTGCCAATGTCGTGCGCCAGGCAGGCGGCGGCGACGATGGCGCCGAAATCCGCGGATTCCACCTCCAAGCCGTGGCGGGCAATGATCTCACGGCCGATGAGCGCGCCCAGCGAGCGCCCAACACAGCTCGCTTCCAGGCTATGCGTCAGGCGGGTGCGAACATAGTCGCTTTTGGAAAGCGGGAAGACCTGTGTCTTGTCCTTGAGCCGGCGAAAGGCGGAGGTGAAGACGATGCGGTCGTAATCCTGCTGAAACGCCGTGCGCTCGGGCGCGAACGGCGCCGAACCCGCGCCCAGGCGCTCGGCCGAAAGCAGTTTTTGCCAGCGCTCGCGGAGACTCATGCTTTGTATTCCGGGCCTTCGAGCCATTGGCGAATCTCGTCCGGAAGCGCCGCGGATCGGCCAGTTTGGTGATCCATCCAGACCACTTTCGCCGTACCTTCCGCGTAGAGCGTGGCCTTTCCTTCGAGCCGCATTTCCATGAAAGTCATGAAACTCGAACGTCCGGGCGGCCCGACATAGGTGCGCACCTCCACCGTGCCGGGATAGGTCATTGGGACCAGGAAGGTGCAGGCCGCATTGATGATGACCGGCCCGATCCCGCCGGGTCGGATGACCATCCCAAGGGCATCCATCATTTCGATCCGGCCCTGCTCCGCATACCGGAAGTAATTGCTGTTATTCACATGGCCGTAAGCATCCATGTCGCTCCAGCGGATGGGCACCAGCGAGATTCCGGCCAACTTTTTCGATTCGGTCATTTTCGGCGTTCCGGTCATTTCCAGGCAGAGAGAAATTCCCGCCAATGGGGCGCGCCGATTTCGGCAAGGCGGGCACGGATAAATTCAATCTCCGCCCCCTCTTCCGCCGCCGTCAATTCACCGCGCATGCGTCGGAAACGAGTAAAAACCAGATAGGTATTGACGACATCGGTTTCGCAATAATCCCGAATTTCCGCGATCTTGCCGGCCTGCCATGCATACCAGACCTTGCCGCCGTCCATCCCCAACTTGCCGGGAAAGCCCATGAGCTTGGCTAGATCGTCGAGCGGTGCGCAGGCGCGGGGCTGATAGAGCGCCAGCAGATCCATCAGGTCGAGATGGCGAGTGTGGTAGCGGCTGATGTAGTTGTTCCACTTGAAATCGCGCGAATCGGCGTAGTCGCCGTCGCCGAGATCCCAGTAGCGCGGCGCCGTCACGCCATGCAACATCCCGCGGTAGTGCAATACCGGCAGGTCGAAACCACCGCCGTTCCAGGACACGATTTGCGGCGTGTATTTTTCGATACCGTCGAAAAAACGCTGGATGATTTCGCCTTCCGGCTGATCCGGCTCGGAGAGTGACCAAACCTTAAAATTGTCCCCGGCGCGCAGGACACAGGAGATGGTCACCACCCGTTGCAAGTGCAGCGGCAGGAAGTCCGTACCGTTCTTGGCCCGGCGCTGCTGGAATGCCAGCTCAGCGACCTCGTCGTCGGAGAGTTCGGCCCGCCGGAAGAAGTCCCACCAGTCCGGCCGATCCTCCCGCCGGTGCCAGCCGATCAGCCCGGCGAACAGCTCGTGCCCCGCCGCCACGAGCCTCTCGGCCAGCTCCCGTTCCTCGACCGCGGCCTCGGCTTCGGCGGCCTGGTCGTACGGCGTGGCCGCCGGGCGGGGCAGCAGCAGCCCGCCCGCCCCGGAGCCCCGGGCCGCGAGGTCCAGGGCCAGCTCGCTGCGGCGGTCCTCCAGCCAGTCGTGCAGCGCCAGCGTGGACCGCACGTCCTCGCGGTTG
>JAPUEC010000112.1 GCA_027492775.1 Rhodocyclaceae bacterium
ATCGGCGATCAGCCCCTGAAGCGATACCCTTCATTTCGAATCGTCTCGATCCGATTCGCCAACCCGTGCGGTTCCAGCTTCGCGCGCAAGCGGCGGATGTTGACGTCCACCGCCCGTCCGCCGACAAATGCATCCGCTCCCCAAACTTGATCCAGCAGTTGGTCGCGGCTGAAGACGCAATCCGCATGTCTCATCATCAACGCGAGCAGCCGAAACTCCCTGGAATGGAAATGCAGCTCCGTCTGCCCGTGACTGACGCGATGGGTCAGCGGATTGAGGACGATGCCCCCAGCGCGAAGCTGGGCATCCCGCAAACCTGGCGAATCTTCCGGCAAAACGGACCGCACCGCCGTCAATAAGGCGCGGGGAGCGAAGGGTTTGGCAACGATTACCGCATTGCGGGATTTATCGACCTGACTACCCGGTCCGACAAGCGTAATCACCGGGATGCCCCGAGCTTGGGCTGCAGTGTAGAGGCGCTCCGCAAAGGCATGCTGGTATCCGGCGGACGCCGGCGCATCGACGATGATGAGATCGGGTACGATGGAATTCAAGGCGTTGCAGGCTTTGGCAACATCCTCTTCCGACGCCACCAGCAAGCCCAATTGCTGCAAATTGATAGCCAACATGCGCTGCACGAGCGCCTCGGCCACCACCGTCAAAACCGTCATCATCGATCTCCCAGTCACCGACTTCGAAGCCCAGCAAGCTTAGCGAGTCATCATCCTGAAACGTAAGGACGGAATACTGATATCGATATTCGGCGTTCCGGATTTGCATGTGAAAGGGAAATCGTTTTCTTGCGCATCCCGGCAAATTAAATTCCAGCCATTGCATCCGGAGAAAAACCAATGTGCCGAAACAAGCCAAGCCATCGCTGGCGCCCCCCCCAACAGTACTTCAAAGGATTCATCATCATGCCGCTCACCGACCTCGTACTTAGTCTCAACAAGATCGACAGCCCACCGGAAACCTGGGCGCAAAGCCCATCGCAATTCATTGCCGGACAGGGACAGGTCTTTGTTCATTTCGCCAATCTACGGCTGGAATCGCACTTCGTCCCAATCGTCGAAACCGCCACCGGAAAGGTGCTGGGTCACGCCGCGAGCCTGCGTGCCTGCAACTTCTCGACCTGGCAGCCGGTCCGGCGCGAAGCGGTTTTCGTCCTGCCCAGCGATGACGAGGAATTCGTCTATCTCGACCGCATGGTCCGCACTCTGCACGCGCTCAATTACCTGACGCACCAAATGCGCGGGAACCTGCTGCTCAAGGTTCATCCCCGCCATGTGGCCAGCGTCCCGGCCGACCACGGCCTCGCCTTCGAGGAGATCCTGCGCTCGTGCGGCCTGGCACCGCAGCAAATCACGCTGGAACTGGAAATCGACGGCATCGAGGACATCGAACATCTGAAACTCGCGGTGCGCAATTACCGCTCCCGTGGCTACGGCATCGCCATCAATCGCTTCGGCGATCAAGCTCCACACTTCGAGCGCCTGGCGGAATTGCGGCCAGACGTGGTCAAGCTCGATGCTTCCCTCTTGGCCGCGACCCGCCAGTTGCAACGCCTGATCGATCGACTGCACGACATCGGTGCCCGGGTGATGATCGAGGGCGCCGACTCCAAAACGCTCTGCCGGGGCGCGGCCGCGCTCGACATCGATCTGCTGCAATCGCATCCGACGGTGCATCGCCCGCTCGCGGCACAACCGCCGGTCCGGATCGTCGGCAACGGAGCGCTGGCCGAAGCGCTGCCCTGAACGCAGGCTGCTCGACGAAAGCGTAGTGCCCTAAATATCGCCACCTTGGCTTTCATAGCGGCAGTGAACGACGTAGCCGCTGGCGCCGAGGATGCGCAAGGCGTGACGCAACTCCGCCCGCAACTTTTTTCCCGGCGTTGCCGGCGGTCGCCGCTTCCACCACCGGCTCGAGTTCGCAGCCCCCGGTAGCGTGGCTAGGTCAGAGGTCCTTGAGCTTTTTCCTCACCGGCCCACTATTCCGCGGATGTTCAACGAAGAGAATGGCGCGCCGAATACAGTGGCGGGCGCCTGTGTGTCATTCGTGGCGCCATAAGCCCGCCGGGTATGTAGCTCCAAAATGCAAGCACTAATGGGGGAAACGCTTGAGCCATAAATTGGAGTTTTGAAAAAAAAGGCGATGATGAGGATACGGAGCAAGCTCGTTCGGACGGGACCGTTCCCCCTCGCGAAAAGCCGCCTTCAGGACCCGGGATTTCTCTGTCTGATCAAATCCAGCATCCCTGTACCGAGGGGGAGCATCGCATACGATTGGGCGGTATCCTGACGATGACGATACTATTCTCATTTTGGACACTGTTACGCGTTCCGGCTTTAAGGCGCAAACATCTACCACACCGTCAACATGTCACCACGAAAAAAAGTTTATGTCGCTGGCCACCGAGGCATGGTCGGATCTGCCATTCTCCGAGCCCTGCGCCAGCAAGGACAAGACGATATCGTTACCCGCACCCATGCGGAACTTGATCTCACCAGCCAGGCCGCCGTACGGGCGTTCTTGCAATACGAGCGTCCAGACCAAGTGTATCTTGCCGCTGCCAAAGTCGGCGGCATCCATGCAAACAGCACCTACCCGGCGGAGTTCATCTACGAGAACCTGATGATCGAGGCCAATTTGATCCATGAATCATGGCAAGTCGGCGTCAAAAAGCTACTTTTTCTCGGTTCCAGCTGCATTTACCCCAAGCTGGCGCCACAGCCTATGGCAGAAGATGCATTGTTGACCGGACTTCTGGAGCCCACGAACGAACCCTACGCAATCGCCAAGATCACCGGCATCAAGCTCTGTGAAAGCTATAACCGTCAATACGGCGTGGATTTCCGTAGCGTCATGCCTACGAATCTTTATGGCCCGGGTGATAACTACCACCCAGAAAACTCACATGTCATACCCGGACTAATCCGGCGCTTCCATGAAGCCAAGATCACCGAAGCTCCCAGCGTCACCATCTGGGGGACGGGGACTCCTCGGCGTGAGTTTCTCTATGTTGACGACATGGCTGCAGCTTGCCTCCATGTCATGAATGTAGACGGGGCGATCTACAACGCCTTTACCGAGCCGATGCGAAGCCATATTAATATCGGCTTTGGAAGCGATGTCACCGTTCATGAACTAGCTCGACTGATCGGTAAAGTTGTCGGCTATCAAGGCAAGATTGAATTTGATCCGAGTAAACCGGATGGTAGCCCCCGTAAACTCATGGATAGCTCCCGTTTGAAAAAAATCGGTTGGCAACCCCGGATAAATCTGGAGGACGGAATAATCCTGGCCTATCAGGATTTCCTCGCAAACGCCGACCTCCTCCGCATGTAATAGAAAGCCGACATTCATGAGCACTCAACCCAAGATTGCCCTAATCACTGGCATTACCGGCCAAGACGGTTCCTATCTCGCCGAGTTTCTCTTGGAAAAAGGTTATATCGTCCATGGTATCAAGCGCCGTTCCAGCCTGTTCAACACCCAACGGGTAGACCATATCTACCAAGATCCACATATCCAGAACGCCAACTTCAAGCTCTACTACGGCGATCTTACCGACACCAGCAATCTTGTTCGCATTGTTCAGGAAACTCAGCCCGATGAAATTTACAACCTCGGCGCCCAAAGCCATGTAGCGGTAAGCTTCGAGAGCCCTGAATACACCGCCGACGTCGATGCCATGGGCACTCTGCGTCTTCTTGAAGCTATCCGTATCCTTGGCTTGGAAAAGAAAACCCGCTTTTACCAAGCCTCAACATCCGAGCTGTATGGCTTGGTGCAGGAAATGCCGCAGAAGGAGACAACACCGTTTTACCCACGCAGCCCTTATGCCGTCGCCAAGCTATATGCTTACTGGATCACGGTGAATTACCGGGAGGCCTACGGTATCTATGCGTGTAATGGAATTCTTTTCAACCATGAAAGCCCGCGCCGTGGCGAAACTTTTGTAACCCGGAAAATAACTCGCGGCTTGGCCAACATTGCACAGGGTCTCGAAGAATGCCTTTACATGGGGAATCTCGATGCGCTCCGCGATTGGGGCCATGCGAAGGACTATGTTCGCATGCAATGGCTGATGTTGCAGCAGGAAAAACCGGAGGATTTCGTCATTGCCACCGGTATGCAATACAGCGTTCGTCAGTTTATCCAATGGGCTGCAGAGGAGTTGGGCATCTCACTAAAATTTGAGGGCCAAGGAATAGATGAACGAGCAGTTGTGGTCGCCGTTACTGGCGATAAAGCCCCAGCGCTTAAGGTGGGCGATATCATCGTTAAGATCGACGCCCATTATTTCCGCCCCACGGAAGTTGCAACGCTATTGGGTGACCCGGCAAAGGCCAAGGAGAAACTGGGCTGGAGGCCAGAAATCACTGCCCAACAGATTTGCCGGGAAATGGTTGCGACAGACCTTGGAGAAGCGCGAAAACACGCGCTGCTAAAACGACATGGCTACCATATAGTCGTTGGTACAGAGTAATCGGTGTCGATCAGCGTCGTGTGAGGCTGATCAAGCAGATTCAGGAAGCCAAGGCAAGTATTAGTACGTCTGCGCGTCCTTAAAGGATATTGACCGCAACGAGCAGGTCGATATAAGCGATTCCTCTATAGCGACTGCTTAGGGTGTTTGGTGCCGCATCGACGTTAGCACTAAGCCAAGACAGCGGGCGAGGCTTGAATCTCTAACGAGCAGACAAACCGAGGCGGGTCGCCACGCCCCGAAGAGCGACGGTTCACTTCCTCGGTTGAAGTGTGAATCCGATCAGACGCGTGACGACCGTGGCGAGGTAGAGCACGCCGACCATCATTTCGATGCTGGCGATGGCGCGGGCGTGCGGCGTCAGGGCGACGATGTTGCCCATGCCTGTGCTGGAGAGCAGCGCGAAGCTGAGATGATTGAGTTCCGACCAGGTGCGGACGGGGGCGCCGGGCTCCGAGAACGCCCAGGGCTGGAGCGCCTGCGTCATCACGAAAAGATGGGTGAAACCCCAGACCAGCAGGGTGAAGGTCGCGGCGGCGGCGAAGAGTTCGTCCGTCGAGGTGCTGTAGTCTTCCATCATGTAGGCGATGAGGCTTGCCGCCGCATAGAAGTAGAAGATGGCTTCCAGCGCCGAGGACCAGACGAGCAGCGAGGGCAGATCGAAGGCCATCTGCAAGAGCAGCAGCACGATCACGATTCCGGCGATGGCGGCGCTGATTCCCGTGACGCCCGGCGTGCGGCGGACCATATTGACGGTGACCCCGAGCACGACGATGCCAAAGACGTTGAACGCGATGTGGCCGTAGGCCATCCCCTCGAGAAAGGGGTAGAGCAACACGCCCAACAACTGTACGGCTAACAGGATGGCGGAGGGGTGCCGCCTGGAACGGCTGAGCAGGGGGATCATGCAAGGGCTCCTCTCGGAAATTGCCGGCAGCGCATTAGAGCACAAAGCGTGCGCACGCTCGGCCGGCAAGCTGCGCTTAGGCCATGAAGGAAGAAAGTAAGGCGCTAGGCGGATTCCATGAAGAACACCAATGCCGATGCCGACAGGACGCGGCCGCAATGTCGATGTTCTGCCCCATCGGGAATGAAGATGCCGTCACCTGGTTTATCGCGGACGGTGGAGGTTTGGTACTCGATCTCCATTTCTCCATCCAGCAGGTAACGGCAATGCCCCTTCTCGCACCAATGGGGAGGCATGCTTCGCGAGTATTCGACCAGACGAAGGCGAACGCCTTGGCGCTCCAAGCGCTTCTCCCGGATGCCTCAAGCCGGCATCTCCCAGTCAATTTTCTTGAAATCGACTTTGTAGAAATCGGTCATTCAGTATCCCCTCAACCAGATTGGCGCCGCCGTGATCGAGTGCAAGAAGCCTCCGATGATGACTACGATGCCGCCCCGAACGTGAAACTAAAACCAGTCATTCATCCTTGGTTCCGGCCAGGGTCGAGTGCTGCATCAGCCAATACGCGAGCACCGTCCAAACGCCCCCGATGAGCGTCAGCGCCGCCCACCAATAGGGATGAATGTTCAAGACCAGACGCGCTTGTTTGATGGCGTCCTGATAAACGTAGTACGCGCAGCCGATACTGGTTGCGACATAGAGCGCCCAGTAGGTATAGAGACCGGTCGTTCCGAGTAATGCTTGAAAGATTGAATGCTCTTCCACCAGTTCTCCCTGTTTTTGAGCAAGTGGCGTGCAGGTTCGCCGCAAGCCGGTTGTGAGCGCATGCCAAGGCGGCGCCGGTTAGCACCATAGCATAACGGCTGGTCGTGCGGCGCACCCGGAGTTCACCATCCCAGTCGGCGAGTAGCGGGAAACTTGCGGTAGACGAATGGAAATCGCTGCGCGGCTTCGAGGCAGCGGAGAGTTTAGAGAGACACGCGGGCTGGCGATCGAACGCTGATGGGAGAATCAAGCCGTTCGATCTCGCCGGCCCGTGCCCACGCTTCCATCGCCGGCCAGGGCCCGAAGCCGGAATCGACGTTGATGTGCCCGAGCGCGCCAAGGACGTGCAGGCGGGCGCCCCAAGCCTCGGCGAGCTCCTCGACGCGGGAGAATTGAAGCCAGGGGTCGTCGGTGCTGGCGAGGAGGTCGCTGGGGTGCGCCAGCGGTCGCAGCACTTCCACATCGGCAATACCGAAGCGCGCCGGTTCGGCCGGCGCAACGAGAAAACTCGCGGCGATGGGCGTGCCGAAGAGCCGGTCGGCGGCCGCAAGCGCCAGGCAGCCGAAACTATGGGCGATGGCGAGCGGCGGCGTTTCGCAGCGCCGGGCGAGGGTGTCGATGCGACGGGCCCAGGCGCGCAGGTCGGGCGCATCCCAATCGGCCTGTTCGACCCTTCGTGCCGCCGGCAGGGCGCGTTGGAGGTGGGTCTGCCAGTGCGCCTCGCCGCTGCCGCCACGCCCCGGGATGATCAGGATCGGCCTCATGGTGGCCCTCAGGCGTCCACGCCGTTCTGCGGCTTGATCGCCGCCGTGATCGCCGCTTCGCCGATGTCCGGGCAGACCTTTTCGATGAAAGCCAGCGCGTAGCTGCGCAGGTAGGCGCCGCGGCGCACGGCAAGGCGGGTGACGTTGGGCGGGAAAAGCCCCGGTACCTGGATGAGGCGGAGATTACGGTCGTTTTCCGGGTCGAAGGCCATTTCGGCGACGATGCCGATGCCCAGTTCGAGGTTGACGTAGGTCTTGATAACGTCGGCGTCGATGGCGGAGAGCACAATGTCGGGAACGATGCCGGCATCGGCGAAGGCCTTGTCGACATGCGCCCGCCCGGTGAAGCCCTCGTGGTAGGTGATGATCGGATATTCGCCCAGCGCCTCAAGGGTCAGCTCGCGCTCGAGCAGCGGGTGCCCCTCGCGGACGATGACGCCATGGTTCCAGGCGTAGAAAGGAAAGGAGACGAGTTCGGGAACCGTATCCAGGCTTTCGGTGGCAATGCCGACATCGGCCTCGCCGGAAACGAGCATGTCGGCAATCTCGCGCGGGCTGCCCTGATGCAGAGTGAGATGCACCTTGGGGTAATCGGCCTTGAACCACTTGATGATCTGCGGCAGGGCGTAACGCGCCTGGGTGTGGGTGGTGGCGATGACGAAATGCCCGGTCTCGCGGCTGGCGAACTGGTCGGCGATCCGGCGCAGGTTCTGGGTATCGAGCAGGATGCGCTCGACCACGCTGATCAACTCGCGACCCGGCGGCGTCAGCCCGAGTAGGCGCTTGCCGCGACGAACGAAGACCTCGACCCCGAGCTCGTCCTCCAAATCCTTGATGTGCTTGCTGACCCCGGGTTGCGAGGTATAGAGCGCGTTCGCCACCTCCGTCAGGTTGAAATCCTGGCGGACGGTTTCGCGGACGATCCGCAGTTGCTGGAAATTCATTCCCTGTCTCTCCTCGGGCAGGTGCGAGCCGCCCCACCTATGCGTCATAGGTGAAGTCTAAGAGAGATGGTTATAAGCGGAAAGACTTAAATAGCAAAAACTAATTCTATTTAGGAATAAGCAATCCGATCACGCCAATCGCTCCAGCGCGGTGTTGATCTGATTCGACACCTCGAGAATCTCGTTATTCACCTGCCCGATCTCCTGGGTGATCTTGCGCACGGCGTCGACCGACTTCGCCATGTGCTCGGCCACGACCGAGAAGCCGGCGCCCTGCGACCCTGCCCGCGCCGCCTCGATGGTGGCGTTCATGGCCAGCACGCGCATGCTGGACATGATCTGGTTGATCTGGGTCACCAGCTTGCCGCTGCCTTCCAGCCCGCCGTTGAGGCGGATCTTGATCGCCGTGATCTCGTCCGCCACCTGCTGGCGCTCCTGCTTGGCGCCCGCCTCCAATTCCCGGATCAGCAGCCAGCTGTGGCTGGGCAGCACTTTGGTTTTCGACCCGTCGATCGCGGTGAGGAGTTTTTCCATGACCACCGGAACACCGGTCATTTCAAAAACGATGTCGCAAACCTGCTGGTGCAGCGCTTCTTCCATGTCCTGAAAAACCGGAACGTTCCTTTCCTTGGCGAGCAGGACGCCCGCCGCCCGGGGATTATTGTCGACCACGAAGCCGACTTTCATGGTTTCGCTGTGCAGCAGCAGGCGGAGAAGGCTCGTTCCGGCCTTTCCGGCACCGATGATGCCGGTGATCAGGGCGGGTTCGGCGATGGCAGATGGATTGCTCATGATATTTCCAGGTCATGAATGAAAAGCGGGCGCGACAAAGGCCGGATCAGGCAATGGCGATTGGATTTCCAACATTCTAAACCCGCATCGGCAGGCGGTTGCGGAATACATCGGAGAATCGCCGGTAGTGTTGCGCGACATTTTCCCTTGGCGGCCCGCGGCCAGCCGCGCCGCCGCCGTTTCGATGCCAATTGCGCTGTTACGACCAACGCTCCGTGCACCGATTTTTATCGGCCACTTGTTTTGGACCGATCGTTCCAGTATTATCGATCGTGTCTCCAACCTGCTTGCCACCATGCCCCGCTGCCGCGAATTCGACATCGACCAGGTTCTCGATCAGGCGCTCAATGCGTTCTGGCTGAAGGGCTATGCCGCGACCTCGATGGCCGATCTGCTGGCGGCAATGCAACTCAGCAAGAGCAGTTTTTACGAATGTTTCGGCAGCAAGCGCGCCGTGTTGCTCGCCGCGCTGCAGCGCTACAGCACGCGCGGCACGACCGAGATCCGCGACCATTTCGGCGCTCCGGGGCCAGTTGCGCCACTGCTCGCCACCTGGCTGCGCCAGAGCATCGACCCGGCAACCCACCGGCCGGGCGAGCGCTGCGGTTGCCTGATCATCAACATCGCCGTCGAGCTGGCGCCGCATGATGCGGAAATCGAGACCGCGGTGCGCGGCTATCTCGACGCGCTCGCCGCCTTTCTCGCGGAGATCGTCGCACGCGGCCGGGCAGACGGATCGATGGCCGCAAACCTCGATCCCGTCGCTGCCGGCGACCGCCTGCTCAACCTCATCGCCGGCCTGCAGGTGCTGGCCAAGGGCGGCATCGAACCGGCGCGGCTCGCGGCCGTCGTCGATGCCCACCTCGACAGCCTGTTGCCGCCCAACTGATTTTTTTCGCCATTTTCAGGACCGCTGGTCCACCACGACAGGAGTACGCCATGAACGCCGAACACAACAACAGCGATCTTTTCAAACCCGCCGCCATCGGCTCGCTCAAGCTCGCCAACCGCATCGTCATGGCGCCGCTGACGCGCAGCCGCGCTGGCTCAGGAGACGTCCCGACGCCGCTCATGGCCACCTACTACGCCCAGCGCGCCAGCGCCGGCCTGATTATCAGCGAGGCTTCGCAGATTTCGCCGCAGGGCAAGGGTTACATCCAGACGCCGGGCATCTACAGCGCCGAACAGGTGGCAGGCTGGAAGCAGGTGACTGACGCCGTGCACGCCAAGGGCGGCAAGATCGTCATCCAGCTCTGGCATGTCGGCCGCATTTCGCACCCAGCGCTGCAGGTCGATGGAGCGCTGCCGGTCGCCCCTTCCGCCGTCACACCCAAGGGCTGGGTGTTCACCGGCAAGGGCAAGGAAGACATGGTGGCGCCGCGCGCCCTTGAACTGGCCGAAATCCCCGGCATCGTCGCCGACTACAAACGCGCCGCCGAGAACGCCAAGGCCGCCGGTTTCGACGGCGTCGAGATCCACGGCGCCAACGGCTACCTGATCGACCAGTTCCTGCGCGACAAGACCAACCTGCGCACCGACATCTATGGCGGCAGCATCGAAAACCGCGCCCGCTTCCTGCTCGAAGTCACCGATGCCGTTCTCCAGGTCTGGGACAAGGACCGCGTCGGCGTCCGCCTCTCGCCCATCAGCCCGGCCAACGACATCGACGACAGCAACCCCGAGCCGGTCTTCACCTACGCCGTGCAGCAACTGGCCCAGCGCGGCATCGGCTTCCTCCACATCGTCGAAGGCGCCACCGGCGGGCCGCGCGAACCGGGCCGTCCGACCGACTTCGACCTCGGCAAGCTGCGCGCCCTCTTCCCCAACACCTACATCGCCAACAACGGCTATACGCGGGAGATGGCGATCGAAGCGCGGGCGGAAAACCGCGCCGACCTGATCGCCTTCGGCCGGCCCTTCATTTCCAATCCCGATCTGGTTGAGCGCCTCTATCGCAATGCGCCGCTCAATGCCCTGGAAGTCGCCACGCTTTACGGCGGCGACGAACGCGGCTACACCGATTACCCGGCGCTGGAAAAAGCCGCCTGAGCGAGGGAAGCAGCGTATGCAGAACTTCACCTTCCACAATCCCACCGCCATCCTCTTCGGCCAGGGCCGCATCGCCGACCTTCCCGGCCAGATTCCGGCCGGCGCCCGCGTCCTGATCACCTATGGCGGCGGCAGCGTCGTCAAGACGGGCACCCTGGCCGAGGTCAAGGCGGCGCTCGCGGGGCTCACCATCTTCGAATTCGGCGGCATCGAACCCAACCCGACCTTGGAAACCTTGATGCAGGCGGTCGAGCTGGCCCGGCGCGAAGGGGTCGATTTCCTGCTCGCTGTCGGCGGCGGCTCGGTCATCGACGGCACCAAATTCATCGCCGCCGCCATTCCTTACGAAGGCGACCCCTGGCGAATCCTGCTCAAGCCTTCGAGCATCCAGAGCGCCGTGCCCTTCGGCAGCGTCCTGACGCTGGCAGCCACCGGGTCGGAGATGAACAACGGCGCCGTCATCACCCGCCGCGCCAGCAATGACAAACTCCCCTTCTCCAGCCCGCATGTCTTCCCGCGCTTCTCGGTCCTCGACCCGAGCAAGACCTTCACCCTGCCGCCGCGCCAGGTCGCCAACGGGGTCGTCGACGCCTTCGTCCATGTGATCGAGCAATACATCACCTACCCGTCCGACGCCAAAGTGCAAGACCGCTTCGCCGAAGGCCTGTTGCTGACCCTGATCGAGGAAGGCCCCAAGGCGCTGGCTGAGCCGGAAGACTACGCGGTGCGCGCCAACCTGATGTGGACGGCGACCCTGGCACTTAACGGCCTCATCGGCGCCGGCGTGCCGCAGGATTGGTCCACCCACCTTCTGGGCCACGAACTGACGGCGCTGCACGGCCTCGACCACGCCCAGACGCTGGCGGTCGTCCTCCCCGCCATGCTCCAGGTGCGCCGCGCCGAAAAGCGCGACAAGCTGCTGCAATACGCCGAGCGCGTCTGGGATTTGCGCGAAGGCGACCCGGAAGCCCGCATCGACGCCGCGATCGCAAAGACCCGCCAGTTCTTCGAATCGCTGCAGGTCAAGACCCATCTCTCCGACTACGGCATCGACAAGAACGCCATTCCGCCACTCCTGGCGCAACTAGAACGCCACCGCATGACCGCACTGGGCGAGCGCCAGAGCGTCACCCTCGACCAGTCGCGCAGGGCCTACGAATTGGCGCTTTGACCCGGGACCGACAACCAACACACCGCCGGCCTCGTGCCGGCGTTTTTCATGGCGCGATAGCGACGGCCCACACGCACCAACGCCCGGAGGGACATACGATGCCCAAGCCTCGCGTGGTTTTCCCCCATTCCCCTTGTGCAGCGCCGAGCAACGCAGAGACTGGCGGATCAAGGGCGAGGACTGTTTGAGGGCCAAAGGCCCGAGTTCCGCAGCCCCCGCCAGTTTCGAGTAGCGCAGGGAACCGGGTAAAACCCGGCGCGAAACCAGGGTCGCCTTTTCTTTGGGTACTTTCTTTTGGCGAAGCAAAAGAAAGTACCTCGCCCGGCGGGGCGAACTCCCGCCCAACGCACAGTTGATGGAACGCACGACGTTGGTGCGTTCCATCCTTGGAGCCCCATCCCCCTCCTAGCCTCCCCCTTGAAGGGAGAGAAAGTGGCAACTTGCAGCGGTGACGGTACAGACAGCGGCATCATGCGATTGCCCTGCCGGGCTCCGGCAGATTTGCCCGGTCGCCGCCCATTCCCTGTAAACTGGCGCCTCCAAAAAAATCCCTAAAAATAGAACCCGCCCCCGAACAGGCTTGAGTGAGAGTTGAGTGAGCAAACCCAGTTATTCAGCCCAGGACATCGCCGTTCTCAAAGGGCTTGAGCCCGTCCGCCACCGGCCGGGCATGTACACCCGCACGGAAAACCCGCTGCACATCATCCAGGAAATCATCGACAACGCCGCCGATGAAGCGCTGGCGGGGTTTTGCACGCGCATCGAGGTGACGATGCATCAGGACCGTTCGGTGTCGGTCAAGGACAACGGGCGCGGCATTCCCATCGAAATGCACCCGCTAGAAGGCGTGCCGACAGTGGAAGTGGTGTTCACCCGCCTACACGCCGGCGGCAAATTCAACAAGGCGGAGGAATCCTCGGCCTATCGCTTCTCGGGCGGCCTGCACGGCGTCGGCGTCTCAGTGACCAACGCCCTGTCCACCCGGCTGGAAGTGGAAGTGACGCGCGACGGCGCGCGGCACAAGATGGCCTTTGCCGGCGGCGAAACCATCGAGCCGCTAGTGGAGACTGGCAAGGCGCCCAAAAAGGAAACCTCGACCCTGATCCGCGCCTGGCCGGACCCGATTTTCTTCGATTCGCCGGTGCTGCCGCTGGTCGAATTGGAGCGCCTATTGCGCTCCAAGGCGGTGCTGCTGCCCGGCCTCACCGTCACCCTGGCCGTCGAAGGCGGCGAAAACCGCGAATGGTGCTACGCCGCGGGCATGGTCGAATATCTGGCGGACGAACTCGACGGCGAGCCGGTCAATGAAATCTTCAGCGGCGAAAAATACGCCGCCAAGGGCGACGACACCTTCGCCTCAGGCTCGGGCGCGGCCTGGGCCATCGTATGGACGACGGAAGGCGCCATCGCTCGCGAATCCTATGTCAATCTGATCCCCACCGTCGGCGGCGGCACCCACGAAAACGGCCTGCGCGACGCCGCCTTCCAGGGCGTCAAGAGCTTCGCCGAGCACCACGCCCTGCTGCCCAAGGGCGTCAAGCTGGCAGCCGAGGACGTTTTTGCCCGGATGAATTTCGTGCTTTCGGCCAAGATCCTCGACCCGGCCTTCCAGGGCCAGACCAAGGAGCGCCTGACCTCGCGCGAAGCCATGGCGCTGGTTTCCAAGATGCTGCGCGACCCGATCGAACTCTGGCTCAACGATCATCCCGACGCCGCCCGCAAGATCACCGAACTGGCGATCAAGGCGGCGCAGGCGCGCGCCAAGAGCGGCCAGAAGATCGAGAAACGCAAGCAGGCCTCGGCCGTGCTGTTGCCCGGCAAGCTCTCCGATTGCCAGGAAAGCGACATTGCCCGCAACGAGCTTTTCCTGGTCGAAGGCGACTCCGCCGGCGGCTCGGCCAAGCAGGGGCGCGACAAGGATACCCAGGCCATCCTGCCGCTGCGCGGCAAGGTGCTCAACACCTGGGAAATCGACGCCGATCAGCTCTTCAAGAACGCCGAAGTGCACGACATCGCCGTTGCGCTGGGCATCGATCCGCACGACGCCAGTGCGCCGGATTCCGTGCTCGACAACCTGCGCTACGGCAAGCTGGTGATCATGACCGACGCCGACGTCGATGGCTCGCATATCCGGGTGCTGCTCGCCACCCTTCTTTTCCGCCACTTCCCCAAGCTGGTCGAGGCCGGGCACCTCTTTTTGGCGCAACCGCCGCTCTATCGCATCGACGTTCCCGGGCAGGGCAAGAACAAGCC
>JAPUEC010000113.1 GCA_027492775.1 Rhodocyclaceae bacterium
GCGCCCATAAGAAGAGCGACAAGCTGCCGTAGATATTGGCTTCGGTAATGGGGATGGGATGGTTGCCGGCGAAGACTTCCTTCACCGCATAGAGCGGGCTGGTGCCGATGTCGCCATAGACGACGCCCAACGCCGCCAAGGAAAGCGCCGCAAGCTGCTTGCCAGAAACCCCTGTGCCCTGCTGATCAGCGCTCATGCAATATTCCAGTGGATCAGCCGCCGAGCGCCTTCTTCAAGGATTGGACCTCTTCTTCCGATTCCTCGATGATTTCCGCCAGTTCCTCGGCCTCGAAAATGCGATCCAGCACCGAGGTATCGACCCCGGCGTCGAATTCCGGGTCACGCCAGCTGCTGGAGCGGTTGGCGATTTTGTTGGCGATGTAAAGGACGTCGGAAACGGTGGCGATTTCGGTGATCTCCCGCTCGATCTCGTGTTCCTGAACGGCGTGGAGAATGGATTCGGGTTGGCCCAGCGCTGAGAGCAGCGCATGTCCGATGTTGTCGTGCCAGCCGACGAGCAGCCCGTAGAGTTCGGCGCGGTCGTTGACCAGTTCTGGGAAATTGGCGGCGCGCGACATGAGGTAGAAAACGCCAATGTCATGCACCAGCCCGGCGAACATCGCTTCGTCGCCATTGACCTTAGCGATCTTGCGTGCCAGCACGCGGCAAAGCGCCGCGACATGCGAGGTATGTTCCCAGAGCTTCTTGGAAATGCCCTCGAAGGCCTGCATCTGCTTCGATTTCAGCAACTGCTCCATCGCGACCGCGAAGGATACCGTGCGAACCGCTTCCATGCCGACCCGGACAATGCCGCTCTTGACGTCGGCGATCTCGCGGCCGGAGGGGTTAAGCGCCACCGAATTGGCCATGCGAATGATCTTGGCGCTCATCAGCGGCTCGGCGCCGACCAGTTTCGCCAACTGTTCGATATTGAGATTGGGATTCTTTAGCGCCGTGCGCACCTGGAAGGTGATGTCCAGGAAGGTCGGGAAGGAAACCTCGTCGCTGGAAAGATCGCGGGCAATGTCTTCGAGAATCTTGAATGTAACTTGGCTGGTCATTCAACCGCCTCGGTGAGCATATTCGACAGGGTGCGATTTTGCCGTAATTCGCCAGCGGCGGATAGCAAAAGGCATGGCAAAAGCAAAAACACCGGGGCATCTCCTGCAAAATTTCCAAGCTGCCGCATGAATTTCCGGCATTAAACGGCGGCCACCGCTGGCGACGCCTGCCTGCGCGGGAATTTTTCTTGCTGAGACGGGGTTCGACTCACTCGGAGGAGAACATCATGGCTCAACAACAATCCGGCACCTCGCCGGGCCCCATCCAGGTTCAGAAGTACCTCGGCGGACTACACTATCCGGTCAGCAAGGACGACATCCTTGACAAGGCAAAGGAAGAAGGCGCCGACAAGAATGTCCTGCAAATGCTGGATCGCATCCCCGACCGGGAATATCCCAGCCCGGTAGAGGTCTCGCGCGAAGTCGGCAAACTGGATGATTAAGGGGCGGCGACAAGAAACAGGAAAGCCCCGGTTCTCGGGGCTTTTTCATTGGCGACGTGTTCGGGTCTAGAACGGGATATCGTCCCCGAGATCGTCGAAAGAGGGCTTCGGCTTGTCCTTGCGCGGCGCCGGCGCGTAGTCATCCTCGCCACCACCGCCGCTCGACGGCGCGCCCATGCCTTCGCGCTTGCCGAGCATCTTCATTTCGTTGCAGACGATTTCGGTGCTGTAACGTTCCTGTCCTTCCTTGTCGGTCCACTTGCGCGTCTGCAAGCGGCCTTCGAGATAGACCTGCGAACCCTTCTTCAGGTATTGCCCGGCGATTTCGGCCAGACGATTGAACATCACCACGCGGTGCCATTCCGTCGTTTCCTTCTTCTCGCCCGAAGTCTTGTCCTTGTAGCTGTCCGTCGTTGCCACCCGCAGGTTGGCAATGGGGTCGCCGCTCGGCATGTAGCGCATTTCAGGGTCGGCGCCTAGATTGCCGACAAGGATGACCTTGTTAACCGATGCCATGTATGGAGTCTCCCATTAAGAGGCGGTCTCTAGAAAAGTGATCCACATTCTAAATGCATTTTTCAATGTGGTGTTTAAGGCTTGGCCGGATCGCTCCGCCGCTGCGGGAATTTCATCGAGGCGGCGACCAGCAACCAGATCAACGCCAGCCCGACTCCCGCCGCATGGACGGCATTATCGCCGAAATGGCTGGCGAGATAACCGCCAAACGCACCGCCGACGAAAAGTCCCGCCGCCTGGGTAGTGTTATAGACGCCCAGAGCCGCGCCCTTGGAGGCCGGCGGCGCGGTGCGCGAAACCAGCGACGGCAAAGTCGCTTCAAGGATATTGAAGGCGACGAAGAAAAAGACGAGCCACAAGGCCAGCGTCCACAGCGATGCGCCGGCCAGCCAAAAGCCGAGTTGCACGACGCCGAGCAGCGCGACAGCACCGACAAAGACGGGCCGCATGCGGCCATGGCGCTCGGCAGCGATGATCGCCGGCACCATGAGCACAAACGACACCAGGACCGCTGGCAGGTAGATGCGCCAATGCGTGGTCACCGCCAGCCCCGACTGCACCAGCGCATGCGGGACGACGACGAACATCGACATCTGCAAGGCATGCAGGGCAAAAATGCCGAAATTGAGCCGGAGCAGCGCCGGGTTCTTCAGCACCACCGAAAAGGGCGGGCGCTCGTGGTGCGACAGCGCCGGCGCCGCCGGCACCAAGCGAAAGAGCACCGCGATTCCCACCAGCGCCAGCACGCCGGTCAGCACGAACAGCCCGCCCATGCCGATCCAGCCATAGAGCAGCGGCGCGCCAACGAGCGAGACGGCAAAGACCAGCCCGATCGAAGAGCCAATCATGGCCATGACCTTGGTGCGGTGTTCTTCGCGAGTGAGATCGGCAGCCAGCGCCGTCACCGCCGCCGAAATGGCGCCGGCACCCTGCAGCACGCGGCCGAAGATGATCCAGTGCATGTCCGGCGCCCAGGCCGCGACAAAGCTGCCGATGGCGAAGAGGACGAGGCCGATGGCGATCACCGGCTTGCGACCCCAGCGGTCGGAAGCGGCACCGAAGGGAATCTGGAAGAACGCCTGGGTCAGGCCGTAGGCGCCGAGCGCCAGCCCGACCAGCACCAGATCGTTGCCGCCCGGAACATCCTTGGCGAAGACGGTGAACACCGGCAGGATAAGGAACAGCCCGAGCATGCGCAGGGCGAAAATCGCCGCCAGGCTCATGCCGGCGCGACGTTCGGCGGGGGTCATGCGATCGGGGATGGACATGGAAGAAACGGGCAAGGAAGGCCGCAGAGGATACCCTTCCCAGCAAATGCCGGCAACGGGAGTGGCGGCACAGATGGTCGCCCAAGCACCAACGCTTCTCCTGCTGCCAGCTGAACGGTAGTTAGCCGCCCTTCCAACAAAGAAAAAAGCCGATCCTTTTGGATCGGCCTCGTCGGTTACAGGAACGCTGCTTAAAGCTTGAGTGACGATATCTTGGTCAGACCCTGGGCGATATTGTTGCGCGCAGCACCTTCGGTTGCCAGTCTCAGCCGTTCGACGGCGGCGAAAGCATCGCTCGTGGTGGCGGTGTGTTCAGATTTGATTGATTCCTGCCAAACAACCGCGCCGGTATCTGCACGGGTCAAGGTCCATCCGGCTTCCAATTTGACTGTGAACGACAAGCCAAACGACGGTTGTTCCATGTTAAAAATGGTGACAGTCAACTGATAGTCGCCGCCTTTTCCTTGGACCGCGCTGGAAAATGTTTTGGAATTGTTGATGGAATTGATCAGCGCTTGGGAAAAAGCGGCATTGGAAATCTGTGCCTTCCCGGTGGCTTCGGTTTCCTGACCGCCGGCAGTCGTCACCCCTACGGATTTGGCGTGCTTGGTCGTGGTTTGGATTCCCGTCGCAGTCATGCCCTGCGATGTCGTGGGCGTCGCGCAACCTCCGAGCAGGGCGGTGGCGAGCACTACCAGACAGGCAGCCAGAGATTTGTGCGTAACAACGTTTTGAATTGAAAGCTTCATTCGGTTCTCCCTAAAAATTATTTGGCTTCTTTGTAAATATTGGTCATGACTTCTTCAACCATTTCCGGTGGTGAGAGCCGGGTCAGCGAGGTGTGGTAGGAATTGCCGACAGCCACAGGAAAGTTGTTGGCCGGATTCCTGATGTTGATGGTCAGCTCCAGCATGTACATCGTGATATCCCAGAACCATTTGTCGATATAGGTCACTACCGCATCAGCTTTGTAAGGAGGTGCGAGTTCCGGACCGGTTGTTGCCGTGTACCCCTTTTTGACAAGGTAATCCTTGATCAACTGGTCCACATTACGCTCGTCCGTGGGTTGTTTAACGACATAGAAGCTCTTCATGGCCTTCAAATCGGTACCGGGCGTAACCGATGCCGTAGCCCGATTGACCGCACACCCGGTCAGTGATGATACGGTTGCTATAAAAACCGCTAAAAATGCAATTCTTTTGAACACGAACAATTCCCCCTTGGCAAGTTTACACGCGGAAATGGCGCCGACACCATAGCCCATTTGAATCGATGAATTATACCGTTCGGGTCGTTTTCGGAAAAGGTCAAAACATCGCAGAAGCGGCAAAGGACGGGAGCACTGAAATATTTGTAATTGCAATAATTGCAGTTACAATTACACCATGGAGAAAAATTTGTCGCCTCCTGCTGTTCCAAGCGGTTGCACCAATTTCAAGGTGCGCCAACTGGCGCGCGTACTGTCCCGCCACTACGACGCCGAAGTCGGCAAGGCCGGGCTGAAGACGACGCAATACGCGCTGCTGTCGCACGTTCTCCGCCTGGGGCCGCTGGCGCCGGGCGAGTTGGCGAATACGATGGGCCTCGATGCCTCGACCCTGACGCGCAATCTCCAGCCCCTGCTCGCCAACGGCTGGCTGGTGCAGGAAGCCGGCGCCAACGCCCGCACGCGCAGCATCCGCATCACCCCCGCCGGCCGCGCCAAGCGGGAGGAGGCCATCCAACACTGGAAAACGGCGCAGTTGCACATCAACGCCCTGCTCGGCAACGATCGGGTGTCGCTACTCCACGAGCTCCTGGAAGAATTCATGGTCAAACTGCAAGCCACCGAACACCACGGCGCGATGAAGGAGTTGGGAATTGACGCCTGAAGCACAGAACAACCGCAAGTACTGGATCGTCACCCTGCTGGCGGCGGCCATGCTCATGGTCACCATGGGCGCGCGCCAGTCACTCGGGCTGTTCATTTCGCCGCTCGATGCTTCGACCGGGCTGGGGATCGTCACCATCAGTCTGGCGATGGCGGTGGGCCAGTTCGTCTGGGGCGCGGTCCAGCCGGTTGCCGGCGCGGTAGCGGACCGTTACGGGCCGGGGCGGGTGTTGGCGGCGGGCATCGTCATGCTGGCCATCGGCAGCGCTCTGACGCCTTTCGTCACCAGCGGCATGGGCCTGATGTTCACCATCGGCTTGCTTTCCGCCGCCGGCGCGGGCGCGGGCAGCTTCTCCGTCCTCATCGGCGCTGCCGCCCAGCGGCTGCCGGCGGAGAAGCGCGGCATGGCTTCGGGCATCATCAATGCCGGCGGCTCCTTCGGCCAGTTCGTTTTCGCGCCGCTCTTGCAAAAACTGATTTTCGTCTTCGGCTGGATGGGCGCCATGTGGTCGTTGGCGGCGCTGACCCTGGCGGCGCTGCCAATGGCACGCGCCCTGCGCCGGCTGCCGGGTGGCGATGCCCACGCCCCGGCGCGGGCGCTCGACGACCTGGGGGTGCGCTCGGCGGTCTATAACGCGCTGCAAAACCCGAGCTACCTGCTCCTGCACGCCGGCTTTTTCACCTGCGGCTTCCATATCGCCTTCCTCGTCACTCATTTGCCCGGCGAAGTGCAGCTCTGCGGCCTGCCGCCGCAGGTGGCGAGCTGGTCGCTGGCCCTCATCGGGCTGGCCAATATCGCCGGCAGCCTGATCACAGGCTGGTGCGTGCAGCGCTATCGCAGCAAGTACATCCTGTTCTGGATGTACGCCTCACGAGCCATCATGATCGCCATTTACCTGCTGGCTCCCAAAAGCGCGCTGACCTTCTACCTCTTCGCCATCGGCCTTGGCGCCACCTGGCTGGCGACGGTGCCGCCAACGGCGGGAATCGTCGGCAAGCTCTTCGGCATCCGCTATCTGGCGACGCTTTTCGGCCTGACTCTGCTCAGCCACCAGATCGGCGGGTTCTTCGGCGCCTGGCTGGGCGGGCTGGCGATCACCAGCATGGGGAATTACGATTTCATGTGGTACGCCGATATTGCCCTGGCGGCGGCCGCCGCGCTGGTCAACCTGCCCATCCGCGAAGCGCCGATCGCACCACAGTTGCAAGATGCATAACAAGGCGGCCGGAATCAACCCGGCGGGCTGTTGCCCCGCTCGCCAAGCGGGGGTGAACAGCGCTCAAGCACCTTGGCGCCATGTCAACAGTGGAAAGCAGATTCCACCTTCGTCGCATTTGCCACCGCTGCCCACGAGGATGGCCGACAATGCGGCAGCAGCGGGCAAGCCGATGTCATATCTGGTCACCCGCTGCCTCAGTCGATATGGCATCCGCAAGGCTTGACCGGTTATGCAATCGGGAAAATACTGCCTGCTTTCTCGGGTCACCCGGAGTCCCGCCATGCGCCAGTCCCTCGCAGTTGCTATTCTCTTCGCAGCACTCGCCGCCAACCCGGTTGCACTCCTTGCCCAAACCGATACATCACCAGCCGGCGCAAGCGTCGCCACAAACAAAACCGCCCTCTCCATCTATGAAGAAGGCAAAAAACTCTACGATGCCGGCGACTACACCGCGGCACGCAGGAAATTCCTGGAAGCTGCGCGGCAGGACCCCGAAAACCCGCGCTGGCACTACAACATCGGCTTGACTCATCGCCAGCTCGATAATCCGCAGGCAGCCCGCCAGTCCTTTTTGAAAGCGCGCTCGCTCGATCCCAACTACAAGCAGAAGGAAATCGACGAAAAGCTCCGGGAGATGGGCTTTGACGCCGACGCCCAAAACGGAACCCGGGCACGCAGCCGGAATTCATCCTCGCCAGCGGAAACCTTCTCGGCCCGCGACAAGCTTGCCGAGGCTGAAGATGCTCCGGTTGATGTCGAAGAAAACCACACTGGACTGATCATTTTTTTTGTGATGGCCGCCCTGATGGTCGGCATGGTGATTTTCGTAGTACGCCGCGTGCTGCGCGCCGCCAAATCCGGCGCAAAATCCCCGGCCGTGCAGATTGACCAGCAAGGCATCGCCACCGCACATGGACAACTACAGGCCGTCAGCGAACAACTGGTCCCGATCGAACACGCCATGCGCCTCGGCGAACATGCCGATCTGCGCAGCCTGCTGGAACACGCCACCCTGCTCGAAGCCAGCGCCCGACAAGGGCTGGAAATGGCCAGGCAAGGCAACGCCTCGGCCTTGCGCATGGCTCGACAGCAGATCGCCGAAGCCAGCAGCAACGCCGGCCAAGCCACCGAGCTCGCCACCCGCCTTTACGGCGACCAGGCGTTTGCCGGGCAGGGCGAACGCATCGGCTGCTTTTTCTGCGCCCGTCCGCTGGCCAACCCGGCGGTGCGCCAGCCGGTTTCCATGAAGCGCGGTGCCGATATCGATACCGTCATCTCCTGCCCCGACTGCGCCGCCCAGGCTGCCCGTGGCGAAGCGCCGCGCATCCGCACCGGTAGCGACCAGCAGGCCCACTGGAGCGACGAACCCGGTTTCGACCCCTATCGCGCCCGCCACGCCGACGGCCCGGTACGCCGGGTACCAGCGCAGGACTTCCGCCCCGCGCAGCCGGTTTCGCAACTGGCCCAACAGGCGGGTGGTGCAGCGATGCTGGGGGTTGGGGCATTGGTAGGAGCTGGTGTGGCGATGGCCGCCAGCCACTTCCTCGACCTCGACGCGGCAAAGGCAGCGGAGCAGACGCAAAAGGCGGCGGGCGAAGCGGCGAACCGGGTGCGTGAGCGCAGTTCGAGCAGCAGGGATCACTCGTAGCCGCAAGCGGTAATACGCCCCTCCTCCATGCAGGGCGCAAGCAGATGCGCCCCCGATCAACACTTCCCGGACTTTATAAATGGCCGCCCCCCGTATCGTCTTCTACGCTGTCAACGGCCTCGGTCTAGGGCACGTCACCCGTTTGCTTGCGATTGCCCGCGCCGTCCGGCGGCAAGCGCCTCACGCCGAAATCCTCTTTCTGACCTCTTCCGAAGCCGATGGCGTGATTTACCGCGAGGGCTTTGCCGCGGTCAAAATTCCCTCGAAGAGCATTCGGGAGGAATGTGGCCTCGGCAAGCAGAGCTATTACAAGCTCGCCCAGTCGGTCACCTGGAACGTGCTCGCCGCCTTCAACCCGGACGTACTGGTGGTCGACACCTACCCCTCGGGCAGTTTCGAGGAGCTGATCCCGGTGCTGGACTGGCGGCAGAAAAATGTCTTCGTCTTCCGCGAGCAGCGCGAGGCAACTTTTCAGAGCGCGCTGCTACAGGCCACGCTGCCGCTCTACGATGCGCTGATCGTGCCGCATGACGACCTTGCCCAGGTTGGTCCCCTGCCTGAGCCGCACAAAGCGCACGCCGTCGGCCCGATCCTGATTCGCGACAGAAAGGAATTGCTGTCGCGCAGCGCCGCCCGCCAGGCGCTCGGCCTGCCCGCCGACGCGCTGCTGTTCTACGCCAGCTTCGGGGGTGGCGGCGATCCGGAATCGCGGCGCGCCCTTGACCTCACCATTGCCGCCACCCAAAGCCTGCCCGATGCGCATTTGCTCATCGGCGCGGGGCCGCTGCTGCGTCATGCTCCCGCTTCGGCCGAGCGGGTCAGCGTGCTGCATGGCCGCTACCCCATGCTCGACGTGCTGCCCGCCTTCGACGCCGCCATTGCTGCCGCCGGCTACAACACCGTGCATGAATTGCTCTACGCCGGGGTGGCCAGCGCGCTGGTGCCTTTTGGCCGCGTGCTCGACGACCAGCATCGCCGCGCCCGCGAACTGGCCGATGCGGGCGCCAGCCTGCTCTGCGCCCCGCTCACCGAAAGCGGCCTGCGCAACACCGTGGCGCAACTGGGCGACGAATCGATCCGTCGGCAACTGGCCAAAAAAGGCAGCGGCATGATCAGGAAAAATGGCGCCCAGGCCGCGGCCAAAACCATCTTGAATCTGGCATGAAGAAACCACCCGCCCGCTTTACCACCCTTTCCGCCGGGCAACGCCAGCGCCTGCTCGGCTATCTGGAGCAGAAGCCAAGGCTGGGGCCGGAGACGGTACATATCGACATCACCAACAACTGCAATCTCGATTGCGTCACCTGCTGGAACTACGCTCCCGGCCTGACGACGCCCAAGAGCGCGGCCTGGAAAGCAACGCGCATGGCCGCGCCAACCTTCGCCCGCGTCCTGGCCGAGGTCGCCGAGGCAGGCGCCGAGCGCATCATCATCTCCGGCGGCGGCGAGCCCTTTACCCACCCCGACATTTACGACTTCATCGCCGCCGTGAAGGTACGCGGGCTGGTGCTCACCATCATCACCAACGGCACCCTGTGCGATTTTCCCCGGCTGGCCGAACTGCGTGTCGACCAGTTGCTGCTCAATGTGTCGTCCGGCAGCGCCGCGAGCTATGTGCTCTACCACCCCAACCAGCCGGAAGAAAGCTTTGCCGAACTGCTTGCCGGCATCGCCAGCGTGCGTGGACAGGTGGCGATCAATATGGTGCAGGTGATCAATATGCTCAACGCGCATGAGCTGGCGACCATGGTTGAGCTCGCCGCCGAGCTGGGCGCCCGCGTATCGTTCAAATATGGCGACACGCCCGCCGGTACCGAAGCCTGTGCCCTGCCCAGCCCGCGCAAGCTGGCGCTGCTGGCCGCCGACATCCCCGCCGCTGCGGCGCGGGCCAGGGAGCTGGGCGTCAAACACAACCTCGACGCCTTCGCCAACCAGCTGGCGGGCACCGCCGAAGTTGCCGAACCGCCGCCTTGTTTTGCCGGGTATTTGTACAGCCGCGTCTATGTCGATGGCCGGGTGTTTTTCTGCTGCGAACACATCGAAGTCGGCCACATGGATGAGGCCAGCTTCGGCGAACTCTGGACCTCGCCTGGCTACGACAAGGTGCGCCAACGCCTGCACCAAGGCCGGGGCTACCCCGGCTGCGCGCGCTGCGGCAAACACGACATGAACTTCACCGCCAGCCACCAACTGCAGGCCATGCAGTCCGAGGGACAGCCATGAAGCCGGCGCTCCGCCCGGTGGTGAACTGGAACATCGTCGGCGGCTGCAATTACCGTTGCAGCTACTGCGTGCAGAAACATGCCGAGGGCGTCGGCGGCCCCAGCGATGCGGCGCTCGATGCCGGCCTCGACCTGCTTTGCGCCTTGCCCGAAAGCTGGGAATTCAAGATTTCCGGCGGCGAACCTTTTCTGCTCAAGCGCCTGCCCGAGGTTGCCGGACGCCTGGCCGCCGCCGGGCACAAGGTCTCGGTGCTGACCAACCTCTCGGCGCCGCTGGCGATCCTTGAGCGCTTCATCGCCGCCGCCGGCGAACAGCTGCGCACCTTCTCCTGCTCCCTACACCTGGAAGAAACCAGCGCCGAGGCTTTTCTTGCCAAGGCCGAAGCGGTACGCGACCGGCTCAAGGCGCTGCCCCGCGCCAGCTTTGTCACCAATTTCGTCGTCCAGCCCGGCCAGGTGAGCGAAGCCGGGCGGTTGCGCAGGAGTTTCAACCAGTCCGGCATCAAGTTTTACCCGCAGTTGATGCGTGTCAATGGCGCTCCGGTCAGCTACGGCCTGCTCGACCGCCTGCGCCTCAAGCACGCCTTTGACGACCTCAACGGCCCCGGCGACATGAATCGCGGCTATTCCCGGCTCGGCAAAACCTGCCACGCCGGCCACCGCTATTTCATTCTTCACCCCAAGGGCGACGCCTATACCTGCTACCCCGGCAAGCGCGAGGGCGATGGTTTTCTCGGCAATATCTACGATGGCAACTTCCGCCTCAACCAGGGACCGATGACCTGCCCCTACCCGGTATGCCCGTGCACGGTGCCCCAGAATCGGGGCATCGTCGTCGACTGAGAAACAATGCGGTTTCGCGCTACGCCGCGGGCGCGAACTTGCGTATAGTTACCGGTTGCCCAACCGCTCTGGCTCGTCATGGAAGAAATCCGCATCCGCGGTGCCCGCACGCACAATCTCAAGAACATCAATCTCGATCTGCCGCGCAACCGGCTGATCGTCATTACCGGCTTGTCCGGCTCGGGCAAATCCTCGCTCGCCTTCGACACCCTCTATGCCGAGGGTCAGCGGCGCTACGTCGAATCGCTTTCCGCCTACGCCCGGCAGTTCCTGCAGTTGATGGAAAAGCCCGATGTCGATTTGATCGAGGGCCTTTCACCGGCCATCTCCATCGAGCAGAAGGCGACCAGCCACAACCCGCGCTCGACTGTCGGCACCGTTACCGAAATCCACGATTACTTGCGCCTGCTCTTCGCCCGCGCCGGCACGCCTTATTGCCCGGAACACGGCCAGCCGCTTGAATCGCAGACCGTTTCGCAGATGGTCGATCACGTCCTGGCGCTGCCGGCCGAGACCAAGCTGATGATCGTCGCGCCCGTCGTCGCCAACCGCAAGGGCGAGCAGGTCGATCTTTTCGGCGAGCTGCGGGCGCAGGGTTTCGCCCGCGTCCGGGTGGACGGCATCGTCTATGAGATCGACGAGGTCCCCAAGCTCACCAAGACGCAGAAACATACGGTAGACGTCGTCGTCGACCGTCTGAAAGTGCGCGACGACATGCGCCAGCGCCTGGCCGAGTCCTTCGAAACCGCGCTGCGCCACGCCGAGGGCCGCGCCATGGCAGTCGAGATGGATTCCGGCCGCGAATACATGTTCTCCGCCAAGTTCGCCTGCCCGATCTGTTCCTTCAGCCTGCAGGAACTGGAGCCGCGCCTCTTTTCCTTCAACAACCCGATGGGCGCCTGCCCCAAGTGCGACGGCCTCGGCGTCATCCAGTTCTTCGATCCCAAGCGCGTCGTCGCCCACCCCGAACTTTCGCTCGGCGCCGGCGCCATCCGCGGTTGGGACAAGCGCAACCAGTTCTATTTCCAGATGCTGTCCTCGCTCGCCAATCACTACGAGTTCAGCATGGAAACGCCTTTCGAGAACCTGCCGGAAGACGTTCGCGAAGTCGTGCTCTTCGGCTCGGGCCGCCGGACGATCCCCTTCCAGTACCTGAACGAGCGCGGCCGGCTGGTGCTGCGCGAACACACCTTCGAGGGCATCGTGCACAACCTCGAACGCCGCTACAAGGAAACCGATTCGGCGGCGGTGCGCGAGGAACTGGCCAAGTTCATCAGCAACACCACCTGCCCGCACTGCCAGGGCACGCGGCTACGCACCGAGGCGCGCAACGTGCGCGTCGGCAGCAAGACGCTGCATGAGATCAACCGCCTGCCGCTCGCCGAGGCGCGCTATTTCTTCGACACCCTGAAGATGACCGGCCAGAAGGCGCAGGTGGCGGAAAAAATTTTGAAGGAAATCACTTCGCGCATTTCCTTCCTGATCAACGTCGGCCTCGATTATCTCTGCCTGGAACGCTCGGCCGAGACGCTTTCCGGCGGCGAGGCGCAGCGCATCCGGCTGGCGTCGCAAATCGGTTCCGGCCTCACCGGCGTCATGTACGTGCTCGACGAGCCGTCCATCGGCCTGCATCAGCGCGACAACGCCCGGCTGCTGCAAACGCTGCAGCAACTGCGCGACATCGGCAATACCGTGATCGTCGTCGAGCACGACGAGGACGCCATCCGCGCCGCCGACTATGTGGTCGATATCGGTCCCGGCGCGGGCATCCACGGCGGCTACATCGTCGCCGAAGGGACGCCTTCGCAGGTCGCCACCGATCCCGCCTCGCTCACCGGCGCCTATCTTTCGGGCGCGCTCGAAATCGCCGTGCCGGCCACGCGCCAGCCAGTCGATCCGGAACGGGTGCTCAAGGTGGTCGGCGCCACCGGCAACAATCTCAAGGACGTGACGCTGGAACTGCCGGTCGGCCTCTTCACCTGCATCACCGGCGTTTCCGGCTCGGGCAAGTCGACCCTGATCAACGACACCCTCTACGCCGCGGCCGCCAAACATCTCTACGGCTCCATCGCCGAGCCGGCGCCGCATCAGGAAATCCTCGGCCTCGATCAGTTCGACAAGGTCATCAACGTCGACCAGTCGCCCATCGGCCGCACCCCGCGCTCCAATCCGGCGACCTACACCGGCCTATTGACGCCAATCCGCGACCTCTTCGCCGGCGTTCCGGAAGCCCGCACGCGCGGCTACGGACCGGGCCGCTTCTCCTTCAACGTCAAGGGCGGCCGCTGCGAAGCCTGCCAGGGCGACGGCATGATCAAGGTGGAAATGCACTTCCTGCCCGACATCTACGTCCCCTGCGACGTCTGCCACGGCAAGCGCTACAACCGCGAGACCCTCGAAATCCAGTACAAGGGCAGCAACATTCACCAGATCCTGCAGATGACCGTCGAGGTGGCTCGTGCGTTTTTCGACGCCGTACCGGTGATCGCCCGCAAGCTGCAGACGCTGGTCGATGTCGGCCTGAGCTACATCACGCTTGGCCAGTCGGCAACCACGCTCTCCGGCGGCGAGGCACAGCGCGTCAAGCTGGCGCTCGAGCTTTCGAAGCGCGACACCGGCCGAACGCTGTACATCCTCGATGAGCCGACCACCGGGCTGCATTTCCATGACATCGAGATGCTGCTGGCGGTACTGCACCGCCTGGTCGAGCACGGCAATACCGTAGTGGTCATCGAGCACAATCTCGACGTCATCAAGACTGCGGACTGGCTGCTCGACCTGGGTCCGGAGGGTGGTGCAGGCGGCGGCCGGATTCTTGCCGCAGGCACCCCTGAGCAGATTGCGCAGCTTGAGGATAGCCATAGCGGCCGCTTCCTGCGTGCGCTCCTGGCGCGCCCGGGTCTGAGCGCTGGCGCGACGCCTGCTGCTGTCCGTGCGCAAGGCGGCGGATGACCGGCGGCGCGGGGCCGCTGGCGGCGTACGGATGCCCCCACGGCCAGCCATTCGCTCGTCAAGGCCGCCAAAAACTTGTTT